>NZ_DATEPI010000150.1:0-38880 GCF_035273305.1 Bradyrhizobium sp. | reverse complement strand
TGATGTCGCCGAAGGCATTGTTCACACTGTGCATGGGTTGGTGACCGATCGGTTCGCGGCCCAGCACGGCAAGATCAAGGGACAGCAGACGGCGATTGTCGCGATGGGAAGGCTTGGCAGCCGCGAGATGACGGCCTCGTCCGATCTCGACCTGATCCTGCTTTATGATTTCGATCCCGAGCAACCGGATTCCGACGGGCCGCGCTCGCTCCATGGGGGGCAATATTTTGCGCGATTTACCCAAAGGCTGATCAGCGCATTCACGACCCGAACGAATTACGGCGTGCTCTATGAGGTCGATATGCGGCTGCGGCCCTCCGGTCGAGCAGGGCCGGTCGCCTCACACGTGCAATCGTTTGCGGAATACCAGGAGCGTGAGGCCTGGACCTGGGAACACATGGCACTAACCCGCGCGCGCGTCATTTCAGCGTCACCCGACTTCCGTTCCAGAATAGAAGAAATCGTCAGGGACGTCCTGACGCGCCCGCGTGATGCGGCGGCGGTCGCAATGGACGTGGCGGAGATGCGCCGCGCAATTGCGCTGGAGAAGGGCGAGGCTGATGTCTGGGATTTGAAATACGCCGCTGGCGGCCTCGTCGACATTGATTTCATCGCGCAATACCTCCAGCTCGTCCACGCCGCGGCGAAACCGGATATCCTGGATGTGAGCACGTTGCGCGTGATCGATAACGCCGCCCGATTCGGGATACTCCTGCCGTCGGCGGCTGAAGTGTTGCGTTCGGCGGCGAACCTTTATCATGACCTCACGCAAATTCTGCGTCTCTGCGTCAGCGGAAAATTTAAGCCCGAAAATTCCGGAGAAGACCTGCTGCGCGTGATGGCGCGTGCCGGCGATGCTCCCGACTTCTCGTCACTCGAGGCGCGGGTCAAGGAGACCCAGGACGACGTGCGCCGGGTTTTTCTAGAAATTGTCGCTCGTGAGGCTTAGCGTAGGGCCGCAGTTTGCGGAGAGCGGCGTGCATCTAAGCGGCGGCGGACATCTTTGATCCGGCGTTGCCGTCACGCGGCAACGTCACACAGACGACGGTGCCAACGCCCAGCTTGGAGCGCAGCCGCATCGATCCGCCATGCAAATCCGCCAGCGACCGCGCAATCGCAAGGCCGAGTCCGGAACCATGATACGTTTTGGTAAGCTGGCTCTCGACCTGCTCGAATGGCCTGCCGAGCCGCGCGAGCGATTGCGAAGGGATACCGATGCCGGTATCGGCAATCATCAACATAATCGAATCGCTGAACACGCGGCTGCGTACCACGACTTTACCGCCGTCCGGCGTAAATTTGACGGCGTTGGACAACAGATTGACTATGATCTGCTTGATGGCCCGGCGGTCCGCTACCACCGGAATCGCGCCATCGATATCCGCGTCCAGTACAAGGCGCTTGTCATCGGCACGCCCGGATATTACGCGCAGCGACTCCGCCAACGTCTTTGAGAGATCGAGCGGCTCCTTATCGAGCTTCATGCGGCCGGCTTCGATCTTCGACATGTCGAGAATGTCATTGATGACTTCAAGCAGATAATGACCGCTGGTGAGGATATCGTGACAATATTCGTGGTATTTCTCGGAGCCCAGCGCCCCGAACATTCCACTTCCCATGATTTCGGAAAAGCCAATGATGGCGTTGAGAGGTGTGCGCAATTCATGGCTCATATTGGCGAGGAATTTGGATTTGGCTTGGTTGGCTTCTTCGGCGCGGTTCTTTTCGTTCGAGTATTTTTCGGCGAGATCGGCAAGCTCGACCGCTTGCCTTTCAAGTTCCGATTGCGAACGCTTTAGATCGATCACCGTTGCGCGCAAGCGAATGTCATTGTCCACGAGCTTCTTCTCATGGGCTTTGATGCGCGTGATGTCGGTACCCACAGAGACATAGCCGCCGTCCTTGGTACGGCGCTCGCTGATATGAAGCCAACTGCCGTCTTCCAATTGAGCCTCGAAGGTGCGCGCGCCGGGCGCGTGGGCGCCGGCTTCGTGCAAGCGCGTACGCACCTCGGGCATGCTGCCGACTTCGATTACTGTTTCGTACGAGGTGCCCGGCGTGACCGCCGAGTCCGGCAACTTGTGCAGTCGCTGAAAATGCGAGTTGCAGAGCACCAGGCGGTCGCCTGCGTCCCACAATACGAAAGCTTCCGGAATGGTCTCAATTGCATCGCGCAGCCGCACGTCTGCCTCTACCGTCTTTTCGGCAAGACTCTTTTGCTCGGTGATGTCGATGGCAATGCCGATCAGGTGCAAGCCGGAACCAACCGTACCGTGGCTGAGCTCGCAGCGCACCCGCAGCCATATCCAGTGACCATCGGTGTGCCGCATCCGGAAGGTTTGGTCGATGTGATTGATTTGCGATGAGATAAGTTGATCCGCGATCGCGAACAGGTCGATATCATCGGAATTCACCAGCGCGTTGACTTCACCGAAGGTCAGGAGGTCGCTGCGGGTATCGAGACCGAGCATCGTAAACATCGACTGCGACCAGAAAATCCTGCCGCGCGACAGGTCCCAATCCCACAATCCGCATCGTCCCCGGTTGAGCGCGGTATCGATCCGCCCCCGCACGGCATCGTTGATGAGATCGCCTTCCCGCGCCCGGGTCGATTGCCAATGGAAGGCGAAGCCCAGGATCAGCACCACAAATCCCGTAGTAGCTGAAAGCGTAACTGACAACGCCGCCTCTGAGCGCAACAACGAGTCCGTCGTTTCCTGAATAATGATGATCTGGCCGGGCAAGGATTTGACGATGTGCTGAACGGCCAATGCGCCGCTGCCGTTCGGCAAGGTAATATCCGTGACGCGGTCCTGCTGCGCCGACGCGGTCAATGGCAGGGCCGCGCTGACGACGTCGAGAATGCGGCTGGTATCGTCAAGCCCGGCATCGATAGGCACGCGAGCAAGTACGCGTTGATCGGTGCCGATGACGATGACGTGCCGGCCGGCGACGGCGCCCCAGGACGGAATAAGTCCAGGCAGCAACAGTTGAAGCCGCTCAAAGGTCGCTGCCTGATGCTGTCGGGTGGAGGCGATGCGATCGAGCCGTTCGGCGAGTACATCTGCGAGTGCCGCAAGATCGCGCTTGAGCGAGGCCCGCTTTTGCCGGTTCTGATCGAGCACCTGCACGAACGCGCCAAGACAGATCGTGATCAGGAATGCGATAATCAGGATGGGGACGGCGCGGCGAAGCACCGGCTCGGCGATCAGCAGCCGATGATAGGCCGGTTTCGCGATCGACTGCGCCAATCCCTTGATCGAATCGGATTGAACGCAGGCGCTCGCCGCGTGTGCGCGCCCCATACCTTTGGCCCCCTTGGAAACTTTTACACCCGCTTCAGAAGGACCCCAGTCCCACTCCGAATCACACTCGATTTGAATCCAGTTTTTGCGGGCTGTCGAGAGTCAACGATTCGTTAACTCGAATAAATGTTGTCCAATGGAGAATTGGCGCGCAAGAGAGCCGTAAATATACCTGCGAGTTGAGTCCGAAACGGGAACGCGCCGCTCGTTTCTGCTAGCCGCGTGGAGGCTCGGCGTGGCTGATCACGCGCTTCACTTCCGGAAAGGCCCGACGTAGCGCGCGCTCGATCTCGTCGACGTTCTCGTGGACATCGATTACGCGCATCGCCGACGAGGCGCGGCAATGGAAGTTCACGATCTCGCCTGCCTCGGTTTCGCGCACCCGCACATTGTGGATGTCATGGATCGCGGTATCGGTCGCGAAACGCGACAGCGCGTTCTTGATAGCTTCAACACGTTCCGGCGCAGCGTCGACACCAACAGGCAATTCCGGCTCCAACGGCTCGATATGCGTGTCGACCTCCACGTCTTCCCCGAATTCGTGCCGGATGTTCCCCTCCAGCTCATGGGCAATGCCGTGGGCTGCAGTAAGCGCCATATTGCCGTCGACCTCGAGATCAATGCTGACGGTTAATCTCCCGCCGAGGTCGTGCACGGTCACATGGTGCACGGCCAGACCGGAGTTGCGGGCAATCACCATAATGCGTTCGCGCACGCTTTCGTTGTCACGCGCGACGGGAACTGCGGTGAATGCCAGGTCGGCATCGTCGAGCACTTTCGCGATGTTGGCTTCGGCTTTCCGTTTGATCTCCTCGACCCGGTCGATCGGATAAGTGCGTGGCACCTGCACGACGGCATCAATGAAGTGGATTGATCCGACCATTCGCACCCGCAACCGCTCGACATTGAGCACCCCTGGCACAGCAATGATTGCGGCTGTGGCTTTTTCGGAAGCGCCTTCCGGTGCGCGGTCGACCAGTGTCTCGACCGTAGATCGCGCCATTCGAAGTCCTAACAATGCGATCACGATTGCCACGACGATCGCGGCGGCGGCATCGCCCCAGGAATATCCCAGCGCCGAAAGCGCCAGTCCCACCATCACGGCCACTGAGCCGAGCACGTCAGACGTGAAATGCAGCGCGTCAGCCGCAAGTGCCTGGCTCTTGGTGGTGTGCGCCGCCGAGTGCAGCGCCCGGGCCCGCCACAGGTTCACCGCGATATCGACCAGCAAAACGATGAATGGAATTGCAGTGACACTTGCCGGGGCCACCCCGTCGCGCAGACGGCTATAGGATTCGACCAGAATGCCGCCGGCCAAGACATAAAGCAGCGCGATGACGCCGAGCGCGGACACGCTCTCAAGTTTGCCATGACCGTAGTGATGTTCCTGGTCAGCGGGACGATCTGAAACCCGCACCACCATCCATGTGATCACGGTCGCGACCACATCGATGGAGCTATGCAGCGCCTCCGAGATCAAAGCGAGACTGCCGATTGCGATTCCAACAACGAATTTGGCCGCGGCCATGCCGGCACTGGCAAATACCGAAATCGCGGCGACACGTGATTTGACGTTGTGGACGGTATCGCTCATGGGCGCGGGTTTAGCAGCCCCTCTTGCAACATTAAAGCGCAGATCGGATGAGCAGCGCAGGAACATCTGTTGCGAATTGTTCCGACTAAAAACTGTCGATGTGGTATTACGTCCAACGTGCCGGGACATCGAGTAGCTTGCGTCAAGTCTGAACGGGATGAGCACAATGCGCCGCCTTGCCGCCATTCTTGCCGCCGACGTGGTCGGCTATTCCCGTCTGGTCAGTGTCGACGAGGCCGGCGCACTCGCACGGCTCGCCGTCTTGCGGAGGAGCATTATTGATCCAAGCGTGGCCGCGCATTCCGGCCGGCTGTTCAAGATCATGGGCGACGGCTTTTTCGTCGAGTTTGCCAGTGCGGTCCAGGCAGCGAGCTGCGCGATCGCGATACAGAAAGAAACTGAGGCGGTGGCCTCGGCGGTCGACGACGCCAGAAGAATGCGGCTGCGCATCGGCATTCACGTAGGCGATGTCCTCGTGGAGGGCGAGGACTTGCTCGGTGATGGCGTTAACATTGCTGCACGATTGGAAGGAATAGCGGAACCTGGCACGGTGTGCATCTCTCGGCAGGTCTATGACCAGATTGAAGGCAAACTTCCCTTCGTTTGTCGATCTCTAGGTCCGCAGAGATTGAAAAACATTTCGAAATCCATTGACGCGTATGCCATCGGCGCCGCCGCCGGCGACGCGATCGAACCGGGTGAGATGGAGCTGAAGGTCACTTATTGTCGCGCGCCCGATGGGGTACGATTGGCCTATGCGATAATGGGCAGCGGGTCGCCACTCGTGAAAACGGCGAACTGGATGAACCATCTCGAATTCGATTGGCAAAATCCGGACCTTCACCATCTCTATACTTCGCTGGCGCGAGACTTCACCCTGCTGCGCTACGATGCGCGCGGTAACGGCCTTTCTGATTGGGACGTCGAGGATATTTCGCTGGATGCATGGGTGAGGGACCTCGAGGCCGTGGTCGATGCCGCCGGGTTCGATCGATTTCCGCTGCTAGGGTTATCGCAGGGATGTGCCATATCGGTTGCCTTCGCGGTGCGGCATCCGGAACGTGTAACTCACCTGGTCCTTTACGGCGGGTTTGCGAGGGGGACCTATCGGCGCGCAAAAAATGACTCAGAGTTGCAACAGCAGAAGGCGCTCGCCACCCTCATCCGCACAGGATGGGGAAGCGAAAGCCCTGTGTTTCGTCAGTTGTTCTCATCTTTGTTTATGCCGGGCGGGACACCGGAACAGCTTCAAAGATTTGCGGAACGCCAACGCAAGACGACAACCGCCGAGTGCGCCTACCGTTTTTTCGAAACAACGAGGAGCCTGGACGTCAGTGAGTTGCTGTCTAAGGTCAGCGTACCGACACTTGTGATGCACAAGAGAGACGATCAGGTTCAGCCGATCGAGGCCGGCCGAGAACTCGCGCTCGGCATTCCCGGCGCCCGGTTCGTGGCGTTGCCCGGGCAAAACCACATGCCGCTGTCGCAAGATCCGGAAACGGAGCGCATGCTCGAAGAGATCAGGCTCTTCTTGAAGAGGTAATAAAGAGTTCTGAACTAAAGAGTCACAACGATCTTGCCGAGATGCCGGTTGGCTTCCATGTGTTCGAACGCCTTGCCGATGTCCTTGAAAGCAAACACCTGGTCTATCGGCAACTGCAGCTTGCGTGATTCCACGGCGGGCCAGATATCCTTGCGGACCTCGTCAAAAATCTCGCGGATTTCCTCGATGGAGCGGGTGCGGAACGTAACACCGATGTAGTGGATACGTCGGGCGGCATGCAGGTCGAAATTGAAATCCGCATGCGTTCCGCCGAGCCGGCCGACATTGACGATACGTCCCTTGATCTTGGTGGCCGCGAGATTTTGGCTCGCGACTTTGCCGGAGACTTGATCGACAATCAGGTCGACGCCTTCGCCTCCGGTGGCCTTTAGCACCTGATCGACCCAGCCGGGATCGCTGGAATCGACCGCGAGATCAGCGCCGAATTCATGCAACCGGCTCCGGCGCATCGTGTCGGTCGAGGATCCGATCACGAGTTTGGCCCCTTTGAGCTTTGCTATCTGCAAGGCCATCAGACCGACACCGGAGCTGGCGCCTTGGATCAAAACGGATTGACCGGGCTGCAATGCGCCGTTCGTGACCACTGCGTTGTGCATGGTCGCGAGTGCGACGGGGAGGGTGGCGGACTCTTCAAAGTTCATATTCGAAGGGGTGCGAAACAGCCGCCCGTGATCGGACAGGGTATATTCGGCGAACGCGCCTGCGCCCGATCCCATGACCTTGTCGCCGACCCTGACGCCTTTAGCTTGGGGCCCGAGTTCCGCGACTTCGCCAGCCCATTCCATTCCAAGAACGGTTCCTATGCCACCGGAGCTGCCATGGGCCTGGCCTTTGGTCATGCCGAGATCGGCACGGTTCAGGCCGCAAGCATGCACCCTGACCAGCACCTGCGTGCCGCTCGGCGTCGGTTTGGGGACTTCCGCAATCGTCGCGCCACCGGCGCCATAAACGTAAGCCTTCATGGATCGTTCTCGATTGCCTGCGAAGCCGGGACGCTCATTCGGCGGCTTCCCGGCGGGGGGTGGACATCATGCCTTCGAGGCGGCTTCGGATGATAGATTCAGCCTGCCGCATGATGCGCGACACCAGTTCTGCGCAGGTCGGGATGTCGTGGATCAATCCCTGCACCTGGCCGGCCGACCAGATGCCTTCATCGGCATCGCCTGTGGCATAGACCATCTTGCCGCGGGCGCCGGCCACAAGTTCGCGCACCTGATCGAACGTTGCGCCTTCCTTTTCCATCGCCACCACTTTGGTGCTGACGGCGTTCTTGGCGACCCGCGAAGTATTGCGCATGGTCCGGAAAATCAGTTCGGTCTCACGCTCGTCATTAGCAACGATCTTCTCTTTGATGAGCTGGTGGATCGGGCTCTCCTTGGTGCACATGAATCGGGTACCCATGTTGATGCCCTCGGCGCCAAGCGCCAGCGCTGCCACCAGGCCTCGGCCGTCGCCGAAACCACCGGAAGCGATCATCGGGATTTTCACCTTCTCGGCGGCGACCGGAATCAGGATCAGCCCGGGTGTGTCGTCCTCCCCGGGATGGCCGGCGCATTCGAACCCGTCGATCGAAATCGCGTCGACGCCCATGCGCTCCGCCGAGAGCGCATGGCGCACGCTTGTGCATTTATGCACCACGACGATGCCGTGCTTTTTGAACTCGTTGACATGTTCCTGCGGCTTGTTGCCGGCTGTCTCGACAATCTTGATGCCGCTCTCGACGATGGCCTGGCGGTATTCGGCATAGGGCGGCGGCTTGATCGAGGGCAGGATGGTGAGATTCACGCCAAACGGCTTGTCAGTCATGCCGCGACAGCGCGCAATCTCTCTCGTAAGGTCTTCCGGCGTTGGCTGCGTCAGCGCGGTGATAAACCCTAGCGCGCCGGCATTGGCGACCGCCGACACCAGTTCGGCGCGTCCGACCCACTGCATTCCGCCCTGAACGATCGGGTGTTCAACGCCAACCAATTCGGTAAATCGTGTTTTGATCATCCTGACCTCTAATACTGTCGCAGCATTTTCTTATTGGAAAATATCTGCGGTATCCTGATCGCGAATTTCCAGCCGAGTTTGCCGAAGACACGCGATTTGTACTGACCAAATTGCGTTTCGGCGATGTTGAAGGGAGGATGCCGTCGCAGCCGGCAAATGTCCATCGGCAGGCGAGGCAGTTGAAGGCAGGGCGATCATGCAAAACGGCAAGGATTTAGCTCGCCCTCGAGAAGTCCCTGGTCGAGGGACCAAAGAATGGCGTGGCGCTCGGCCGGCCTTCGGCAGTTTTAAAATCCAATTTATGCGCGAGCGGGTTTCCGCTCAGGCAGATAGCGATCGCGCGCTGGCGGTCGCCTCATCATCGAATGCGGTCGAGATGTCGCGGATGCTGACCACTCCGATCAGGCTGTAATTGTCGATCACCGGCAAATGGCGGATGTGGTGCTTGTTCATCAGATGACGAACGTGCTCGAGCGTGTCGGTCGAGCTGCAGGAAACCAGCTGCTGGACCGAAATCAATTGCGAGACCTTCAGATTAACGCCGGCGGCGCCGTGCTCGGCAATGGCGCGAACGACATCACGTTCGGTGAACATGCCAACAGCCGTATTCCCTTCGGTGCGGACGACGTCCTTGACCACAAGGGCGCTGATATTGCTGGCGCGCATCAATTGGGCGGCAATACCGACAGTCTCATTCATGCGAACCGTTGCAACCCGGGCAGTTTTCTTGCGCAGGATATCTCCGACTTGCATCGCAACCTCCCTAAAAGGTGAGCGTAGGACCTTTTACCATATTATTGGTATACATTATGCCAATTGTCAATCGAACTGATCACCCACCGCAATACGCGCCAGGAGAATGGACATTCTTGGGCCAGCGAAGTCGGGTGGCGCGGCCTCCGCGTCACAAGCTCGCGAACAATGTCGGCTACGGAGTCCGCTGCGCGCAAAAAAGCGCCCACCTCTTGAGGTGGGCGCTTGCGTTCCTGCCAATCAGCTGAGTCAGTTTGCCTGAGCTTTGGCGATCACAGACTTGCGCCACGGCTTGAGAACCACAATCGCAAGAAGCGATGCGACAATGTTGGCCCCCGCGGCGATCAGGAACACCCGGTCCCAGCTTCCCGATGATTGCTGCATGTAGTTGCCGAGAGGCACAAGCAACGAAGCGGTGCCTTTAGCCGTATAGAGAAGCCCGGCATTGGTGGTCGCGAATTTCGCCCCGAACGTATCGGTGCAAGTGGAGGGGAAGAGAGAATAGATCTCGCCCCAGGCAAAGAACACGATACCAGACAGCACCACGAACCAGATGGGATCGTGGCCCAGCATATAGAGCGCCCAGATGCCGATGCCCTCGAGGCCGAAGGCGATGAACATCGTATTTTCGCGGCCGATCATGTCCGATACCCAGCCGAAGAACGGCCGTGTCAATCCATTGAGAACGCGATCGATCGTCGCCGCGAATGTCACCGTGGTCATCGTCACCGCCATCAGAGTGACGGGTACGCTGTCAATTTTCCAATCCGCCGCAATCGGTTTCAGATTGGCCGTAACCATCAATCCACCGGCGCCGACCAGAACGAACATCAGGTACATCAGCCAGAACAGCGGCTCCCGAATGACCTCCTCCGGTCCGTAGTTCCGACGGCTCTGGAAAATACTGGCATTCTGAATCACCGGCGGCGCCTGTCCTGCCTTTGGAGCAACCAGAAAGAAGGCCAGGATGACGACGATGATGCCTTGGCCCAGACCAAAATAGAGGAAGGTGTTCTGAAACCCGGAGTCCTTGATCATCGCCTGAATTGGGGCGACGGTGAGTGCTGACCCGGCGCCAAAACCCGCCGCCGTGATGCCCGCGGCAAGTCCGCGCTTGTCTGGAAACCACTTGAGCGCGTTTCCGACGCAGGTGCCGTAGACCGCGCCGGCGCCGATACCCGCCATGATCATCCCGAAATAATATCCGCTGAGGCTTGTGGCGTGCGAATTGATCGCCCAGCCGGCACCACAGAGGATACCGCCGGCGAGGACCACCAGACGCGGACCATACTTGTCGACAAACCAGCCCTCGATCGGGACCAGCCATGTTTCGAAAAGAACGAATAGAGTGAACGCCCACTGGATCGATGCACGATCCCATCCGAATTTTTTCTGGATATCCGGGACGAAGAAAGTCCAGCCGTATTGGTAATTGGCGATCATCACCATAGCGGCGACTCCGATAGCCAACTGCGCCCATCGATAACTATCGCTGACGCGAGCATCGGCCGAAGCCGCTGCGTAAACCCTGTCTGTCATGGCGAATCCCCGAACACGTTTTTGTCGGGGGATTTTGGTATGTGTTATGCCACTACGCAACCCATCCTTACGACTCATGCCGCATCCGGGCGATATGTCACAGCGGCAAGGCTAAAGGCAGGATAAAAGAATGGCCCCCGGTGAGGGGCCATTCGGAAGGTTTATTCGTCTGGGAGGTACAACCCACACCCTTTTCAGGCCGTGTGGAGGCTTCACAGGCCGAAATAGGGAAGATCGCCGTTGCGGATGGCAGTTTGGGCGTTCGCGATGAGCAGTTGATCCAGTGCCGCCAGGAAGCGGCTGAAGAGAGTGGCGGTGGGCCCGATGGCAACTGAGGCAGCTTTAGACATTTGAGTTCCTTGAAGTAAGATCACATGGAACTCGTTCTATGTATGCCAGATGCCACCGGCAACCATCTTGTTTGCATAGCAGCAATTGCGCTTCGCATTGCAGCATAGCTGCCGTCGGTGAGGACGGTGCGCACGTAGAACGCGTGGCAACCGAGAGTTGCCATGGAGTTCAGCTACTCGAAAAAGCGGGCAACTACTCGGCGGCGACTTTGCGCGGCGGATCAAGCGCGCCGGAATCGTGAATTTCAGCTACCTGGTGATCGCTAAATCCGAGCACCTGCCGGAGGACTTCGTCGGTGTGTTCCCCAAGCAGCGGCGAGCGTGACACATCGGACGGGCTATCCGACAGCTTGATCGGATTGCCGACCGACAAATACTTGCCGCGGGTCGGATGATCGACCTCGACGATGGTGCCGGTAGCGCGGAGCGATTTATCTTCCGCCAGTTCCTTCATCGACAGGATTGGACCGCAGGGAATGTCGTCCTTGTTGAGAATGTCCATCGCCTCGAACTTGGTCTTGGTCATTGTCCATTGCTCGATGCGAGAAAAAATCTCGTTGAGACGCGGCAGGCGGGCAGCGGGCTTCGCGTAATCGGGATGGGTTTTCCAGCCCGGTTCGCCGATGACGTCGCAGATCTTCTCCCACACCGGCGCCTGGGTGATGAAGTAGATATAGGCATTGGGATCGGTCTCCCAGCCCTTGCACTTCAGAATGCGGCCTGGCTGACCTCCGCCAGAGTCGTTGCCGGCGCGCGGCACCGCCTCGCCAAAGGGAATGCCCTCTCCATACTGGCTGTATTCCTTGAGTGGACCGTGGGCGAGGCGCTGCTGGTCACGCAGCTTCACCCGAGCGAGGTTGAGAACGCCATCCTGCATGGCAGCGGTAACGCGCTGTCCCCGCCCGGTCATGGTGCGCTGGTAAAGCGCGGCGACAATGCCGAGAGCCAGGTGCAAGCCTGTGCCGCTGTCCCCGATTTGTGCGCCGGTGACGAGCGGTAACCCGTCACGAAAGCCGGTGGTCGAGGCGGAGCCACCAGTGCATTGTGCGACGTTCTCATACACCTTGCAGTCCTCGTAAGGACCGGGGCCGAAGCCCTTGATCGAGGCGACGATCATTTTCGAATTGATGCTTTGGATCTTCTCCCAAGGAAATCCCATTCGGTCGAGCACGCCCGGGCCGAAGTTTTCAACCAGGACGTCGCATTTCTTGATCAGTTCGGTGAGGACTTCCTTGCCCTTGGGGTTCTTGGTGTCCAGCGTGATCGAGCGCTTGTTGTGATTGAGCATGGTGAAATACAGGCTGTCGACGTTCGGGATGTCCTGCAACTGACCGCGCGTGATGTCGCCGACGCCGGGGCGCTCAACCTTGATCACGTCGGCGCCGAACCACGCCAGCAACTGCGTACAGGTCGGTCCGGATTGGACATGGGTGAAATCAAGAATTCGAACGCCGTGCAGCGCCTTGGTCATTGTCTTGCTCCGTATCGTATCTGATCCTGCGCGGGAGGGCGGGGAGGGGTCTGTTTCCCCGCCACGATCTCGCTGGTTACTTGTTGCGAATGACGCTTTGCGGATTGAGGTTGCCGATGCGGCCGCTTTCGGAGCCGGCGGCCGGATCTATCACCGCGTTGATCAGCGTCGGCTTGCCTGAGTCCATCGCCTGGTCGACGGCGCGCTTCAACTCGTCAGGCGTCGTCGCATTGACGCCGACTCCGCCGAAGGCCTCCATCATCTTGTCATAACGCGAGTCCTTGACGAACACCGTGGTCGCAACGTCGGAGCCGGCGGAGTTGACGTCGGTGCCGCGATAGATGCCATTGTTGTTAAAAATGACGACGCAGACCGGCAGGTTGTATCGGCAGATGGTCTCGACCTCCATGCCGGAAAAGCCAAAGGCGCTATCGCCTTCGACTGCCAGCACCGGGTGGCCGGTCTCGATCGCGGCTCCGATGGCAAAGCCCATGCCGATCCCCATCACGCCCCAGGTACCGACGTCGAGCCGCTTGCGTGGCTTGTACATATCGATGATGCCGCGCGCGAGGTCGAGCGTGTTGGCGCCCTCGTTGACCAGAATGGCATCCGGCCGTTCCTTGATCACTGTGCGCAATGCGCCGAGCGCGCCGTGGTAATCCATCGGAGACTTGTTGTTCATCAGCCGCGGCGCCATCTTGGCGATGTTGTCTTGCCGCTTCGAATTGACGGCGCTGACCCACTCAGCCGGTGCAGCCGGCCAGTTGGCACCCATGCCCGCAAGCAGCGCCGATACGCAGGAACCGATATCGCCCACGACGGGGGCCGCGATCTCAACGTTGGAGTCCATTTCCCTCGGTTCGATATCGATCTGTATGAACTTCTTTGGCGCCTCTCCCCAGCTCTTGCCCTTGCCGTGCGAAAGAAGCCAATTCAGTCGGGCGCCGATCAACATCACGACGTCGGCGTCTTTCAGCACGGTCGAACGCGCCGCGCCGGCGCACTGCGGATGCGTGTCGGGCAACAGACCCTTTCCCATGCTCATCGGCAGAAAAGGAATGCCGGTCTTTTCGATCAGCGCGCGGATGTCGTCATCGGCCTGCGCGTAGGCCGCACCCTTGCCCAAAATGATCAGCGGACGTTTTGCGGTCTTTAGCAGGTCGAGCGCGCGCTTGATCGCGCTGGGGGCCGGAATCTGGGAGGGCGCAGCGTCGATCACTTTCACGAGCGACTTTGCCCCGGCGTCGGCATTCATCACCTGAGAGAAAAGTTTGGCGGGCAAATCGAGATAGACGCCGCCAGGCCGGCCCGAGACCGCGGCCCGGATCGCGCGCGCCAGACCGATACCAATGTCGGCGGCATGCAGCACGCGAAATGCGGCCTTGCAAAGCGGCTTCGCGATCGCCAGCTGGTCCATTTCTTCGTAGTCGCCCTGTTGCAGGTCGACGATCTCGCGCTCGGAGGAGCCTGAGATCAGGATCATGGGAAAGCAGTTGGTGGTGGCATTGGCGAGCGCCGTCAGCCCGTTCAAAAACCCAGGCGCCGAAACCGTGAGGCAAACCCCGGGGTTCTTGGTCAGGAATCCGGCTATCGCGGCAGCGTTGCCGGCGTTCTGCTCGTGGCGGAACGAGATCACACGAATGCCAGCGGCCTGCGCCATCCGACCGAGGTCGGTGATCGGAATTCCGGGTACCCCATAAACCGTATTGATGCCATTCAGCTTGAGGGCGTCGATGACCAGATGAAAGCCATCCGTCAGCTCTTGCTGGGCGTCCGTCGCTTCGGTCTTTGTCGCGGTGTTCAGCATCGGCTTGTCTCCCTGATCGTTTCTTCCCGGCGCGAGTTCGCGTCCTCTTAAGTCGTTGGCCAAAGCCCCAAAGCTAACGGCTGTTGTGCTAGAAAAGTTCTTGTCCGTGGGCTTCCACATAAGCGGCAAGCCCGAGGGTGTGATCGCGCGCGCGCTTTTCCGCCAGTTCAGTGTCGCGTTCCTCGAGCGCCTCGATGATGGCCATATGCTCGGGCAGCGATACCGCAGTGCGATCCTGGCGTCCGATCGTCAATTGCCGGTAGCCGCGAACGTGCAGCAGGATGTCATTCGTCATGTCGATCAGCACCGGCGACTCGCTGAGCGAAATCAGCGCCTGATGAAAGGCGATGTTGGCTTTCGAATATTCCTCAACGTGGTCCTGCGGCAGGCGATCCCTGCCGAAATTCTTGAAGAAGTCGCGGAGGGCCGAGATGTCCTTTTTGCGCGCGGTTGTCGTGATCAGTCGCGCGGCCATGCTCTCGAGCGCGGCCCAGGCCCGGATCATGTCAACGATCTCGGCCTTCGTACGACGCACCACGACGATGCCGCGCCGCGGCACGGTCTTTACAAAACCATCCTGCTCCAGCATCGCGATCGCTTCGCGTATCGGGGTGCGGCTGACGCCAAGCCGCTCCGAAAGCGCGCGCTCGTCGAGCATCACCGGCTCGGGCGTAGCGTAAATGTCCATCTTCAGGATGGCTTCCTTCAAAGCCTCATAGGCTTTGTTCTTGAAGCTGGTCTCCGGGGCGATGCGGACGATCGCGATTTCTGCCTCGGCCATAGTGGAGCTTGCCTCGGTTGTTTCCGACTGGTCCCGCGCCGGAAAGGCCTTTGTCAGACCAATTCTTGTCAGACCAATTTCGAAATGTTTTTGGCATGCCAAATGCCAGACTGTCAAGTTACTCACGTTTTACGCCTCGAATACTCAGGCCACCTTGACAAGGGCGCGGCTGGCATACCAAATGCCATGATGCCGAATGACGGCCCCAATCTCGATAGTGCGGCCCTAGGCCGCCCCGCCCTGTCCCAGTGCCGGGAACACCGCAGGTGAAACGTCGTCCGATGCGACGCGTTCGCCGGAATCAAAGAAACCTCAAGGAGGAAGCCAATGCCGAATTCCAAAGATGCGGTTCGCAAAATACTGGACGGGGTCAAGGCGGACAGACGCACCAGCCTGACCGCGCCGGAAGGCAAACTGGTGTGCGATGCTTACGGCATTGCTGTTCCGAAGGAAGGCGTGGCGAAATCCGCAGCCGAAGCAGCGAAGATCGCGACGGATATGGGTTTCCCGGTCGTGATGAAGATCGTCTCGCCGGATATTCTGCACAAAACCGAAGCTGGCGGTGTGATGGTGGGCGTGAAGAACGCCGCCGAGGTCGAAAAGAACTACGACGCCATTCTGGCCAATGCCAAAAAATATAAAGCCGACGCCAAGATCGAGGGAATTCAAGTTCAGCAGATGTTGCTGGGCGGACAGGAAGTAATCGTTGGCGCGGTCACCGACGGATCGTTCGGCAAACTTGTCGCGTTCGGTCTCGGCGGCGTGCTGGTGGAAGTTCTCAAGGACATTACGTTCCGTCTTGCGCCAGCAACGAAGCAAGACGCGCTCTCGATGCTCGACGGCATCCAGGCGCACGAGATGCTCAAGGGCGTGCGCGGCAGCGATCCCGTCAATCGCGAAGCGATTGCCGAGATCATCGTCAATGTTTCCCGATTGATCACCGACTTCCCTGAAATCACTGAGATGGATCTTAACCCGGTCTTCGCAACCAAAGCCGACGCGATCGCCGCCGACGTGCGTATCGTCGTTGACTTCGCGCCGAAGCCGGCGCGCCCGCGCCCAAACCATGACGACATCGTGCGTCAGATGAACCGGATCATGAAACCGAAGTCGGTCGCTGTGATCGGTGCTTCCGCCGAGAGCGGCAAGATCGGCAACTCCGTGATGAAGAATCTCATCAACGGCGGTTACAAGGGCGAGATCTACCCGATCCATCCGAAGGCGGATGAGATCATGGGCAAGAAGGTGTACAAATCGGTCAAGGACGTGCCGGGCGAAATCGATATCGCGGTTTTCGCGATTCCGGCGAGCCTTGTCGCGTCGGCCCTGGTCGAATGCGGCGAGAAGAAAGTGGTCGGTGCGATCCTGATTCCGTCCGGCTATGCCGAAACCGGCAACGTGAAGGGCCAGGAGGAAATTCAGGCGATCGGCCAGAAATACGGCATCCGCCTGATGGGGCCGAACATCTACGGTTTCTATTACACCCCCGCCAATCTGTGCGCGACGTTCTGCACCGCCTATGACGTGAAGGGCTCCGCGGCGCTGTCCTCGCAGTCCGGCGGCATCGGCATGGCGATCATCGGATTTTCTCGCTCCGCCAAAATGGGCGTCTCCGCGATCGTCGGTCTCGGCAACAAGTCCGACATCGATGAGGACGATCTGCTGACGTTCTTCGAGCAGGACGACAACACTCAGATCATCGCCCAGCATTGCGAGGATTTGAAGGACGGCCGCTCGTTCGCGGAGGTCGCCAAGCGGGTATCGAAGAAGAAGCCGATTGTTGTCTTGAAGGCAGGCCGGACGTCAGCGGGCGCCAAGGCGGCGAGCTCCCATACTGGCGCGCTCGCCGGCAACGACAAGATTTATGAAGACGTCTTCAATCAGTCGGGCGTGATCCGCGCACGTTCGCTGCGCGACATGCTGGAATTCGCCCGCGGCGTTCCAGTACTGCCGACGCCGAAAGGCGAAAATGTCGTCATCATCACGGGGGCTGGCGGTTCGGGCGTGCTGCTGTCGGATGCCTGCATCGATAACAAGTTGTCCTTGATGACGATCCCGCCGGATCTGGATGCAGCGTTCCGCAAATTCATCCCGCCGTTCGGCGCGGCAGGTAATCCGATAGACATCACCGGGGGCGAGCCGCCGATCACCTATGTCAACACCGTGAAGCTCGGACTTGAAGACCCGCGCATTCACTCGCTGATCCTCGGCTACTGGCACACCATCGTGACACCACCGATGGTGTTCGCAAAGAATATGGTCGAGGTGAAAAACGAAATGAAGGCAAAGGGTATCGAGAAGCCGATCGTTGCGTCGCTAGCCGGAGATATCGAGGTCGAAGAGGCCGCCGACTATCTTTACCAGAATGGCATCGTCGCCTACGCCTATTCGACCGAAATTCCGGTCGCGGTGCTCGGCGCCAAGTACAAGTGGGCGCGCGGCGCGGGCCTGCTTTAAATCAAGTTACGTCACCACTGTCGCGCAAAAATGCCGCCCCAGTTCTGGCGGCATTTTTTTGCCAGCACGCTCGCCTGCGCCGCTGCTCTGTTTCACAGGGCCTCGCGTACGCCGAGTCCCAGCATAAAACGCTCCCTGATCTGCACGGGATCCCTGCGGGTTGCGCCAACGCCCGGCTTCTCATCGATGCGAACACCGATCAACATCGGTGCCGACGCTGACAACGATTGGTCAACCAGGCGCTCAAAGTCCTCCTCGTCGGCCGCCCACGCGCTTTCGGAGAGCCCGCTGCCGATCGCGATGGCAACAATATCCGATACCGCCGCGGCCGGAGTCGGTTGCGAGCCCGTGATCTGGTAAAGTCCGTTATCCATCACGATCATGCAGAGGTTCTTCGGCTTGAGTGCCGCGATGGTCGAGAGGCAGCCCAGCTGCATCAGCAGCGAGCCGTCGCCCTCCAGCGCGAACACGCGACGGTTAGTCTGCGCCAGTGCGACGCCGAGCGCGATCGGAAAAGCCAGGCCCATGCTGCCCAGCATGTAGAAGTTCTGCGGACGATGGCCCGCCGCCCATAGATCGAAATTGGTGTTGCCGATGCCGCCGATCACGGCTTCCTCATTCTTGAGCTTTGCGACCAGCCGCGAGGTGAGGTCGAATCGGTTCATCACCTTGGTATTGCGGGTGGCGGTGCTGCGGGCAGGGGAGTTGGTTGCCGGGCTCATGGACTCGCTCACTTCTCGAATACTTTGCCACCGGTCAACAATGGCGACAGAATCAGCGCCACTGGAGCCTGCGTGGTGATGGCCTGCTTGATCGATCGGTCGACGATGAACTCAAATTCGTCGAGCCGCGTCGCGGTGTGGTGTTCCACGGCCAGCGACGCGAGTACTGGCCGCATAGTCCGGCAGACTAGCGACTGTCCGTAGTTGAACTCGCCAAGCGTGCCACGCTCCGACACGAACATGATGAGCGGGATCTGGTAGGGGATCGCCAGCGATGCCAGCACATTCGCCAGTGTGGCGAAGCCCGAAGTCTGCATCAGCACCGCACCGCGCATTCCGCCCATCCACGCTCCGGACACAATGCCTACGGCTTCCTCCTCGCGCGCGGTCGGAAATGTAACAAAGAAAGGATCGGCGTGAATATTCTTGATCAGCGTGGTCAGCACGCGATCCGGAACATAAGGCACGAGGCGGATCTCGTTACGCTTGAGCGTTTGCAGCACCACGTCATACCAGGCCTTCCCGTCAGAAGGCTCTTGCGATGCTGGTTCGGCCGCAGCCGCCATCGGATTCTCCCTTGCGTTCCCGACGACTTCTTCGCGAGATCATCGCGGCCGCCCTTATGATGAGAGCGCCGAAACTTGACGCGATCCCCAGGATTGTCAACATGTCCTGGATGTCGTGATCTGCAAGTTGCGGCGCGGCCTCTCATCCGCGGGCGTGCGATAAACAACCGAAAGAAATTGGGAGGGATGCCTTGAGCAGGCGGTCTTCAGGCAGGCGCTTTTTGGGCAGTTCGTTGCTGATCGCTGGCCCGATCATACAGTCTGCCGGCATGAAAGCCGAATGGCACCCAATCATTTCTGGCCCTCGTCATCAGGCCCAACTGGCCAGCAGGGCCGAAACCTGAATTTCCCGAACTGAAAGTCCGCAATAATGTCCGTCAACAACAAGCGGGTGTTCTACGTCAAATATCTCGCAAACGAGATCTATGCGGAAATTTTGCGGGCGCGGCCGGATGTGCGGCTCGATCGGCTCGAGAACGAAAGTCCGGAGGAAATCGCAGCGCCGATCCTGTCCGCCGCCCACGCCTACCAGGTCGGCGCGGCGCGCGATGAGCTTGCCAGGCATTTCCATGTCGATGCAGATCTGCTGCGACGAGCACCAAATCTCCTGATCGTTTCGAGTAATGGCGCGGGCTTCGATCCCGTCGATGTGGACGCCTGCACCGCGGCAGGCGTGCTGGTGGTTAACCAATCAGGCGGGAATGCCCACTCGGTGGCCGAACACGCTCTCGCAATGCTGCTCACGCTTTCGAAGCGCATTATTCAGGCCGATCGGGCGCTGCGGCGCGAGCCGAATGTCAATCGCAACGCCTTGATGGGCACCGAAGCACAGGGAAAGACGATCGGGATTGTCGGACTTGGCAATGTGGGCCGCCGGATCGCTGCGTTGTGCCGGGGGCTGCTCGGCATGAACGTGCTTGCATACGATCCGTATTTGTCGGCAACCGAAATGTCGGAGCGAGGCGGCGAGAAGGTCAAGTTGGATGAGTTACTGCGCCGCTCGGACTACGTTTCCATTTCATGTCCGCTGACAAAGGAAAGCCGCGGCATGATCGGCGCGCGCGAGTTCGCACTGATGCAGCCGCACGCCTATTTCATTACGACTGCAAGGGGCTTCATCCATGACGAAACAGCACTTGTTGATGCGCTGCGTAACAAGCTGATCGCGGGGGCAGGGCTGGATGTTTGGGCCAAAGAGCCGCCCACGCCGGACCATCCGTTGCTGCAGTTCGACAATGTGCTCGCGAGCCCGCACACGGCCGGAGTGACCCGGGAGGCGCGGGAGAACATGGGCCGGATAGCCGCCGAGCAAATGCTCGACGCGCTCGACGGCAAGCGGCCGCCGCGTATCATCAACTCAGAGGTATGGCCGGCGTATGCCAAGCGCTTCGAGCGGACCTTCGGATTCGCGCCGGCATAATCCCCGCGTAATCAACGAAAGTTCGTGGGGAAAAATATCGCTCGTCGCTCACTTGATCGAAGCAATAAATTCACTGCCGATCCAGAGAGAACGGTGAGGGCATTGCTATTTCCTAACCGCTCTCGACTTGGCTACCGCAGGCCATAGTTTCTTGTTCCGGTAGCGTTATCACGGACCGGTTGTCCGCTGGCGCGCCAGGAGCCTGCGATATGAGACGATTGCGTTCATTGCTGCGTGACAAGCCATCCCGGTTCGGCCGCCGGCTCGCTCAAATCGTCGCCATTGCAGCGGCGAGCCTTCCGGCTGCCGGCGCATAAACAGACAATTTAGACAAAACTCTACGCCAGCAGGGCTGCTGCCGCGGCTTGCGCATACGGCACGACGTCATGGTCATAAAGCCGCCTGCGGAACGCGGCATGCGCGGTGATCTCCGCATCTCTGACGCCGAGATCGGAATGAACGGAATCATATCGCAGCCCGTTCTCCCGCGCCCCGCGCTGGACCTGCGCCACGCGATCGCGGCGAAGCCGTTCGTAGGCGAGGAGGGCCTGAGGCGCGCTGGCCCGGTCCGCACGCGCCAGTATGGTCGCGAGCGCCATGCCGTCCTCGATCGACTGATTGGCGCCCTGTCCCAGATGCGGAAGCATTGGATGCGCGGCATCGCCGAGGAGGCTGAGCCGCTGCCGGGTCCAGCTCGGCAGTGGCTCGCGATCGTATAGCGCCCATCGGAAGGTGAGCTGAACTTCCTTCAACAGTTCATGGATGCGCGGATCCCACCCCGCAAAAGTCTGCCGAAGAACATCGGGATCGCCCGGCGCGGTCCAGGATTCTTTCATCTCCTCGTCGGTCGGGACGAAGCCGACATAGTTGATCAACTCTCCGGCGCGTACCGGAAACGCGAGGAAATGCCTTCCCTTGCCGAGCCACATTTGCCAGCGGTCGGTGGGCCAATCCGGCACGCGGTGATGCGGCACGAGACCGCGATAGGCAACGGAGCCCGAGAACACCGGTTCGGACGACGCAAACACATGTCGACGAAGCTCGGAGTGAATACCGTCCGCGGCGATCACGATATCCGCCTCGGCCGACGCGCCGTTGGCGAAGGACACCCGAGCCTTGCCGGCGTCCTGTTCGAACCCGGTACAACGATGTCCGACATGGAGTGCGCCAACGGGCAGCGCATCGGCCAGCATCTGGACGAGGTCGGCACGATGCATTCCGAAAGTCGCATTCCAGCCGGAAGAGTCGGTCACCTGCACTGGCGCAATCGGAGTTCCGTCCTCGCGGAAATAACGGGAATCGCCACCGACGCGGGCGCCCCACTTCTGTACCGCAGGTTCCAGTCCAATCCTCTTCAGGTGCCGCACACTGTTGGGAGTCAGAAACACGCCGGCCCCGATTTCCCCGATGGCAGGCGCCTGCTCGTAGATGCGAACCCGTAAACCTGACGCGGCAGCAAGCGCATTGGCTGCGAACAGCCCGCCAATCCCGCCTCCCACCACAATGACGTCAAGACGGGATTGCACCATCAACTCCTTGCGTGGGAAAACCTTGCTTGCGTCTTTGTATCCTCACACGGAGCGGGGGCATTTGCCAAGCTTGAGGCCGTGCTCGAAAATCAGGGGGAGCGACTGATGTTGTCCGCGTATTCCCAGCCGTTGCGAGTTGCGCGCCGACGAGCATGCCTAGCAGTGCTGTTTGCGAGTTCCGTCGCCATCGCCTTCAGCACGGCACGTGCGACCGATTATCCGGATCGTCCAGTGAAAATCATCGTGCCCTTCGCGGCAGGAGGAACCGCCGATGCGATCCCGCGCCTTGTCGGAGATTGGCTCTCGCGCAAATGGGGCCAGCCCGTCATCATCGAGAACCGCACCGGAGCCGCCGGAAATATCGGCGCCGATTTCGTGTATCATTCGCCTCACGATGGTTACACGCTGCTTTCCTCACCGCCGCCGCCGCTGGTGATTAATCAAAGCCTCTACCCGAATCTCACTTTTGATGCGGCCAAGTTCGAGCCGATCATTGTGATGGCGCACGTGCCGAACGCGTTGATGGTGAATCCAAACAACATCAAGGCCTCGAGTGCGCCCGAACTGATCGACTATCTACGCAAGAACCCGGATCAGGTTACGGCTGCTACTCAGGGAAACGGCACTACGTCGCATCTCACCGCCGAACTATTCAACGTTATGGCGGGGGTGAAGCTGCGTTTCATTCCCTATCGAGGCTCGGCCCCTGCGCTTCAGGGTCTGCTGGCCGGCAACGTTGACGTGATGTTTGATAATCTCGGTGTTTCGCTCCCACTCGCCGAGGCCGGCAATCTCAAGCTGCTCGCCGTCGCCTCCGCCCAGCGTCTGTCCTCGCTTCCCAACGTACCGACGATTGCAGAAACGCTGCCCGGTTTCGAGGCGGTCGCATGGTACGCCATAGTGGCTCCGCCGGGCACGCCGAAAGCGATCACGGCAAAAATCAACGTCGATGTGAATGAAGCGTTGGCCCAACCGGACATACGCGAACGTCTGAAGAAATTGTCAGCCGAGGTGTATGGCGGTTCTTCGGAAAAAGCCGCCGACTACATGCGCGAAGAGGTCAACCGGTGGGCCGACGTCATCAAGAAAGCAAACATCAAGCTCGAATAGTTGCGCCGGTTTTCAGCTCACCCAACATACGGCCGGCATCCAGCGCATCGTCCGCTTCCAAAGCTCCCATTAGTCCGTGCTCTATCAC
The DNA here is from genome assembly GCF_035273305.1 of Bradyrhizobium sp. Lineage (GTDB taxonomy): Bacteria > Pseudomonadota > Alphaproteobacteria > Rhizobiales > Xanthobacteraceae > Bradyrhizobium. Next base: position 15,832 of record NZ_DATEPI010000150.1, on the reverse strand, counting down.
GGTATTTCGGATGGTTTTGCCGGATTGCAGGGCGTCATTCGCCATCCGCGCTGCAATCTCGTAGCCGAGAAGAGGGACTAGCGCTGTGGCGAGACACACGCTTTGGTCAAGATACTGACGGCAAGCAGTTGGATTTGCCAAAATGCCGCCGATGCAGCGCGTGGTCAACGTATCCACCCCATTGATCAGGAGCTGCAATGAGGAGAGAAGATTAAATGCAATCAGCGGCTCCATTGCATTGAGTTGGAGCTGCCCGGCTTCGGCGGCCATGCCGATTGCGACATCATTTCCCGCCACCTGAAACGCAATCTGATTGATCGCCTCCGCAATTACCGGATTTACCTTTCCGGGCATGATGGATGACCCGGCCTGAACACTCGGCACCGTGATCTCGCCAATGCCTCCACGCGGGCCGCTTGAAAGCAAACGCAGATCATTCGCGAGCTTCGAAAGCGTCAGTGCCGATTGCTTGAGCCAACCAGAACAAAGTACGAGCGCGCTCACATCCCAGCTTGCACTGACGAGGTCGTCGGCCAGCTTCAGGGGCAGGCCAGTCAATTTGCTCAATTCAGAAATCACAGCGGCGGCATAGCCCTCGGGAGCGTTGATCCCGGTTCCTATCGCGGTGCCGCCCAAATTGATTTCATGGAGATTGCCGACAATCAGGTCGCCATTCCTGATGTCCCTGCGAATCGCGCTGGCGAAAGCCTTGAATTCCTGACCCAAGGTCATTGGGACGGCATCCTGAAGCTGCGTTCGTCCCAGCTTCATGATGTCCTTGAATGCAACCCCGCGCTCGTCCAGCGCGGTAGCGAGCGCGCAAAGTCTCGTCCGGTACTCTTTGTGAAGACGCAGTGTCGCAATACGGACGGCCGTCGGATACGTATCGTTGGTTGATTGAGAGAGGTTGACGTCGTCGTTCGGGTGAAGCGCGTCGTAATCGCCTTTGGACCGATTGAGGTGCTCGAGGGCACGATTGGCTATAACCTCGTTGACGTTCATGTTTGTCGAGGTACCGGCGCCGCCCTGAAGGACATCGATCGGAAATTGTGTGTCGAGTGATCCGGATTCGAGATCACGGCAAGCGCTCTCGATCGCTTCAGCCTTCTCGGCGTTCAAAACACCAAGCCGCGCGTTCGCGCGCGCTGCGGCAAGCTTGATTGAACCATACGCTCGCAACAGCGCGGGAAACTGGCTGAGGCGCATTTCGGAAAGCTGGAAGTTATCCAGCGCCCGCGATGTGTGGATGCCCCAATAGGCATCGATCGGGATGTCTTTCTGGCCAAGCGAATCGTGTTCCTGCCGAAACCCTCGCGCGCGATTTTGAGATTGTAAGAGCACGTTGCGTCTCCAGTTTGCCAGTACAGGCTAGAGCACATCGCGCACGCTGGAGAAGACGTAACTCGGCATTCGTCCGTTGCCGGATTCAGCGAATGTTGCCAATCGAGCATCGCACCGTAATCCAAATCGCACTGTTCGTCACACTCACCGAAATACATAATTGACGTCAGGCCGATCTGAACGTGGAGACTGAATGTGCGAATTGTGTCGAAGGCGGAGATCGCGGACGTCCTCACGTTCTCGAAACTGATACCGGCGTTGAGGGCAGGCTTCATCGATCATAGTCATGGACGCGCACACTCCGCGCCGATCACGAATATTGATTTTTCCTCAGTGAACGGAGAGATGCACATCAAGCCCGGATATCTTCTGTCGGACAACAATATCTGCGTGAAGCTTGTAACTTGCTTCTACGACAATCCCGGCAGGGGACTTCCGACCCGCGATGGCACGATCGTCGTTGCAGACCGGCAGACCGGACAGTTCAAGGCCGTCCTGTGTGATGGAGGGCTGATCACCGATATGCGGACCGCGGGCGCCAGCGCCGTGGCGGTCGATGCGCTTGCTCCGGAGGGCGGGATCGAGCTCGGCATTATCGGCACCGGCACACAGGCGTTCTGGCATGTCGCCGCGATCGCCTGCATACGGAAGATTCACGCCGTGAAAATCTGGGGACGGAACGAACTCAAATCCAAGGAAGCCGCTGGCCGAATCAGCCGCGAACTAAACATTGATGCCGAGGCAACGGCATTGCAGAAAGTGGCCCATTGCGACGTTGTTGTATCGGCAACGCCGGCACGTTCACCGGTCCTGACCACGGAAGTACCCAAGCCCGGCTGCGTCATCGTCGCGATGGGCGCCGACGCCGTGGGAAAACGGGAGATCTCGGCAAGGTTTGCTCCGAAGCTTGCGCGTGTCGTCGCCGACAGCATCAAACAGTGCAAGGTGTACGGCGAGTTGCAGTGGCCCGAATTGGCTGCGCGCGAGGCTTACGATCTAGGCGAGGTCCTGTCGCAAAAAGCCACTTTCAAGAACCGGCATCCAGATGATGTGGTCCTGTTCGATTCGACAGGGCTTGGATTTCAGGATGCCGTCGGCGCTCAACTCGTTTTGAGTTCGCTGGGCGTCTAGGAAATCAGTTCAAGCGTGCGGCTCGAAAGATATCCCAATAGGTGCTAGGGTTTTGACGTTTGTCATCTGGGCGCGTCATGCAGACCAACGTTCTGCGCTACTTTCTCGAAATTGTGCGCGCCCGGTCAATCCGGGCGGCGGCTGAGAATTTGCACATTGCTGCGTCGGCGCTCAGCCGGCATCTGGCCAATCTCGAGCATGAATTTGGCGTTCCACTTCTGGAGCGGCTGCCGCGAGGGATACGCCTAACACCCGCGGGCGAAGTGTTCGCTGCTGGCGCCGCCCAGACGCTGCGACAGGTCGATCGCATACGAAGCGAAATTGACGATCTGCGCGGGCTGCAGCGCGGTCATGTGGTCATTTACGCGGTGGAAGGCGTTGTGGCCGATTTCCTGCTGCCGGTTCTTGGCCGCTTCGGCCGGACCTATCCGAAGATCACCTACCATATCGAGGTGACCGGCACCGAACAGGTTCTACACGCCTTGAGGAATGACCTCGGCGACATCGGGATCGCGTTCAACCCTAGCCCGGATTCTCACATCGAAGTCGTGTACGATGCCAAACATCCGGTATATGCGGTTGTCTCACGTAAGCATCGCCTCGCCGGCAAAAAATTTCTCACGATTGAGGATTTGGCAAAAGAAACCCTCGGATTACCGGATCTGTCGTTCGGGGTCCGGCGGCTGTTGGATCAATGCGCGGCCAAGCTCGGAATTGCCATCGAGCCCAGCCTCACCATCAATTCGATCGAAATGGCCAAGGCGTATGTCCGATCCGGTGCCGGCATTTCGGTTCTGCCCGCCTTTGCAGTCGTGCGCGAGTGTGCCGCGGGTGAATTGATTGCAATCGCGATTCGCGATGAAAACCTCACGCATGCCGTCGTGTCGTTGTGCGTGCAGCGAAACCGGGTTCTATCAACCGTCGGACAGCGCCTGCTGGTTGACGTCAACGCCGCGTTGAAAGCATTTACCGCTGCGAATTTTTCCATCGAGCGTCGGAAAAAGCCTCGTCTGCTCGAGCGATAGCATCCAGCCTCAAAACCGACAGCACTCAGACCCTCCTGCTTTGGTGCACCGCTGTTCGCTTTTTGAGAACGCGTCGATGCTGCAATTCTTCTTCTTATTCTCGCCCGCTCCGGATCAACTGAGCGCGTTCACCCGCGCGCGCCGCAAGAGAAAGAAATTCAAAATGACAAGAACGCGAGAGAGAAATGTCATTGAGGTCGCGGTGGTCCAGGCCGCGCCGGTTGGCTTCGACGTTGCGCGCACCATTCAGAAAGTCGGCAACCTTGCCGCCGATGCTGCCCGGCAAGGTGCAAAGCTAGTGGTCTTCCCCGAAGCCTTCGTGTCTGCTTATCCGCGTGGCATGGGTTTCGGCACTGTGGTCGGCTCGCGGCAACCCGAAGGGCGGGAGCTGTTCAGGCTCTATTTGGAAGGCGCGCTGGAGCTACAGGGGCCCGAATTCGACAATCTGGCTGCGGTTGCAAAACAGAACCAGATCCATCTCGTGATCGGCGTACTCGAGCGCGACGGCTCGACCATTTATTGCACGGTGCTGTTCTTTGCGCCCGATGGAACGCTGCTCGGCAAGCATCGCAAACTGATGCCCACTGGTGCCGAGCGGCTGATCTGGGGACAGGGCGACGGTTCGACCATCCCGGTATTCGGGACCGAGGTCGGCCGGATCGGCGCCGTCGTCTGTTGGGAGAATTACATGCCGGCACTTCGCATGGCGATGTATGCAAAGGGCATCGAGATGTTCTGCGTCCCGACCGTCGACAGCCGAGAGACGTGGCTGCCGAGCATGCGTCACATTGCGCAGGAAGGTCGCGTGTTCGTCCTGTCGTCCGCACAGTTCGCACGCCGCGGCGATTATCCCGCTTTCTTCGACACGGAATTCGGAAGCGATGCCAGCACCGTTGTATCAAGGGGTGGAAGCTGCATCATCGGACCGCTCGGTGAAATTCTGGTCGCTCCCAACTTTGATGGCGAGTGCATTCAGCGAGCGTCGCTCGACCTCAAAGACCTTGACAGGGCGCGGTTCGATTTCGATCCGGTAGGGCACTATTCCCGGCCCGACATATTCCAGTTGCTTGTCGATGAGACGCCCCGAACGAACATGCGCTCGGTCAATCGCGCGTGCGAATCGAGCGTCAACTCACCATCCATCGCCGCTCTGCAATCGCTCGCCGGCCCGAACCAATCAAACTGTTAGGAAAGGGTAACACCATGAAAATTGCTCGCAGGAATCTGATTCTCGGTTCTGCCGCCATCGTGGCCGGAAGTGCCGCTGTCCGGCAGGCTGTTGCTGCCGGGAACGTCGATCGCAAGTTAACCGAGCTCAATATCGTGCTGCCCGAGAGCGGCCCCGCACCAGTCGCCAATTATGTGCCGACGCTGATCGAGGGATCGATGGTCTATATCTCCGGGCAAATTCCCTTCCGGGGCAAGGAGCTTGCTTTCAAGGGACGCCTGGGTGCGGAGTTGACGCTTGAGGACGGCCGCGCTGCTACCCGCATCGTCGGCTTGAATATGCTTGCTTTGCTCAAGAAGCAGCTTGACGGCGATCTTGATCGTATCCGGCGCGTGGTGCGGATCGACGGCTTTGTATCGTCGGCTGCGGATTTCTTTCAGCAGGCCCAGGTCATGAACGGAATCTCGGATTTGATGGTTGAGGTCTTCGGCGATGCGGGACGACACACGCGCACGGCCGTAGGGGTCAACGTGCTGCCTCTGAATGCGCCCTGCCAAATCAACGCCGAATTCGCGGTAAGTTGACGGCCTAGAGGGCAGCGGGAATCATAAATGGGGATCGAGCATATCAACGTGCCCGGATTGTCCGAGGCCATTGCGGCGCGTGGCGTTCCGCTCACGGTCGCCACGCGAGCCAATGGATTTGCGTTCATTTCCGGTCTTCCGCCGATTGATCCCGTGACCGGAACGATGGTGAAAGGTGACATCGTCGCCCAGTTGCGTCAGGCGATGTCCAACCTCAGCCTTGCACTTCAGCATGCCGGCTCATCGCTCGAAAGCACGGTGATGCTGACAATCTACGTTTCGAATTCGGGATATTTTTCCACCATAAATCAGATCTACCGCGACTATTTTCCGGGCTTTCCGCCAGCGCGTACATGCGTCACAGTAGGCTCTTGGCCTTTCGAGGCCGATCTGGAAGTCGAAGCCATCGCTGCAATTGATTGACGACGTTAACAGAGGAAATTCGTCATGAGCATCTCTGGTAAAAGCGCCGCGCGAGCCGCCGGCTTGCCCCGTCTATTACTTTCACTGATCGTCGCGGCCGGATGCTGGCAATTTTCGACAGCACGGGCATCCGCTGAGGATGTCATTCGCTTCGGCGCGCCGCTTCCGCTAACGGGGCCTTTGGCGCCCGAAGCTGTCAAGCAACAGCAGGGGTATGATCTCTGGGCCGAACAGGCGAACAAGGCCGGAGGCATTTCGGTCGGCGGGAAGAAGTACAAAGTAGAGATCGTCTACGCTGATTACCAGTCGAACACGCCGCGCGCGGTGCAGACGACAGAACAGATGATCACGCAAGACAACGTCAATTTTCTGTTCGCGCCGTTCGGCTCCGGAGCGACCAAAGCGGCGAGCTCGGTTTCGGAGAAGTACAAGGTTCCGCTCATCGCCGCGACAGCCTCATCCGCCCAGGTCTACGACCAGGGTTATAAATATCTGTTCGGCACCTTCACACCTAACGACACGCTGACCACGCCGTTGACGGAGATCATCAAGGCCAAGGCACCCGACGTTAAGAAGGTTGCAATCCTTGCACGTAATGATCTGTTTCCGTTGGCGATTGCCCAGGAAATGGAGAAGTCCGCCAAAGCCAACGGCTTCGAGGTGGTTTACTTCGAGAAATATGCGATCAACACTCTCGATCACTCAGCGACGCTGTCGCAGATGAAGTCGCTGGCGCCGCAATGGATATTCGTCACCGGCTACACAAACGATCTGCTGCTGGTTCGCAAGCAAATGGTCGACCAGCAGATCAAGGCGCCCGTCGTGACGATGATTGCGGGACCAGCCTATCCGGATTTCATCGAAGCGGCCGGCCAGAGCGCCGAGAACCTGAGCAGCGCGGCATGGTGGCATCCGGCCGAGCAATATGCGGGCAAGGATATTTTCGGAAGCACGTCCAATTTCGTCAAGCTGTTCCGCGACAAATACAAGAGCGAGCCTGACTATGGCCAGGCTTCGGCCGCGGTATGCGGGGCCATCTTCCAGATGGCAATCGAGCGCGCCGGCTCGCTGGATCGCGACAAGGTCCGCGACGAGTTGGCGAAGTTCGATACGGTCACGTTCTTTGGTCCGGTGAAGTTTGGCAGCAATGGCCAGATCAATTCACTGGAGCCGCCGGTATTCCAAATTCAAGGAGCGAAGCCGGTCGTGTTGTTTCCTCAGGCCATCAAACAGGGCGAATTCAGGCTCGGCGTAAACTGAGCGTTCGTGCCGTGAGGCGGGGGGAAGCGGAATGTTGGCGGTCCAGGTTCTGATCAATGCCTTGGTGCTGGGCTGCCTTTATGGGTGCATCGCCATCGGCTTTTCGCTGGTCTGGGGCGTCCTGAACGTCATCAATCTGATCCACGGCTCGTTCATTGTTCTCGGCGCCTACCTGGCGTGGGCAGCCTATCAATGGCTGTCGATCCCGCCCTGGTTTGCGCTGGCAATCGCCGCGCCATTGTTTTTCGGGCTCGGCTATCTCCTTCAGCAGCTCGTGCTGAATCGGGTGATTACCGCGCCAGTGCTGGTCACCTTGACGCTGACGTTCGGGCTCGACCTGATCCTGAACAATGTGATGATCTACTACTTCAAGGCGGATTATCGAAAATTGACATTGAGCCCGCCGATGGGGTCGGTCTCGATCCTTGACGTCGTCGTACCGGTGGACCGGCTGCTGGCAACCGCGTCCGCGCTGGCTTTGACCGGGCTGCTGTATCTGCTGCTGCGGCGGTCGCGCATCGGCCGCGCCATCGTTGCGGTCCGGCTCGACCGCGATGCCGCGGTCCTGATGGGCGTCGATGTCAAATCGATCTATGCCATCGCATTTGGCCTCGGCGCGGCGCTGGCGGGCTGTGCCGGAGTCCTGATGTCGTTGATCTTTCCGATCTCGCCGCTGACGTCGGCTACTTTTCTGGGCAAGTCCTTCGTCGTCTGCGTGCTTGGCGGCCTCGGCAGTGTATCCGGCGCGCTGGCCGGAGGCCTGCTGCTGGCCTTCGTTGAAGGTTTCGGCTCCACGCTCGTTGGGCCTTCACACGCCATTACGCTGTCGTTCGGGCTGCTCATCATCTTTTTGATCGTCCGGCCACAGGGTCTCTTGGGCCGAAAAGGTTTCGAATGACGCGGTCCAACCTGGCGCTGCTGCTCTTGATCGCCTGCGTGGCGGGATTGCCGTTGTTCGGCGGACCCTATGCGTTGCGGCTCGGCACTATCGCCTGCATGTACGCCGTTCTGGCGCTGTCCTGGAATGTGGTCGGCGGCTTCGCTGGATATCCGTCGTTTGCGACGGCGGCGTTCTTCGGCTTTGGCGCGTACGCGACGGGCGTGTTGCTCAACGATGGCGTGGCGCTCACGTTGTCGGTGATTGCCGCACTGATCTCGTCCTTTGCGTTGGCCGCCTTGCTGGGCACGGTACTGCTGAGGCTACGCGGTCATTATTTCGCGATTGCCAGCCTGTCGCTGGTCGAGGTGCTGCGCGAGCTTGTCAACAACGCCACCGATCTGACGGGCGGCGGGATGGGGCTGAACATTCCCCTGACGTCCGGCTCCGGTATTCTGGCTGATGCGAGCTTCTTCTTTTTTGCGATGTGGGGGCTGCTGCTCGCCACCGCACTTGTTGTGATCGCCGTTTCCTCATCCAAGTTGGGGTTTGGCCTTGCTTGTATCCGGCAAAACGAAACCGCTTCCAACATGGTAGGTTTGAATGCCACGCTTTACAAAAGCATCGCGTTCGGCCTGTCGGCGTGTTTTGTCAGCGCGGCCGGCGGGATTTATGCCGCCTGGGTGCACTACATCGATCCGTCAGACGTCTTCGACATTCTATATTCGGTCAAGCCGATCGTGATGGCGTTGATGGGCGGCCTCGGTTCGCCGTTTGGTGTTGTCTGCGGCGCTCTCCTTTACCTCGGTTTGGAAGAGGTGGTTTGGCGCAATTACATCCAGATTCACAGCGGCGTGCTCGGTGTTCTGATCGTGATGCTCCTGCTGTTCCTGCCGCATGGCCTCACCTCGCTGCGGACCAGCATGTTCTGGGGCAAGGCAAAGCATGTCTGAGATCCTACGCCTCAATCGTGTGTCGCGCCGCTTCGGCGGTCTGACGGCTCTGCGCGAGGTCACGATAACCGTGAACAAAGGCGAGGTGCTCGGGCTGATAGGTCCGAACGGTGCGGGCAAGACGACGCTTGTGAACACGGTGTGCGGAGTAACGCCGGCGAGTTCAGGCACGGTTACATTCAACAACCAGGACATCACCCGACTGAAGACCTACCAGACCGCGCGTTTGGGTCTGTCGCGCACCTTCCAGATCGTGCAACCCTTTGCCGAATTTACCGCGCTCGATAACGTCGCGGCGGCGGCACTGTTTTCCCAACCCGGCAACAGCCTGAAATCCGCGCGCGAGGAGGCCCGCGCGCATCTGAACTTCGTCAAGCTCGACGCCCAAGCCGATCAATCGGCCGCGACGCTTACGCTGGCGATGCGAAAGCGGCTGGAGCTGGCGAAGGCGCTGGCGATGAAGCCGAAGCTGCTGTTCCTCGATGAGGTCAACGCCGGATTGAACAGTGCCGAGGTCGCGCGCGCAACAACGCTGATCCACCAACTGGCCGCGAGTGGCATCACGATCGTGATGATCGAGCATTTGATGAAGGTGGTGCTGAATGTCTGCACTCGCATCGCGGTGCTGCACAATGGCCAGCTGATCGCCGATGGGCAGCCACGCGATGTCATCAAGGAACCTGCAGTGGTGGATGCGTATCTCGGCCAGCAATATGCGCAGCGGAACGCCGCGCATGTCTGACCCCTTGATCATCGAAGTGCGAGATCTCAACGCCGGCTATGGCGAGATCCAGGTGCTCTGGGGCGTTGAGATGGCCGTGTGCAGCGGCAAGATCACTGCACTGATAGGCTCTAACGGAGCCGGCAAAACCACGCTGATGCGCGCTTTGTCCGGATTGATTCCGGTCCAATCCGGTTACTACGTCTCTGATGGCGAGGATCTCTCGAAGGCCACGGCGGCGCGAATCCTCGGGCACGGTATCGTGCACGTACCCGAGGGCAGGCGGCTGTTCGGCGCCATGAGCGTCGAAGACAATCTCCTGATGGGAGCTTACTGCCGAAATGTCAGTCGCCATGAGGTTTCCCGCGGCCTTGACCGGGTCTACGCGACGTTTCCGAAGCTGCGCGAGCGCCGAAATCAGGCTTCGGCAACGCTGTCCGGCGGCGAGCAGCAGATGTGCGCCATCGGTCGAGGATTGATGAGTGCGCCACGTTTGTTGATGATCGATGAACTCTCGCTCGGGCTGTCGCCGCTGCCGGTGGAGCAATTGGTCGCTGCATTGCGGGTGCTGAACGCCGAGGGCATGTCGATTCTGCTCGTCGAACAGGATGTGACCACCGCACTGGACCTGTGCCATACGGCCTACGTTATGGACATGGGTCGGATAGTAAGGTCTGGATCAGGAGAGAAGCTGCTCGCTGATCCGATTATTCGGGATGCGTATCTCGGCGTTCCACAAGACTGAAATTCGACGAGAAAAAAGCAGGATGCTGGAGCGTTCCGGCAGCTCTTCCGTTGCAGAAAACGCGTGCAGTTTGGTGTAGTTTGGCACGCGCACGCTCGCTCGCCGTCTTAACAATTGCAAGCTAACTCGTTGATGTATCAAGACTATCTCTTTTCAGTCGCCCCGATGATGGACTGGACCGACCGGCATTGCCGCGTCTTCCACCGTCTGATGAGCCGCCGTGCGCGACTTTACACGGAGATGCTGACTACCGGCGCCATTCTTCATGGCGACCGAAACCGGCTGCTCGGTTTCGATGCGAGCGAACATCCGGTCGCGCTTCAGCTTGGCGGTTCCGCGCCCGCCGATCTCGCGACAGCCGCAAAGATCGGTGAGGATTTCGGATACGATGAGATCAACCTCAACGTCGGCTGTCCGTCGGACCGCGTGAAGGACGGCCGTTTCGGTGCGTGCTTGATGGCCGAACCGAAGCTGGTCGCGGATGGCGTCAAGGCCATGAAGCGGGCCGTCAGCATTCCCGTGACGGTGAAGTGCCGGATCGGTATTGACGATCAGGATCCGGAATTCGCGCTCGACGAATTGGCCCGAGGTGTTATCACCGCCGGTGCCGATGCCCTGATCGTTCACGCTCGCAAGGCCTGGCTCAACGGGCTCTCGCCGAAGGAAAATCGCGATATCCCGCCGCTCGATTATCACAGGGTTTATCGCCTGAAAGCCGCATGGCCGGATGTGCCGATTATCATCAACGGAGGCATCGGCAGCCTTGCGGAAGCGAAGCAGCACCTCGGCTTTGTCGATGGCGTCATGCTGGGGCGAGCCGCCTACCAGGAGCCGTGGCGATTGCTCGCAGCCGATTCCGAGCTGTTCGGAGAGCCGGCCCCCCACGCCACGATGAAAGACGTATTCGCGGCGATGCTGCCTTACATTGAAGCCGAGCTCGCCAGGGGCACCCGGCTGCATTCGATCACGCGGCATTTCGTCGGCGCATTTCATGGCTTGCCCGGCGCTCGCGCTTTCCGACGCCATCTCGCAGAGAATGCGATCAAGCCGGCAGCCGGTATCGGCGCCTTGTGTGACGCAATCGCGCTGGTCGAGGACAGCCCGGTGAAGCCGATCGCTGCGTGAACCGAATTCTACGGGTAGCCGTGGAGCATCAGCCTATCAGCGTGGACTTCCCAGCTTTCTAGCCGATCCAGGAAACTCATGCCGAGCAAATTGGTCTTCATCTGCCCGTGCGGCACCACCAGGGCTGGCACGGAGCGCTCGACCAGCTTACCGATTGCTAAGCGGTCGAGCGTGAGCCGGGCGGCCTTGGTGTGCCCGCCGGCGGTCTCGACATCGACGTCATACTCCAGCAACTCCAGCGGCAGCCCCGCGGCCTTGGCGGTCTCATAGGTCAGCACCACCGAAGTAGCGCCGGTGTCGATCACCATGGGCGCAGTGACGCCATTGATCCTCGCCTTTAGCGTGAACTCGCCGCTTTGTCCGCGTGCGATCTGCACGGCGCGTCCCGCGGCGCTACTGCGCTTGCGTAGGACGTTGGAGATGTTGTCTGTCGCGCGCGCAATCTGTTCCGGATCCTTGTAGGCGATCACGGCGGCGGTCGCGGCAGCGACAACCAACAGTACCAGCAAGAAACGGCTCACGGATGGCTCCCGACCGAAATGTCCGTTAGCCGATGCTTCGACCGGCTGCCTTTGCCGGCTGCTCCAGGCCGGCGTCGACCATGCGTGTTGCGAGCTGTGTCATGATCGCCTGCCGCTCGGCGCTCTCCATTCGATGCCAGCGCGCGATTTCCGGCAATGTGCGTCCACAGCCGAAACAGAGATTGGTTCTGGGATCGATCATACAAACTGCGATGCACGGAGTTTCTTTGCTCATTTTGCAAGTTTGAAGCGTATTCGGTCAATTTGTGCAAGCACTCCGACTACAGTCCAGTCCCGGCGATCATGATCGGCTTTCGGCGCACCCGCCGCTTGTCGATCGAGCTGCTATTACCTGTGCTTTCCGGCTGTAGTGGAGGCGCCTCGTCAGTCAGCGGAGCCAGCGCGGACATCACCCGCTCCGGCGGGAAGGTGACGATGACTTCGGTACCGAAACGAAGCTTCGATCTGAGCGTGAACGTACCGCCATGCAGGTCTATCAGGCTTTTTGCAATCGGAAGTCCAAGCCCAGCGCCTTGTTCGGCGGACTTGATCGAGTTGGAGCCCTGACCGAACGAGGCGAGCACGATGGGGATTTCGTCTTCCGCGATTCCGGAACCGGTATCCCTGACGCTTAGATATTGCCCGCCGGATGCGGTCCACCCCGCCTTCAGCCAGATTTCTCCGCCTTGTGGCGTAAACTTGATCGAATTCGAAAGCAGATTGAGCACGATCTGCCGTATCGCCCGCTCATCCCCCCAAATGCGCGGCATACTCTGCTCGAACACCTCGTGAATGGTGATGCCGCGACTCGAAGCGCGCAATTTCAGCAGATGATGGCAGTCGGCGACAACATGCACCAGCGATACCGCTTCTTCATTGAGATCGTACCTGCCGGCTTCGATGCGCGACAGGTCGAGAATTTCGTTGATGAGATTAAGCAGGTGCACGCCCGAATTGTGAATATCGGCGGAATATTCCTTGTAAACCGGCACCGCATGTGCACCGAAAATTTCGCTCTTCATCACCTCGGAAAATCCGAGAATCGCATTCAGCGGTGTCCGTAATTCGTGACTCATTTGAGCCAGGAAGCGGGACTTGGCCACGTTTGCCGCCTCCGCGCGATGGCGAGCTTCATCGGAGATCGATTTTGCCTGCTCGAGCTCGCCGATCAGCGCGTCTTTTTCGGCGCGCGCTTCCAACGTTGCCAGCGTCGTGGAATGCAGGCGATGCGCGAGTAGGGCAAAATACCCTTCCGCCGCGAGCGCCAGCACCGCTAGCACGTAATTGTCGAAGGTGCCGCTCAGCACCAGGTTCAGCACGATCGCCGCGGTGACCGGAATAGTTGCGACAAGTGCGGCGATCGGCAGGTTCGCCGCGATCATGCTGGATACTGCAATCACTAGCAGCATCAGGAACATCATCAGCGTGTTCGAAACGATATCGAGACCCGCCGGGTGGATCAGGATGGCGGTCCAGCACACGCCATAGAGCAAGTCGAGCAGAATAAAGCGCGTGCGCCACATCCGGCTCAGGTTCAGTGACGGGGACTCGGCGAGAAACCTGTCGCAACAGCGGATGATGGCCGCGTGAATGCACATCATGCCGCAGGTCCAGGCCCCTGCCGAAACCGTTTGCATCCACAAGCCAAACAGGATGCCGGTCGTCACCACGAGCAAGATGACGACGTACGAAGCCGATATACGCGTCTGGGCGTATTGCCGCAGCAGTTCGCGATCGAATGCGGGACGGGTTCCGCTGGTGGACGTTAACCGGTCGCGGGCCTCGCGCACCCGCTGCGCCGCTGCGCGTCGATTGCTGCCCGGCGCTGCAATCTTCGTTTCAGCCGGAAGCTGGACAACTTCAGGCTTATCGGCGGTTTTACTCATCAAACAACACAAATCCTGCCCGCTAACGGCCGCGAGCGTTTGCATTGTCTATCTCTGGCGCTAAATCATTAAGAGGTGCCTTAAAGCACTAAAGAATCAGCTTAACAGGAGCTTAAATTAACCTGTTGCGCCGTTCCGAATTCGGTGCGGACTCAGCGCTGCAGGCGAGCAAGCAGGCTGGAAGTGTCCCACCGCTTGCCGCCCATCTTTTCGACCTCTGAATAGAATGCATCTACCAGGGCCGTGACCGGCAGGCTGGCGCCGTTCCGCCGCGACTCGGCGAGACAGATCGATAGATCCTTCCGCATCCATTCGACCGCAAAGCCGAAATCGAATTTCCCTTCGTTCATGGTCTTGTAGCGATTTTCCATCTGCCAGGATTGGGCCGCGCCTTTTGAGATGGTGTCGATCACAGCCTGGACGTCGAGTCCCGCTTTTTTGGCGAAGTGAATCCCTTCCGAAAGACCTTCGACAAGCCCGGCAATGCAGATCTGGTTGACCATCTTGGTCAGTTGACCTGAGCCTGCTTCACCGAGTCGTTTGCACATCCTTGCATAGGCTGCGATCACCGGTTCGGCGCTCGCATAAGCATCCTCGCTGCCGCCACACATGACCGTCAAAACTCCGTTTTCGGCACCGGCCTGCCCACCGGACACCGGCGCGTCGACGAACTTGAACCCGCGTTTGTTGGCTTCGGCGTCAAGCTCGCGCGCAACCTCCGCCGAAGCGGTGGTATGGTCCACAAAAATCGCGCCCTTCTTCATGCCGGAGAACGCGCCACCTTCGCCTATCGTGATCGCGCGCACATCATTGTCGTTGCCGACACAAGCCATCACGAAATCCTGGCCTTGCGCGGCCACCTGCGGCGTCGGCGCTGTCTTGCCACCGAATTTCTCGGCCCACGCCTTGGCCTTGGCTTCTGTCCGATTGAAGACGGTTACGTCGTGGCCACCTTTTTTTGCTAGATGTCCTGCCATCGGGAAGCCCATGACGCCGAGACCGAGAAAAGCGACTTTAGCCATGTGTACAACCTTGTTTTGCCGGCATTGATCAGCCGACGTGTTCTGGGGAGGGCGCGGTGGGCTGGTTCGAACCTCGAAACAGGGTTCCGCTCATGATGTGGAGCGCGCACAATAAACCCTGCGCAATGAAGGGCAACGCCCCTGTTTGGCGGCCAGGAGAGCTTTTGTGCTAGGGTCGGCCTCAAACTCGATCTTCGAATGGAGGGAATGACGTATGGGCGTAGGCGTGCTCGATCATTTCAACATCAGGACCCGTAAGCTCGCTGAAACGGTCCGTTTCTATGAGGATGTGCTTGGGCTGGAGAAGGGCGCGCGCCCGAACTTCGCTTTCCCCGGGGCATGGATGTACAGCGAGGGGAAGCCGGTGGTGCATCTGGTGGACATTTCGCCGACCGACGAGCAACAGAAGGCCGACTCCGGCGTTGTCCACCATGTCGCCTTTGCGAGCCGGGGATTCGCTGGAATGAAGCAGCGGCTTCAGTCCAAGGGCATGGAGTTCGATGTTCGGCAGGTGCCCGGCGGCGATCTCTGGCAGATTTTCGTAAATGACCCAAACGGGGTCATGATCGAACTGAATTATGAAGCCGCGAAAGAGCAGGGCTGAGGCGCGGGAAACCCTGTCTAAAGCCGTCGACTGCGCAAGCCTGATGCCACACAAGTGGGGTATGCTTTCGGGCCGGAGCGAATTATCTGTCGCGTCCAAATGTGGGGAGATACGCATTGAGCGTGACGCAGCAGCAGGTTCTCGATGCCTTGGCCAGGGTGGTTTCGCCGCGCGGCATCGCGCTGACCGAAGCGAATGTCTTGTCGGCGATCACTGCCAATGATGGCAAGGTATTCTTCTCGATCAATGTCGACGCAGGGGAGGCCCGCGCCTGGGAAAACGTGCGAGCCCAGGCGGAAGCGGCCGTGCGTGCGATTCCCGGCGTCACCACGGCAATGGTCGCGTTGACGGCCGAGCGCAAACCGGGCGCGGCGGCGGCGCCACCTCCTCACCGGCATGCGCCGGGCGTCGCCCCCGTCTCGTCGCATCGGCCGCCCCAAGGCCCT
>NZ_DATEPI010000149.1:0-13632 GCF_035273305.1 Bradyrhizobium sp. | reverse complement strand
CGAGAGGCCAACCTGCTCGGCGAGCTGCTGCATCGTGGTGCGGCTGTCACTTTGCAGAACGTTTAGGATCTTGCGGTCGATGGTGTCGAGGCTTTGCAGCATTGGAATAAACTCTCGATTACAGGGGCCCGCCTGGTAAGTTATCCTAAAATCTGTTGACTTGTCGCGAGGATTTGAGATTTTTAGAGCCCGCCGCGGCGTTAACATCCCGATGCAATCCACGTCGCCTGGGATGTCGTCATGGCCATTGAGCCCGCACGCCTCGAAATGCTGTCCGCGCTGGCGCGGAAAGTCCTATGGCTGTCGTCATGGACCATCCACCATGCCAATCACGTCAGGTCCAACGCCGACGGGTTGAAAGTTGGCGGACACCAGGCCTCATCCGCCTCGCTCGCCACTATCATGTCCGCGCTCTATTTCTCGGTGCTCAGGCCGCAGGATCGCGTTGCGGTAAAGCCTCATGCCAGCCCGGTATTCCACGCTATTCAGTACCTGTTCGGACGTCAGAGCCGTGACAAGCTGGAGAATTTCCGAGGCTTCAAAGGCGCGCAGTCTTATCCATCCCGCACCAAGGATACCGATGACGTCGATTTCTCGACCGGATCGGTGGGACTGGGGGTCGCGCAGACTTTGTTTTCCTCACTGGTGCAGGACTACGTCAAGGCGCACGGCTGGATGAAGGATCGGCCCGAGGGGCGCATGATCGCGCTGGTCGGCGATGCTGAAATGGACGAGGGCAATATCTTCGAAGCGCTGCTGGAGGGGTGGAAGCACGGCCTGCGCAATACATGGTGGGTGGTCGACTACAATCGCCAAAGCCTTGATGCCGTGGTGCGCGAAGGATTGTGGGAAAAATTCGAAGTCATGTTCCGCAATTTCGGGTGGGACGTGATGATCGTAAAATATGGCCGGCTGATGCAGGCAGCGTTCGCCGAGCCGGGCGGCGACGCTCTGAGGCGCTGGATCGATTCATGCCCAAACGCGATGTACGCGGCGTTGTGCTTTCAGGGCGGCGCCTCGTTTCGCAAGCATCTCGAAGACGAGATCGGCGATGAAGGTCCGGTGTCGCAATTGATCAAACGACGCAGCGACGACGAGTTGCTTGAATTGATGTCGAACCTCGGCGGCCATGATATGGCCAGCATGGTTGAGGCGTTCGAGAGCATCGACCACGATCGCCCGGTTTGTTTCATCGCTTACACCATCAAGGGCATCGGCCTGCCATTTCAAGGTCACAAGGACAACCATGCGGGCTTGATGACGATTGCCCAAATGGAGAAGTGGCGCAGCGCGCAGAACATCAGGCCGGGGCACGAATGGGACAAGTTCGAAGGATTGGTCGAGGAGCCGGCCGCGCTGGAGGGCTTTCTCGCCGATGCACCATTTAACCGCGAGGCGCGTCGCCGGCTGAGCGCTCCCGTGATCGATGTGCCGGAGCGGCTGGTGTTCAGCCCGGCAGCGCAGATGGCCACGCAGCAGGGTTTTGGCCTGCTGCTCAATGAAATCGCGCGTGGCGAGACCGAGCTTGCCTCGCGCATCGTTACCGCTTCGCCCGACGTCACCGTGTCGACCAATCTGGGAGCCTGGGTCAATCGCCGCGGTCTGTTCGCGCGCGCCGAAAAGGCCGATTTGTTCCGAAGCGAGAAGATCCCTTCCACTTTCAACTGGGACTTTTCTCCAAAGGGTCAGCACATCGAGCTCGGCATCGCCGAGATGAATCTGTTCATCCTGATGTCGGCGCTGGGGCTGTCGCATCAGATCAACGGCGAACGGCTGCTGCCGATCGGGACTTTGTATGATCCCTTCATCGCGCGTGGGCTCGATGCGCTGAATTACGCCTGCTACCAGGAGGCCCGCTTCATGCTGGCCGCGACGCCATCGGGCATTACGCTGGCACCGGAGGGTGGGGCCCATCAATCGATCGGGACCCCTCTGATCGGCATGGCGCAGGATGGCCTCGCCTCGTTCGAACCCGCCTTTGTCGACGAGCTCGCCGTCATCATGGCGTGGGGTTTCCTTCACATGCAGCGCGAAGACGACGATGGCGGATCGGTTTACCTGAGGCTCTCGACGCGCACGATCGAGCAGCCGCAGCGGATGATGACGCCGGATTTGCAGAAAGCGATCACCGAAGGGGCGTATTGGCTGCGCAAACCGGGACCGAATTGCGACCTGGTGATCGCATATGCGGGTGCCGTCGCGCCAGAGGCGATCGAAGCCGTCGGCCTGATCGGCGAGAGCCGCCGGGATGTCGGGCTGCTCGCGGTCACCTCAGCCGACCGGCTGCACGCCGGATGGACTGCGGCGCGAAAGTTGCGGCGCGAGCGTCATGGCCTGCCGCATGTCAGCCACATCGATAAATTGCTGGCGCCACTGCCACGCGACTGCGGGATCGTTACCGTGATCGATGGCCATCCCGCGGCGTTGGGCTGGCTCGGCAGCGTGCGCGGCCAGCGGCTGGAAGCCCTGGGCGTCCAGAATTTCGGCCAGACCGGCAGTATCGATGAGCTCTATCGCCACTACGGCATCGACGCGAACGCGATCATCGACGCCGCCGAAAATCTGACGGCAGGCGCTCCGGTCCGCCACCGCAAAATGGCGGTTTGACCGGCCTACCTTGCTAGCGGCACATCTTGCTTTCGTTCGTAATGCCGACTTTATATGTGGTTGCAGCCGCAATGCGGCGTCCCGCATATGGCGGGTTCAACTTGCCGGAGTTTCGTGCAAGGATGCTTGCCGGAGCCCGTTTCCCCTATCCTTTGCCCTGACATCAAGAGGTTCACGATGGTCAACCGTATGCAATTCTACATCGATGGCGCCTGGGTCGATCCCGTCGTCAAGAAATCCACGCCCGTCGTCAACCCGGCGACCGAAGAGGCGATGTACGAGGTTGCGCTCGGCTCCAAGGCCGATGTTGACAAGGCGGTTGCGGCGGCGCGCCGCGCCTTCCTGACGTATTCGCAGACCAGCCGCGAGGAGCGCGTGGCGCTGCTTTCGAAGATCATTGAAGTCTACAAGACGCGGATGAAGGAGATCGGCGCCGCTGTGTCCGATGAGATGGGCGCGCCGCTGCCAATGGCTGAAAAATTGCAGGCCGGCGCCGGACTGGGACATCTGGCCTCCACCCTCGAGGTTCTCAAGGACTACCACTTCGACGAGCCGCTCGGGTCGGCGATGGTGGTACGCGAGCCGGTCGGTGTCGTCGGCATGATCACACCGTGGAATTGGCCGCTGAACCAGATTGCCTGCAAGATCGCACCCGCGCTCGCCGCCGGCTGCACCATGATCCTGAAGCCATCCGAATTCACGCCGTCGTCGGCATTGATTTTTGCGGAAATCCTGCATGAAGCCGGCGTCCCGAAAGGCGTATTCAACCTGATCAACGGCCTCGGTCCCGAGGTCGGGGCCGCCATGAGCGAGCACCCGGATATCGACATGATCTCGTTCACCGGCTCGACCCGGGCCGGCATCGATGTTGCCAAGCGCGCTGCGCCGACCGTGAAGCGCGTCAGCCAGGAGTTGGGCGGCAAGTCGCCGAACGTCATCCTCGATGACGCCGACCTCACCAAGGCGGTTACCGGTGGGGTGATGCACATGTTCAACAATTCGGGGCAATCGTGTAATGCGCCCTCGCGCATGATCGTGCCGCTCTCGAAAATGAAGGAAGTCGCCGCGATCGCGAAAGGCGTGGCCGAGAAGACCAAAGCCGGCGATCCGCGGGCGGAGGGCACCAACATTGGCCCGGTCGTGTCCCGCATTCAATGGGACAAGATCCAGAAGCTGATTCAGAAAGGTATCGAGGAAGGCGCAACCCTGGTTGCGGGCGGACCTGGCCTGCCTGAAGGCGTCAACAAGGGCTTCTATGTGCGTCCGACGATCTTCGCCGATGTCACTAATGACATGACGATTGCGCGTGAGGAAATCTTCGGACCCGTGCTCACGATTTTAGGGGCCAAGGACGAAGAGGATGCGGTGAAAATCGCCAACGACACACCTTATGGTCTCGCCGGTTACGTCTCGGCCGGAACGGTAGAGCGCGCCCGCAAGGTCGGCCGTCAGATCCGGGCCGGCAACGTAAACCTGCAGGGCATGCCGAACGACCGCACCGCGCCTTTTGGTGGCTACAAGCAATCCGGCAACGGTCGCGAATGGGGCAAGTACGGGCTTGAAGAATATCTCGAGGTCAAGGCGGTCGCCGGCTACAACGCGGCATAATCGTCTCCGCTGATCAAAAGCGCCGGATCGGGAATCCTCCCGGTCCGGCGTTTTTGCATTGTAGGTAGGGGCCCACAAGCTCGTTGTTACGGCTTCCTCATGGTGAGGAGGCTCGCTTGCGCCGTCTCCAACCATGAATCGCGATCGTGGTTTCATCCTTCGAGAGCGGCGAAGACGCCGCCCTCAGGGTGAGGATCATCCGCCCAAGGCTCCCTGCGTGTTCACATAGAGCGCGTAAATCGATTGGCTTGCGGCCATGAACAGCCGGTTGCGCTTTAATCCTCCAAAGCAAAGATTGGCGCAACGCTCCGGAAGCGCGATACGGCCGATCAAAACGCCGTCCGATGCGTACACAAACACACCGTCGAGTTCCGGATCGCCCATACCCCAGCCGCACCACAGATTGCCATCGATATCGCAGCGCATGCCGTCCGGCGTGCCGGGACCGGCATCGATGAATACGCGCTTGTTCGAAATCTTGTCGCCGCTGGCTGCTACATCGTAGGCAAGAATTTTGCGGTTCGGCACGCCGCGCGATTCCACAATGTAGAGGGTCTTTTCGTCCGGCGAAAAGCAGAGCCCGTTAGGTCCGAGCACCCCTTCTGCGACAATGCTGGCCTTTCCGCTCTTGCCGTCGATCCGGTACACGTTGGCGTCGATCTCTGACTCCGCCTTGTAGCCCTCGTAATTGCCGAGCAAGCCAAACACCGGGTCGGTGAACCAGATCGATCCATCCGATTTCACCACGACGTCGTTGGGCGAGTTCAGCCGCTTGCCGTCGAACGAATCCATCAGCACCGTGATCGAGCCGTCATATTCGGTGCGCGTGACGCGACGTCCACCATGTTCGCAGGTGATCAGCCGCCCCTGCCGATCGCGGGTGTGGCCGTTGCCAAAATTCGACGGCTTGCGGTAGATGCTGACCTCGCCGGTTTCCTCTTCCCACTTGATGATCCGGTTGTTGGGAATGTCGCTGCACAACAAGTAGCGTCCATCGCCGAACCACACCGGTCCCTCGGCCCACCGCAAGCCGGTGGTCAGCCGCTCCACCGCGGACAATTTCAGCCAGTATTTTTCAAACCGCGGATCGAGCGCGTGAATTGCGGGATCCGGGTAATAGCTCGCCGGCCGCCACCCGGCGGAATGGGATGATGCCTCGGACATTTGATGTTCTCGTTACTGTTGCGTTTCCGTAGAACCGGGACACTGGCGGTTTGGTTTGCTATCATTGTCAGTCAATCCCCGCAAATCAGCGGCCGGAACGAGGGAAGAGATGCCACGCATATTGATGACCGGCGCATCGGGAGGAATTGGCACAAGCTTGCGCAAGCTGCTGCCGCCGATTTACCCCGATCTGCTGTTGAGCGATGTGAAAGCGCCTCCCGATCTCGGCGCCAACGAAAAGTTTGAGCCGGCTGAGCTTTCGGACCTCGCGCAAGTCGAGGCCATTTGCGAGGGCATCGATGGCATCCTGCATTTCGGCGGCTATTCGATCGAAGGCCCCTGGGACACTATCCTGCAATCCAACATCATCGGCTGCTACAATCTTTTCGAGGCGGCGCGCAAAAAGGGCGCCAAGCGCATCGTGTTCGCATCGTCGAACCATGCAGTGGGTTTTTATCCACGCCATCACCGCATCGGCACGGATGTCACCGCGCGCCCTGACAGCCGTTACGGCGTCAGCAAGGTATTCGGGGAAGCGGTAGGCGCGCTCTATGCCGACAAGCACGGGCTCGGGGTCACCTGCCTTCGCATCGGAAATTTCGGCGACAAGCCGCTGGATCATCGTCGTCTATCGATCTGGCTGAAACCGGAAGACCTGGTCCAACTGTGCCGGATCGGGCTCGATCATCCCGATATTCATTTCGAAATCCTCTACGGCGCTTCGTATAACGAGCGCTCCTGGTGGGACAACCATCGCGCCTATGACCTCGGTTATCGCCCGACCGGACGCGCCGAGCACTTTCGCGAGCACGCCTTTGTCGAACAGGCGAAACTCCCGCCGGACCCGGTCGGAGATTTCTATCAAGGCGGGGCGTTCTGCGGCATCGAGTTTGACGGCGACACAAGCAAGATCATCGACTGGAAATAATTTCCTGAACTGAAACGTGGGAAGACAGGACAAGCAGATGGCTGACGGACTTCGCAAGGGACTCACAAGTTATGGCGACGCCGGCTTTTCTCTGTTCCTGCGCAAGGCTTTCATCAAGGCGATGGGCTATTCCGACGATGCGCTGAACCGGCCCATCGTTGGCATCACCAACACTTACAGCGACTACAATCCGTGCCACGGCAATGTCCCTGAGATCATCGAGGCGGTGAAGCGGGGCGTGATGCTGAGCGGCGCAATGCCAATGGTATTTCCGACCATTTCGATTGCCGAAAGCTTTGCGTTTCCGACTTCGATGTATTTGCGCAACCTGATGGCCATGGATACCGAAGAAATGATCCGCGCACAACCGATGGACGCCGTTGTCGTGATCGGCGGTTGCGACAAGACGTTGCCGGCGCAAATCATGGCTGCCGTAAGCGCCGATCTGCCGACTGTCGTCATTCCGGTGGGGCCGATGGTGGTGGGTCATCACAAGGGCGAAGTGTTGGGAGCCTGCACGGATTGCCGACGCCTCTGGGCGAAATATCGCGCCGGAGAGATTGACGAGGTTGAGATCGAAGCTGTCAACGGTCGCCTTGCTCCTTCCGTCGGCACCTGCATGGTGATGGGCACCGCCAGCACGATGGCGTGCATCACAGAGGCGCTGGGCCTGTCGCTGCCGATGAGCGCAACCATTCCCGCGCCGCATGCCGAGCGTTTTCGCTCCGCCGAAGCCAGCGGTAAAGTCGCTGCAGGGCTCGCGGCGGCGAAGGGGCCGAGGCCCAGCGATTTGTTGACGAGCGCCTCGTTCAGGAACGCGCAGGTGGTGCTGCAGGCAATCGGAGGCTCGACCAATGGCCTCATTCACCTCACCGCAATCGCCAACCGTACCCGCCACCGGATCGACCTCGAAGCGTTCGACAAGCTCGGACGGGAGGTGCCGGTGTTGATCGACCTGAAACCGTCGGGCGAGCACTACATGGAGCATTTCCATCACGCGGGGGGATTGCCGAAGCTGATGGCGCAGCTCGGCGACCTGATCGATCTCGACGCGAAGACCATTAGTGGTGCGACGCTGCGCGAGGTTGTTGCCGGAGCCGAGGAGGTGCCAGGGCAGGATGCGATCCGCGCCCGCGACAATCCCATCAAGCCGGAAGGGGCGATGGCCGTCTTGCATGGTAATCTTGCGCCGCGAGGGGCTGTGATCAAGCATTCGGCGGCCACTCCGAAGCTATTGCAGCATACCGGCCGGGCTGTGGTGTTCGAATCGGTGGAAGACATGACGCTGCGGGTCGACGATCCCGCACTCGACGTCAACGCAGATGACATTCTGGTGCTGCGGAACGCAGGCCCGAAGGGCGCGCCGGGCATGCCGGAGGCCGGCTACCTTCCGATACCCAAGAAGCTCGCGCGCGGGGGCGTCAAGGACATGGTGCGGATCTCGGATGCACGGATGAGCGGCACCGCATTCGGTACCATCGTGCTGCACATCACGCCTGAATCTGCCGTCGGCGGCCCGCTGGCGCTGGTGAAGAATGGTGACATGATCCGGCTTGATGTCGCCAAGCGAAGCATCGAGCTGCTTGTCGACGCCGCCGAACTTGACAAACGCCGCGCCGCGCTGCCGCCCGCCAAAACACCGGGCTGGGCCCGGCGCGGCTACGCGCGTCTGTTCAATGAGACCATCATGCAGGCCGACGAGGGCTGCGACTTCAATTTCATGCGCAGCGAGGAAGGGAAATAGCTCCTCGTGCGTAGCTTCGGCTCATTGCGAGCGAACGCCAGCAAATCCGTCTGGCGGCCAAAAAGCGGTAGAGCGCAGTGACTTCTCCATCTCGCACATGCGTTGTCTTTCCCCATTGGATGTTTGATTGACTTCCCGACGAGCTCGATGGGAAGATGAAAGAAAATATCTGATAGAGGGGGAGGCCATGAGCAGACGAATCGCAACGCTCGTTGCGGCGGCGATCGCCGCCGCGTTCCTGCCGGTCGCCAGCGCGACAGCACAGGAGGCGAAGCATTATCGCTTCGCCTATGATCAGCCCAAGACGACAGGTTATGGAATCCTCGGCGATATCTTTGCCGAGAAGCTGAAATCCCTAAGCAAGGGCACGATGCTGATCGATCAATATCCAGGCGCGCAGCTTGGGCAGGAGCCGCAGGTGCTGCAGCTTGTGAAGGCGGGCGACGTTGAATTCTGCATCTCATCCTCGGCGAACGCTGCCACGCTGTCGCCACAGGCCGGGGTGATGTCGATGCACTTCCTGTTCCGTTCGGAAGCCCACCTCATCAAGGCTATTGCCGACCCTGAAGTATCGAAGGCCGTGAAGACGATGATCGCAGAAACCGTTCAGGGCGCGCGCGTGATCGCGCTCGCGACGCTCGGGCTTCGCAGCATGTATTCAAAACGCGACATCAAGAATATTGGTGACCTGAAGGGGCTGAAGGTGCGGGTCCAGGCGACGCCTACCGAGGACACCATGTTTCCGGCATACGGCGCGCAGATCGTGCATATGCCGTTCGGCAGCGTCTATACGTCGTTGCAGACCGGCGTGGTCGAAGTCGCGGAAAACGGTGTCAACGTCTATCTCGCCAACAAGCACTACGAGGTAGCTCCCGTGCTCTCGATGACGGAACACGAGGCCAACAACAGTCTGGTGTGGGTGAGCGACAAGCTATGGAACAGCCTGACACCGGAACAGCAGGGCTGGGTGCAGGCTGCGGCCGATGAGGTCAACAAGACCCAGCCTGCCAAGGCCATCGAACTCGAGCACCAATCGCAGGACAAGCTGAAATCGATGGGCGTGAAAGTGGTCACCGATGTCGATAAATCCGGGTTCGTTGCGATCGCCAATCCCTATCTCGACAAGCTGGCCAGCGAACTCGGCCCGCATGCGGTGAAGGTAAAGGACCTGATCCGGGCGATCCAGTAGATCGTTGCGGGTAGCGGCGAGGCTTCTCATTGGCATCCAAGAAGCGCGTGCTGCGTAAATGTTGCTGTGCTTCTCGAGTGCGCATCGAGATTCTGTGCGCGTCGTGAGCCCACTTCGCGACAAGAACGATCGATCATCCTCGCGGCTCTTTCCATCGGAGCCGTCGCCAGTGCACGACGGCCGATGTTTTATTGACAATTCAACGGGCTTGATGGGAAGATTGCGGAAACCAAAACAGGGGGAAGCCGCGCGATGAACAAGTCCCGGGGGATAATGAGTGTCGCCATCGCGTCGGTGGCATTAGTGTTCAGCGCAGTCGCAGGCGCTCAGGAAACCAAGCATTATCGGTTTGCGCACGATCAGCAGCTTAATTCCGGATACAGCATCGCCTACGATATTTTTTCCGCCAAGCTCAAGGAACTGAGCAAAGGCACCATGCTGATCGACCAATACCCCGGCGCGCAGCTCGGGCAGGAGTCGCAGATCCTGCAACTGGTCAGGTCGGGCGATATCGACTTCGCCATCGTCTCTTCAGCCAACACCTCGACGATTTCTCCGCAGGCTGGCGTGATGTCGTTGCATTTTCTGTTCCGCTCCGACGAGCACAACATCAAGGCATTGGGCGACCAGAAAGTTTTCGAAGCGATCCGCGACATGATCGATGACACGGTGCAGGGCATTCATGCGATCGCGCTCGGTACCCAGGGATTCCGTCACATGTACGGAAAGAAGGAAGTCCATAAAGCGGACGATCTCAAGGGCTACAAGGTTCGAGTACAGGCGACCGCGACCGAGGACACGATGTTCGCCGCCTATGGTGCGCAGACGGTCCACATGCCGTTCGGCAGCGTCTACACCTCGCTGCAAACAGGCGTTGTGGATTTTGGCGAGAACGCGGTCAACGTTTACCTCATCAACAAGCATTATGAAGTTGCCCCCGTGCTCTCGATGACAGAGCATGAAGCCAATAATGCGATTGTGTGGATCAGCGACAAGCTTTGGCAAAGCCTCAATGCCGAGCAGAAGCAATGGGTGATGACCGCCGCCAGGGACGTTAGCCTGCAAGAACCTAAGCGAGCTTTTGAGCTGGAACGTTCGGCGGCCGGTAAGCTCTCGAAAATGGGCGTGAAGATCGTCACCGATGTCGACAAGGCGAGTTTCCAGAAGATTGCCGATCCCTATCTCGACAAGCTTGCCAAGGAACTCGGGCCGCACGCCGAGAAGATCAAGAATCTGATCCGCGCGATTAACTGAACGCATCGTGACGAGGAGCGCGTTATTCGCGCGCCTCGAATGTTGCGAGAGCATACGATTCTGACGCTTCGAGATGCGGCCAAGAACCGCTAGTGGGATGAGGGCTCCGTGCCTGCTCAAACGGTTTGGGAACGCCGATGACGATCGCCGACAAATTGGTCTTGCAGCGGCAGCATCACCTGAAATGGCGGGCACTGGACAAGCTCGAATTGATCCTGATGATCGTCTGCGGAATCCTGTGTTTCGGCTTTTCGCTGTCGGTGATGTTCGACATCCTGACCCGCACGATCGGCCATCCCTGGCTGTGGCTCCAGGAAGTCACGTCCACGCTGTTCATCTATGCCATTTTCATCGGCGCGGCGGTCGCTACCCGCCGCAACGATCATCTCTATCTCACTGCAATCTCGGAAGCGATGCACGGCACGCCGCGGCTGATGGTCGAGATTCTCATCCGGCTTGTCGTACTCGGCGTCGCGGTATGCCTGATCTGGTTCGGCTACATCAACTACCTCCGAGGTTTCGGCAGCTTCCGCTTGCCGTCGGGAACGCCGATCGCCTCGCTTTATGCGGCAATCCCGTTGTCAGGGGTGCTGATCGCGTTGTTCACGATCGAGCAACTGGTGAACGGCATCGCCAACGGCTTCGACCATCCGGAGCCGCCGGACGATGAACTTGCGATTCCGTCTGCGGAAAGCAGCGTGCCGAGGGTGGGCCTGTGAGCGCACCCGTCATTCTCGCGCTGATGTCGTTCTGCTTCCTGTTTTTCGGTTATCTCGGTGTGCCCGTGCCGTTTTCGCTGATGGCCGGCGTGTTCGTGGGCGCATTGCTGACCGATGTGTCGCTGGCAGCCATCATCCAGAAGATTTTTGACGGGGTGGATTCGGAAGCGCTGCTGGCAATTCCGTTCTTTCTGCTGGTTGGCGAACTCATGAGTTCGGCCAATGTCGTGGTGAGGATCGCCAATCTCTCGCTGTCGCTGGTCGGGCATATCAGGGGCGGGCTGTCTCAGGTTGTCGTCGTATTCAGCATGTTCTTCTCGGAAATGTCGGGATCGACCACGGCTGATGTTGCCGTCATGAGCCGGGCGCTCGGCGGCCCAATGAAGCGGGAGGGCTATAAGCCGGCTTTCATCGCGGCGATCATCGCTTCCGCCTCCACCATTGCCGCACTGGTGCCGCCCAGCATCACCGCCGTGGTCTATGGCGCGGTCGGCAACGTCTCGATCGCCGGATTGTTCATGGCCGGCGTGGTGCCGGGACTCATGATTGGCTTCGGGCTGATGATCTACTGCTATTTCTTTGGTCCCTCCGGGATGCGCAAACCACGCGCTCCATTGCGGCAAGTCGTTTTTGCCGCCGGCGATGCCGCACTTCCGCTGATGATTCCGGTGATCCTGCTCGGTGGGATTCTCACCGGCTGGTTCACGCCGACGGAAGCCGGCGTTGTCGCCGTGATCTGGATCATCACGGTGGTGATCCCCGCGCTCAATCGCGGGCACATCAAGAAAATTCCTTACGATTTCTGCCTGGCCGGACTGATCTTCTCGCTACCGCTGATCACGATCGGCGCTGCCAACGCATTCGGCTGGATGCTGGCCTATTTGCGGGGCGCCATCGTCATCGCCGACTGGATCACCTCGATTGCCGGCAGCGACCCGCATTATATGATGCTGCTGCTGGTGCTGCTGTTCACGGTGGTGGGCGATTTCATCGAACCGGTGCCGACGATTATCATCTTCATGCCGCTGGTGAACGCGCTGACCCAGGCCGGCGATATCAACGGCGTCCACATGGGCGTGGTGCTGATTGCCACGCTTGCGTTCGGACTGATCACGCCCCCTTACGGATTGGTGCTGTTGATGGCCTCGAAATTCGTTGGCGTCAGCTTCAGCAAGGCATTGCGAGCGGCACTTCCGATATATGTGGTGTTCCTGGTCACCATCACTTTTACGATCTATTTTCCGAAGGTCGTGCTCTGGCTGCCGAAGCAGGTCATTCCGGAATCGGTCGGCTGCTTCAAATCACCGGCAGGAACCGGGTATATCTGTCCGAACTAAACGCTCGACACACTAGGTCCGTTTGCTGGTGAACTTCTTTACGGCAATCCTGAATTCCTCCGTGTGCATGCAGTAGATGATGGCGTCGCGCTCGGCTTCGAGTTGCTGCTCGATCGGCGTGACATGGGCGCGGTGGATCAGCGTCTTTGTCGCGGCCAATCCGGCCGGTGCGTTTTCGGCCAGCCGATGCGCGAGTTCGCGGGTGGCCGTCTTCAATTCGGTCGGCGGAACGACTTTGGCGACGAGGCCCCATTGGTAGGCTTGCGCGGCGGAAAAAGTATCTTCGGCAAGAAAGATTTGCATGGCGCGTCGCGTGCCAACACTCGCCACCACCCCAACGGTGCCCCCGCCGTCCGGCGATACGCCGAGCTTGGAATAGGCTGGTGTGAAGCGGGCGTCCTCGGCCGCGATGCAGAGGTCTGCCACAAAGGCAAGTGAGAGTCCGGCCCCCGCAGCCGAGCCGTGGACGCTCGCCAGCACGATTTTTGGCATTCGCCGCAGTGTCGTGATGAAGGCGTGATAGTGCAGCAGCAGTTCACCCACCACCGGCGCGATCGTATCGGCCGCCGCCGCTTTGCCAATGGTTTGCAGGTCGCCGCCGGCACAGAACGCGCGGCCTTCGCCTTCGAGCACCAACACCCTGATCTCGTCGGAAGCTTCGACGTCCGCGCTGAGCTGCTCCAGCTTCTTTGCGATTGAAAGGTCAATCGAGTTGAAGGCATTGGGCCGGTTTAGGGTGATCGTGGCGATCGCGCCTTCGATCCGGAGCAGTGCCGGATCGCCGGAAACCGAGGCGGCATCAACTTGCGTCGACATGTGAAAGGCCTTGGATCGAGGAGCTCGACACATTTAAATAACAGAGGGCAAGTGATGACAATCCCCCGGTAAGTCTGCAAAATGCCGCGGCAACCGGTGTGAAAGCCGAACCCGTAATCGGGTGTGAGTGAGGCGGCCAGCATGCATACCACAATCGATCATCCGGTTTCCGCTATCGATCCGTTTTCGCGCGAGTTTCTGCGCGACCCGTATCCTCATCATGCGCGGCTGCGGGAGGCAGGTCCGGTGGTTTGGCTTGAGCAATA
>NZ_DATEPI010000148.1:0-30477 GCF_035273305.1 Bradyrhizobium sp. | reverse complement strand
CAATTACGGCCTGATGGTCGTCGATTCGGCGATGATCTACTCGATCGTCGATGTGCTGCTGGGCGGCCGCCGCGGCACCGCGGCGATGCGCATCGAGGGCCGGCCCTATACGACCATTGAGACCAACCTGGTGAAGCGCCTGGTCGAAGTAGTGTTGGCCGATGCCGAGCAGGCCTTCAGGCCGCTATCGCCGGTGACCTTCAGCATCGACCGGCTCGAAACCAATCCGCGTTTCGCTGCGATCAGCCGACCGGCTAATGCCGCCATTCTGGTTCGCTTGCGCATCGACATGGAGGACCGCGGCGGAAACGTCGAATTGCTGCTGCCCTATGCCACCATTGAACCCATCCGTAGCGTGCTGCTGCAGATGTTCATGGGTGAAAAGTTCGGCCGCGATCCAATTTGGGAAGGTCACTTCGCGACTGAAGTAGCGCAGGCCCAAATCTCGGTCGACGCCGTGCTCTACGAAGCCGAGATTCCCCTCAAGCAACTGATGAAGCTTAAGATCGGCGACACCCTGCCGCTCGAATTGCGCTCCGACGCACTTGTAGCGGTGCGCTGCGGCAGCGTCACGCTGACTGAGGGGCGGATGGGCCGGGTCGGCGATCGCGTTGCCATTCGCGTCACCAAGCAATTACGCAAGCCGAATACTACCTTCGCCATGTTCGAAAAAGCCGATGAGCAAACCAAATTGATGGAGGCCCAATGAGCCATTTAATGGGAATTGCAATTGAGAGCCTGGTGGCAGTCCTGCTGATGCTGACGATCGGCTACTGCATGTTGCTCAACAAGCGATTGAAGCGGTTGAAGGCCGACGAACATTCGCTAAAGGCAACCATCGCAGAGTTGATCACGGCGACCGAAATTGCCGAACGCGCGATCGGCGGCCTCAAGCATACCGTGCGCGACGTCAACGAGAATCTCGGAAGCCAGTTGGCATCCGCGGCGGAAATGTCCGAGCAATTCAAGCGACAGCTCGCCGAAGGCGACAGTGTGCTCCGGCGCCTGTCGAAGATCGCGATCGCCGCCAGGCCCTCGACAGCGCCCGATCCCGAGGTGCCGAAAATCTCGAGCGCCAAGGCCATTGCAGCGGCCGCGCAGGCGTTTTCTGAGCGCAGAAGGGCCGATGGCCTCGCCGCATGAAGTCTATTCGCGACATCCGCGTCATTCCGGTAGTGGTGATCGCGATCACGGGTCTTGCGGCGCTTAAGATCATGGGGCTCGTGATCGATGGCGGCTACGTCTTCGATTATCAGCCGCGGTCGGCGAACCGATCGTGGGCGCACGAAACGCTCAAGTTTCCGGATGGCAGAACCGATGCGGCGGAGATCACGGGTGCCCTGAATGAGAAGAAGGATGAGCTCGCTGTACCCCCGGTTGCTCCCCTCGAGACGGTGAGGCCGGATGGCACAACGGCGAAGTCGGACGGCACGGCGGTGAGGCCGGATGGCACGGTCGTATATCCGGAACAAAGCCAGCCGATATCCGCCTCCGAGCGCGCGATCCTTGAACGGCTGCAATCCCGTCGGCAGGAGTTGGAAGCGCGAGCCCGGGAGATCGAAATTCGTGAGAGCCTGCTGAAGGCGGCCGAGAAGCGCGTCGAGTCACGCGTTGAGGAATTGAAGGCGGTCGAATCGCGAATCAACACGACGACCGAACACAAGGCCGAAAGCGACGCCGCCCGCTTCAAGGGCATCATCACCATGTATGAGGGCATGAAGCCGAAAGACGCCGCCAAGGTGTTCGATCGCCTGGAAATGTCCGTACTGATCGAAATCGCTTCGCAGATTGCACCACGCAAGATGTCCGACATTCTCGGACTGATGTCGACGGAAGCGGCCGAGCGGCTGACAATCGAGATGGCCCGGCGCGCCGGTTCGGACAAATCGGCGTCTGCCGCCGAGCTTCCTAAAATCGAAGGCAAGGTGCTGCCGCAGAAGTCCAATTGAGCGTGGTGATTAACAAGTCCTTAAACCGCAAATTCTAGATTCGCATGCGCGGGTGTGCAC
The DNA here is from genome assembly GCF_035273305.1 of Bradyrhizobium sp. Lineage (GTDB taxonomy): Bacteria > Pseudomonadota > Alphaproteobacteria > Rhizobiales > Xanthobacteraceae > Bradyrhizobium. The sequence goes on along the minus strand of NZ_DATEPI010000148.1, from coordinate 28,468 downwards.
GTGCGGTGCATGCAAATAGCGCCGGCGGTCGGAGTGAACCGGGAAGACTGGGTTGAATGGCGCGAGCGGCTGTCACTGGAGCTTTGTCGTTTGCTCGTGCCTTCGCGCGCGGCATCCGACGATGCCTTGGGCGATCGAAATGGGTTGCTTTTGCGCTGGTGTTTGCCGGATTGATTTTTGCCGACGTAGCCCGGGCTGATCCGATCAAAGGCGAGGCGACGTTCTCTGCCTCCGGCGGTTTCGCCCGGCTGGTCTTCCGACTTGCAGATGATGTCGGAACAGAGGTGAGCACAGCCGGCTCGATTCTTGTGATCCGTTTTGCCGAGCCAGTGGACATTCCGATCGGCAAGTGGGCCGAAGCGGTGCCCGATTATGTCGGTGCGGCCCGGCGCGATCCGGACGGTTCGGCGATCCGGCTGTCTCTGGCACGCAAGGTGAAGATCAACACCATGACAGCCGGCGAGCGGGTGTTCATCGATCTGTTGCCAGAGACCTGGAACGGACCGCCTCCGAGTCTTCCGTCCGAAGTGATTCGCGAATTGGCCGACCGCGCGCGAGCCGCCGAACGCGCGTTGCGCATGCAGCGCGTGGAGGCGGAGGCGAGAAAGCGTCCTCCCGTTCGCGTGCGCACATCGGTGCAGCCGACCTTCATACGTCTGGTGTTCGAAATGCCTGACGGCGTCCGCGTCTCCTCCGTGCTGAACGATCGGAAGCTCACGCTTGTCTTTAATGCGGCGTTGAACTTTGACTTGGCGGACGCAAAGGAGGCGGCGCCATCCAACATCGCCTCGATCAAGCAGAAGGTCGAAGCGGATGCTACTTCCGTCGAAGTCACCACGATCGGCGATGTCGATGTCCACTCATTTCGCGAAGAAAAAAACTACATCGTGGACGTCGCGTTTCAGCAAGGGGATAAGTCCGCGCTGACATCGCCGGCGACGGAGCTTCTGCCTGTGCCCGCGGCAGCAACCGCTCCACCGTCGGCCGATGTTGCACCGGCGCCCTCCTTAGTAGCTACGCCTGCTGCGATGCCTGGCGAAGCAACCGTGCCGGCCGTGCCGGAGAAATCGACGTCGCCATCGGCACCGCCGAGGCAATCCGGTCAGGTGGCACAGCCGACGTCAGACATGATCGCCAAGCAAGCCAGCAGCGACGTCAAACCTGATGCGACGCCGAAATCGGCCGCCTTCGAGCCCGGCAATGTCGAGCAGCCCGGCAACAGTATAGCGAAAGAGCCGCCCGACATGGTAGGCGACATGCCGCCAGACGTGGCGCTCGCCGCGGCCGCCAAGCCTGATCAACCAGCGCCGGCAGGCGCTCGCGGTGACGCGCCGAGTAGCGCTGCGCGTGACGTCGAAGCGACTCGTACCAGCGATGGCCTGGAGCTGACATTTTACTTTGCAGCGCCAACGCCGGCGGCGCTGTTTCGCCGGGCCGACACTGTCTGGATGGTTTTCGATTCGCAGGCGCCGATCGATATAGAACCCATACGGAATAAAGGCGGCGCGCTCATATCGGAGGTTGCGCGTCTGCCGCTCGATAACGGCCAGGCGATCCGAATCCGACTCAGCCGGCCTCAGATGCCGTCGCTGGTCGGCGAGGATGTCCGGGGAGGCGCAAAATGGACGGTCACTTTCGCCGATACGATGCGCACGCCGATAGAGCCATTGGCCGCGATCCGCAATATCACCGATCCCGCGCTTGCCAATGTCGCCGTGCCGCTATCAAAACCCGGCCTTCTGCATCGGCTGGTCGATCCCGATGCCGGCGATACCATCATGGTCGTTACGGCGGCGTTGCCCATTCGCGGTTTTATCAAGCGGCAAGACTTCGTCGAGTTCTCGCTGCTTGAATCCATCCACGGTCTCGCGATCCGTCCAACCTCGGATGACGTCACCGCCACGATCAATTCCGACAAGGTTATCCTGGCGCGTCCTGGCGGGCTCACTCTCTCATCGGCCGAGGTCGGCGCGGAGCGCGCCACCAGCGCGGTCCGGCCGATGTTCGACGTTCCCGAGTGGCGGAAGAATCAGACCGGAAAGTTCGCCGCGCGGGAGGACCAACTCATTGATGCGGCGTCAGCCCAACCCGAGCAGGGCATCGCTGCGAGAGTCGATCTCGCAAGATTCTACATCGCGCGTCGCATGTATCCGGAAGCAAAGGGTGCTCTCGATCTCGCGCTGGCCGACGCCAAACCGGGCTCTGAAGATCCGATCGCGCTGATCATGCATTCGGTTGCGAGCAGCCTGATGGGCCGTCCCGAGACAGCGCTGAAAGACCTCGCGAACCCGGTGATCGGAACCAACTTCGATTCGCAAATGTGGCAGGCGCTCGCTTTGGCACGTTTGGGCAGGTGGCCGGAGGCGCGGGAGAAATTCAAGAATACCGAGTTCGCCGTCACCTCACTGCCGCTGGATTTGCAAGCCATCCTGCTGGCGGACGCGATGCGGGCCTCTCTTGAGGTGAAAGACTATTCGGGCGCGGCGCAACGCAGCAGCGATCTCGACGTGGTTAGCGTTCCCGATGAGATGAAGCCATCTGTCTCTGTTTTGCGCGGTCGACTAGCCGAAGCGCTTGGGCACGAAAAGGACGCGCTGGACGAGTACAAAAAGGCCATCGACTCCCGGGATCGGGGTGCCGCCGCCGAAGCCAAGCTGCTTTCGATCGCGCTGAAACAGCGCCGCAACGAAATCAGCCCGGTCGCCATGTTGCGTGAGCTTGAAACCCTCGCCGTGACATGGCGCGGCGACGGCGTTGAGGTGAGGGCGATGCAGATGCTGCAGCGTATCTATGCCGAGAACGGCCGCTACGCCGAATCGTTTGCTGCGGCCCGGACCGCGACGAAACTGCAGCCCAATTCGGAAGCCTCGCGGCAGTGCCAGGACGCGGCTGCGGCGCTGTTTGCGCAGCTTTTCCTCAGCCAGAAGGGCGACGATCTTCCGCCGGTCGAAGCGCTGGCGATTTTCTACGAATACCGTGAATTGACGCCGATCGGTCGTCGTGGCGATGAGATGATCCGCCGGCTCGCCGATCGGTTGGTCGGGGTCGACCTGCTCGATCAGGCCAGCGAGCTTTTGCAGTACCAGGTTGATAAACGGCTGGAAGGCGCGGCCCGTGCACAGGTCGCGGCGCGACTGGCAATGGTGTACCTCACCAATCGGAAGCCGGACCGCGCGATAACGGCGCTCCGCAGTACGCGGATTGCCGATCTGGCGGGCGAGCTGCGTCAGCAACGGCTGCTGCTGGAAGCGCGGGCACAAAGTGACGTTGGCCGCCACGACCTCGCGCTCGATATCATTTCCAACTTCGCCGGCCGCGAAGCAATCCGCTTGCGATCTGATATTTATTGGGCGGCCCGGCGCTGGCGCGAGGCCTCCGAACAAATCGAATTGTACTACGCCGATCGCTGGCGCGACTTCAAACCGCTGAATCAGGTCGAGAAGGGCGACGTGATCCGCGCCGTTGTCGGATATGCGCTGGCCGAGGATGCCATCGGGCTGGCGCGGTTCCGGGAAAAATATGCACCGTTGATGAGCGGCGAGAGCGATCGAGCGGCATTCGAGACCGCGAGCAAACCGGTGGCCGCCGAGAGCGCCGAATTCCGCCAGATCGCCAAGATGGCCGCAAGCGTCGATACGCTCGACGGTTTCCTGCGCGAGATGAAGGCGCGGTTCCCGGACGCCACAGCCCGCGCGCCACTCTCGCCGGATATCAAGGCCGATCCGTTCGCCACGGGGTCGCTGCCGCGGATCATCGGATTGAAAAGGGCAGAGGCGACCAAATAGCCGCTGGTGTTGATGCGCGAAGAGCGGCGCTAGCCGCCGTAGCTCTGCACCAGGCTGCCCGCGACCAGCGACCATCCGTCAACCAGGACGAAGAAGATCAGCTTGAACGGTAGCGACACCACCACCGGCGGCAGCATCATCATCCCCATTGACATCAAGACGGACGCGACCACGAGATCGATGATCAGAAACGGCAGGAACAACAGAAAGCCGATCTCAAACGCGCGCTTCAACTCAGAGATCATGAAGCCGGGTACCAGAATGCGCAGCGACATATCTTCCGGTGTCGCGGGCGGCGGCTCGCCCGAAAGATCCATGAACAGTTTGAGATCTTTTTCGCGGACGTTTTTCTGCATGAACCCGCGCAGCGGCACCGCCGCGCGCTGCAACGCATCCTCGACGCCGATCTGGTTGGCAACCAGCGGCTTGATGCCGTTGTCATAGGATTTCTGCAGCACCGGTCCCATTACGAAAGCGGTCAGGAACATTGCCAGCGCAATGATCACCGAGTTCGGCGGCGCAGTCGCGGTGCCCAGCGCGGTTCGCAGCAACGACAGCACGACCACGATCCGGGTGAACGACGTCATCATGATCAGGATGGACGGCGCGATCGACAATACCGTCAATAGCGCGATCAGCTGGATCGCGCGCTCGGTCACCCCACCATTGCCCTGGCCGAGGTTGATACTGATGTCCTGCGCCAACGCCGGATCGGCGAGGGATCCGGCGGCTATCAGTGTGGCAAAAAATAAAACTCTACGCGGGAATGGCGCCGATCTCACGAAGGCGTCTTTGGACGGCCCAGCAAGGAGGCCATTTCGTCTTCGAGATTTTCGAATCCGCTCTTGGACGAGGGCGGAGCCGGCGGAGCGGCCGGTTGCTCGCTACGCGGGGGCGCCCGATTTGGCGGCGACTCTGGCGCGACCGACGGCGCCCCGACGCGCGGCTCGCTCGGCTCGGCGCCCGGTCTGCGAAGTGCAGCCTCCAGGCGCTGCGCCATCTCGGCGAGATTCTGGTCTGCGGACGATATCGCGGGCGCCTGAGGCGGGGGCGCGACGCGTTCCGGCGCGCGCAATGGCGGCGCCTTCAGTGCTTCACTCGAGCGTGCCGGGCGCAGGGGAGCTTCGTTGCGAGAGGTTACGCGTGACGGCATCGGTTCGCCGCGCAGTTCGGGGCGAGGCTCCGGACGTCCGCTGAGAGGATTGCCGAGCGGCTCCGGGCTAAACCCAACCAACGGGTCGCTCCGTCTTTCCGATGGCGGCCGGCGTACCTCGTCGGCGAAAGACGGACGGCTCGGCCGCACCGGCGGCTCGGGCATTTGCGGCTCGGTATGATCGTGTCCATTCGACCTGTGTCCTTCGCCATCCGTCCAACCCGCCTCGGGCGCGGGGACGGGCGCGATGCGGGGCGCGGCTTCGGCGCCCATCGGCGCGCGCTGCGGCAGTTGATCCCGTCCAGGCATCGCGCGCACGATATTGGATTCGACGACGATATCGCTGGGTCCCCCGATCATCAGCAAATGCTCGATGTTGTCTCGCCGCACCAGCACCAGGCGCCGACGTCCATCCACGGCGGCGGCATCGATGACGGCCAGCCGCGGCATCCGCCCGCGCGTAGTATTCGCGCCGAGGCGATTGCCGGCGAATCGACGAACCAGCCAAGCGGCGAGCCCGATTAGCGCCAGAACGGCGACGAATGCGAAGAAAAATGTCAGTGCCTGCATGCTTGCCCCCGGCAAATGGCGCCTTTTGTCCTTCGTCCATCGCACACGCATCGAAACGCGACGCAACAGACCGCGAAAAAACCTGAGCTAGGCCGTAATTTTGTTAATGCGCGACGGCAGAAGCTGCCGCGTCGGTATCCTTAATAACCCATGAATCGTTATGTCCAAAACGACTTCTTGGGCTTCCAAATCCAATGCGTCGCTTGGTTAACGCAGATTTCGTGGCGAAAATGCGCTCAATTGTGCTCAAACGTGCCAATCCGTCCACGACGAGCAGTGTCATCCCGATTGCGCTTCTTAACCCGTTGTTAACCATGCACACGGCAAATTCTGCCTAGCTGAGGGCGTTCTGCCACCAGCCAAGGGAGTGGCGGCCGATGCCTATCAACGACCTTCCGGTCCTGTCAGTCCTGCGCACGAAGATGCAGTGGCACCAGGAGCGTCAGCGCGTCTTATCCGAAAACGTCTCCAACTCGGACACTCCGAATTTCAAGCCGCGCGATCTGGTCGAGCCGAAATTCGAAAGCACTGGCGCCGCCAGCGGTTCGACCGGCGCGCTGGCGATGATGCGCACCAGCACCTCACACATTGAACCGGCGGGTGGTGGTGGACAGACTTTCGAGCAGAGCCGCAAGTCTGGCTTTCAAACCCGCCCAGCGGGCAACGCCGTCAATCTGGAAGACGAGATGCTCAAGGTCTCCGCCAACCAGATGGACTATGCCGCGGTCACCTCACTCTACAGCAAGAGCTTGCATCTTTTGAAAACAGCGATCGGCAAGGGCTGACGCTCGAGGCATGAACTGAGGGAGCCACGCCATGGCTAACGATGGAGGAGACTTCGCCCGCTCGATGAGCATCGCGACTTCGGGGCTGCGCGCGCAGGCCGGGCGAATGCGGGTGATCTCGGAAAATATCGCAAACGCGGATTCGACGGCACCGACTGCCGCCGGCGATCCCTACCGTCGCAAGATTCCGACTTTTTCCTCGGAACTCGATCGCACGCTGGATGCGAAGGTTGTTGCCCTCGGAAAAATTCGACCCGATGCATCCGCCTTCCGGGTGAAGCACGAGCCGGGAAATCCCGCTGCCGATGCCGCCGGCAATGTTAAATATCCCAACGTCAATCCGCTGATCGAAATGACGGATATGCGAGACGCGCAGCGATCCTACGAAGCCAACCTCAACATCATCAGCGCCACGCGCCGAATGATCCAACGCACGCTCGACATCCTCAAGACCTGAAAAGGAAAACTTGAACCATGGCTTCACCCACAGTCGCTGCAAATGCCTATGCCAATCTTGCCCGCATTCTGGATACGGGCGGCGGCGCGGGCAAAGGGGCAGAGGCGGGCGGCCCTTCGTTCGGCGCAGTGCTCAAGGATGCGATCGGAAGCGTTCTGGACGCCGGCAAGAAATCCGACGCGCAAACGGTCGCGATGGCGGCGGGCAAGGCCAACGTGATGGACGTTGTGACGGCGGTGGCGGAAACCGACGTCGCAGTCTCGACGCTGGTTTCAGTCCGTGACCGGGTGATCCAGAGCTACGAAGACATCATGAAGATGCCGATCTGATGATTCCCATGCTTCAGGAGCGGTCTGATGGCCCGATCTTGAGGAATGGATGCTTTGGCCAGATGGCAAGGAAAGCGCCGCGCGCGTTCCTCACTGTAATCAGAAAGAGGATAATCGAATGACCGGTGCTGAAACCCTTGACGTGGCGCGTGATGCGATCTGGACCATTGTCGTGGTGTCATCGCCGCTGATGGTAGTGGGTCTTGTGGTCGGTGTGGTCGTGTCACTGTTCCAGGCGCTCACCCAGATCCAGGAGCAAACGCTGGTGTTTGTTCCGAAGATTTTGGCGATTTTCGTTACGCTCCTGCTTGCGCTCCCGTTCATGGCGGACTCGTTGCACGCTCACATGATGAGGCTGTCGTCGCGAATCATAGGCGGTTGATGCACAATGCGGGCTGCTTGCTCGGCATTTGCCGTTGGTCTGGGGGATTGGCGGAAATGGTGATGCGAATAGCAAAACTACCGCGCTGTCTGTGAGAAATGCGCGTCGATATCTCACTGCTGCCTGCGCTCGCCGCGACCTTCATGCTGGTGTTCGCCCGCATTGGCGCCATGGTGATGCTGTTGCCGGGACTGGGTGAGTCCAACATTCCGGTCCGCATCAAGCTCGCGATCGCGGTCGTGCTGACGTTGATCATCTTGCCGCTGCACCGCGCCGCCTATCATGTCGACATGCACTCGCTGACGCCGCTGCTGGTGCTGATGGTGCATGAGATCATCATCGGTGTCGTGCTCGGCGCGACCGCGCGGGTGACGCTCGCCGCCCTTCAGGTCGCGGGCTCGGTGATCGCGCAGCAGATGGGTCTTGGATTTGTCACCGCTGTCGATCCGACCCAGGGGCAGCAAGGTTTGCTGATAGGAAACTTCCTTACCCTGCTCGGCATCACGCTGCTTTTTGCGACCGATACCCATCATCTTGTCATCGCGGCCCTGAACGACAGCTACGCGATCTTTTCGCCGGGTGAGATGATGCCTAGCGGCGATGTCGCGGCGCTGGCAACACGGGCTTTCGCCGCTGCTTTCAGGATCGGCCTGCAGCTCTCGGCTCCGTTCCTGGTGTTCGGGTTGGTCTTCAATATAGGCCTCGGCGTTTTGGCGCGACTGATGCCTCAGATGCAGGTGTATTTCGTCGGCGTGCCGCTCGCGATCGTGGCCGGGTTCCTCATCTTTGCGGTCGTCATCGCCGCGCTCATGGGTACGTTCCTCGATTACTTCATCGGCGTCATGCACCAATTGATACCGCTTTAACGGGAAAGCCGAGGCGATGGCTGACGAGAACGACGTATCCGACAAAACAGAAGACCCTACCCAAAAACGGCTGGATGATGCCCATGAGCGCGGCGATGTCGTCAAAAGTCAGGAGATCAACACCTGGTTCGTGATTGCAGGGGGCACTCTGGTGCTCTCGACGTTTTCCGGATCGATTGGTGGCGGCATCCTGTCGCCGCTGCGCAATCTGATCGCCAATGCCTGGATGATCCATACCGATGGGGCGAGTCTTCTGGCGCTGGCGCAATCGCTCGGATATGCGCTGATTGCCGCAATGGGCGTGCCGTTTTTGATGCTGGCGCTGGCGGCCATCGCCGGCAACATGGTGCAACATCGGCTGGTATGGTCTGGCGAATCGCTCAAGCCGAAGTTCAGCAAGATCTCGCCGGCAGCGGGTGCGAAGCGCATATTCGGCAAACAGGCGGCGGCAAATTTCGCCAAAGGTCTGTTCAAGCTGATGGCGCTCGGCGCGGTCATGACAGCGATCGTTTGGCCCGAACGTCACCGGCTGGAATCGATGGTCCGATTCGACCCGGCCGCCCTGCTAGGCCTCACCACCGGCATGACTGTGCACTTGATGGCCTCTGTCGTAGCTATGCTCGCCGTCGTCGCGATTGCGGATTACCTGTTTCAGTACCGGCAATGGTTCGAGCGGCAGAAAATGTCGCTGCGGGAAATGAAGGAGGAGTTCAAGCAATCCGAAGGCGACCCACAGATCAAGGGACGCATCAGGCAGTTGCGGCAGGCGCGAATGAAGAAGCGCATGATGGCCGCCGTCCCGAAAGCGTCGGTGGTGATCACCAACCCGACGCACTATGCGGTGGCGCTGAGCTACGAGCGCGGCATGTCGGCTCCGATCTGTGTCGCCAAGGGGATCGAGACGATCGCGCTCAAAATCAGGGAAGTCGCTGGCAAACACGACATCCCTATCGTCGAAAACGTGCCGCTGGCGAGGGCTCTGTACGCGACGGTGGATATCGACGACGAAATCCCGGTCGAACACTATCACGCAGTTGCCGAAGTCATTGGTTACGTCATGGGCCTCAAGCGCGGCGTTTTCGCCCGGCGGGTGTAACCGGAGGAACCGCGGAGGGCAGCTGGCGGAACTGCCTACAAGCAGCGAAATAGCGGCTGGACGGACTTGCGCTTGCGGGTCCGATTCAGGCACTCAGGAGCCAAGCGTTCCCAAGCGCGTCGCCTCCACACCGACAGGTGCGTCCCCGGATATGACCGCCGATCCTGATAAGTATCCTTCACGAGAACGGGTCGCCGTTCACGAGCCGGCTCGGCGCGGCGGGAGCATCGTGCTTGTGCTGCTGGTGGCGGGCGGCATCGTCGCGGCGGCGGTCGCACTCATGACGCTCGGGCGCGCGCAGGCGCAGCCCTACATACTCGGGTTGCTCGCGCTGCTGTCGATGGTCGGGCTGTTCAGCCTGTTCGCTTTCGCGGCCGGCATCATCCGCTTCGCCGATCGCGCGGCCGACGATCCTGTCCGGGGCAGCATTGCCGATCATGCCTATGACGGTCTCGCGGTCACTGACCCCAAAGGGCACGTTATTTATTCCAACGCGGCCTATCTCGCGCTCACGGGAGCGGCGAGTGCGCTTGAGGCGCGGCCGGTCGAGCGGGTGTTCATCGGCAATCCCGATGTCTCCGAGGCGGTGTTCCGTCTGCTCAAGGCGGCGCGGGAAGGCAAACGGCAGCAGGAAGAGGTTCGGATTGCCGGTCAGGACGGTGCGCATGGTCGCTGGCTGCGGATGCGAGTCCGGCCGCTTGGCGATGGCAAGCGCGAGTCGAGATACGCGGTCTGGTCGCTGGCGGATATCACGCGAGACCGCGAGCGGCAGGAGGATGTCTTCCAGGAGCTGCAGCATGCGATCGAGTATCTCGATCACGCGCCTTGCGGCTTCTTCTCGGTCAATCCCGCCGGCGAGATTGTTTACATCAACGCGACGCTCGCGAACTGGCTGGACTACGACCTTGCCGAGATCGGGTCGGGCGGGCTGAAAGTGAGCGATATCGTGTCCGGTGACGGCGGCGCGCTATTGACCTCGATCGTGCCGGCGCCCGGTGAAGTGAAAACCGAGGTATTCGACATCGATCTCAGGATGCGCGGCGGCAAGACCATGCCGGTGCGCCTCTACCACAAGCTTGCGTTCGGCGCCGACGGCGCGCCGGGGGCCTCGCGCACGCTCGTGATCAGCCGCGCCCGCGACGAGCGGGCCGATCCGCAGCGCGCGGCTGAAGTCCGCTTCATGCGGTTTTTCGATCACACCCCGATGGCGATCGCGACGGTTGATCGAGGCGGCGCGGTTGTGCGTGCCAACGCGCGCTATGCCAAACTGGCGCAGGGCCTCAGTTCTGACGGCGCGGCCGGCAAATCGATCTTCAGCGCGGTCAGTGAGCGGGATCGCAAGCTGCTGATTGCGGCCATCAACCAGGCAGCGGAAGGACAGGGCGATATTCCGCCGGTTGAGGTCCTGCTTGCGGGCCCCAAGGAGCGGTGGGGGCAGTTCTTCGTGACCGCGGTTGAGGAAGACGAGCGCGAGACCGAAGCGGCGATCGTCTACATGCTTGACACTACCGAGCGGCGCGCTCTGGAGAACCAGATCAACCAGTCGCAGAAAATGGACATGGTCGGCCAGCTCGCCGGCGGCATCGCGCACGATTTCAACAACGTGCTGTCCGCGATCATGATGGCCAACGACTTCCTCCTGAACGCGCACAAGCCGACCGACCCGTCGTTCCAGGACATCATGCAGATCAAGCAGAACGCAACCCGCGCGGCGACGCTGGTGCGGCAGCTGCTGGCTTTCTCGCGACGGCAGACCTTGCGACCGCAGGTGCTCGATCTCGGCGATGCGCTATCCGACCTCACCATGCTGCTGCGCCGGCTGATCGGCGAAAAGGTCAAGCTCGATCTTGTGCATGGCCGCGATCTATGGCCGGTGAAGGTCGACGTTTCGCAGTTCGAACAGGTGATCGTGAATTTGGCGGTGAACGCCCGGGACGCCATGTCAGATGGCGGCAAGTTGACCGTGCGCACCGCCAACGTGAGCACCGAGCAATCGGCGCAGCTTGCTTATAAGGGAATGCCGGCCGCGGAATATGTGCGGATCGACGTCATCGACACCGGTACCGGAATTCCCGCCGACATCGTCGACAAGATCTTCGAGCCGTTCTTTTCGACGAAGGAAGTCGGCAAGGGTACCGGCCTCGGCCTCTCGACCGTGTACGGCATCGTCAAGCAGACCGGCGGCTTCATCTATGTGGACTCGGAAGCAGGCAAAGGTACTTCGTTTCACATCTTCCTGCCGCGGCATCATCCGGAGCAGGAAGTTCAGCCTGTCCGGGAGCCGTCGAGCGAGCCGAAGCCAAGGGCAGACCTCACCGGGCAAGGCACTATCCTTCTCGTCGAAGATGAGGAGGGCCTGCGCTCGCTGAATGCGCGGGGCCTGCGCTCGCGCGGCTATAGCGTGATCGAGGCCTCGAACGGCATCGAGGCTCTGGAAGCGCTGGAGGAAAAGGACGGTGCCGTCGACCTGGTCGTTTCTGACGTTGTGATGCCGGAAATGGACGGCCCGACGCTTCTCAAGACCATGCGCGGCCGCAATCCCGACCTCAAGATCATCTTTGTTTCTGGCTATGCGGAGGATGCCTTCGAGAAGAGCCTGCCGGAAAACCAGCAATTCGCGTTTCTGCCAAAACCGTTCACGCTCAGCCAGTTGGTGGCGGCGGTGAAGGAAACGATGGCGCCGTCGTGAGCGCCAAAGCTTCGAAAGTCGCTCAAATCAGCGACAATCGTACCGTGCCCGCGACCGAGCGCCGCAGCCGCGGTTCCCTATGACGGCTTCACTTTTGCGCCCCGCTGCCCATGTTAGTCACGCTCCCCATGCCGGGGACACAAGGGAATAGACATGACATTCACGCAGCGCGCCCGTGGCATCGTCAAGGCGATTGCCCTCGTCCTATCGCTGACAGTGCCAACGATGCTTGTTATCTCGTCGGCCGACGCTCGGGTCGGCGGCGGCTCCAGCTCGGGCTCGCGGGGCTCGCGAACGTTTTCGGCCCCGCCGAGCACATCGACCGCGCCCGGTAGCGCGCAACCGTTCAACCGCACCTACACTCAGCCGGGCAGCAGCCCCAATGTTGGCGCTCCGGCGCCGGCGCGCGGCGGGTTCTTCAACAGCCCCGGCCGAAGCATGCTGGGTGGTCTCGCGGCAGGCTTCCTCGGAGCCGGATTGCTTGGGATGCTGTTTGGCGGCGGCATGTTCGGCGGTCTTGGGGGCTTGTCCTCGATCATCGGCCTGATCCTGCAGATCGGTTTGATCGTGATCGTGGTTCGGCTCGCAATGTCATGGTGGCAGCGGCGCAATCAAACCGCTTCGGCCTACGCCGGAGGCGCTAACGGGCCGGCCGCGCAGCAGAGCTTCCGCACCGGATCCGGTTTCGGAATTGGGTCGACCGCCGCGCCGCTCGAGATTCTTCCCGCGGACTACGAGGCTTTCGAGCGATTGCTTGGTGACATCCAGGATGCCTGGTCGAACGAGGACATCGCGAGGCTGCATACTCTTGCGACCCCGGAGATGGTTTCGTATTTCACCAAGGATCTCGACGCCAACCGAGCCCGCAATGTCGTCAACAAGGTTTTCGGCACCAGGCTGCTGCAGGGCGACCTTGCGGAGGCCTGGCGGGAAGGCGAGACCGATTATGCGAGCGTCGCGATGCGCTATTCGCTCATCGACAAGACGCTCGATCGCTCCACCGGCGGGCTGGTCGAGGGCAGCGAGGCCCCCACGGAAGTGACCGAAGTCTGGACATTCCTGCGGCCGCGCGGCGGCAATTGGGAACTATCAGCAATCCAGCAGACCTGATCTTCGCTACAATAACGGACTCCAAGCGCCGCGGCCAAAGCCCGCGGCGTTTTCTTATGTGCGTGAACGGTTATTCGATCACCTCCTCGGCGCGGCCAAGCAGGGTCAACGGCACCGTGATGCCGAGTGCTTTTGCGGCCTTGAGATTGATCGTCAACTCGATTTTGGTCGCTTGCTGGACGGGAAGCTCGGCTGGCTTTTCCCCCTTGAGAACACGGCCCACATATCCGCCCGTAAGGCGATAGGCCTCGATGATATCGGCGCCGTAGCTCATCAAGCCGCCGCCCCTGACAAAGCCGTGGTTTGGACCGGCCGATGGCACTCCATGTTCGGTGGCCAACGCGCCGAGCCGCCCGCTGCGGCTTGCGAAAATCGCCGTCCCTGCGCTGATAATCAACGCGTCTGCCCGCAATTGGCTGACTTTCGCAAATACCGCGTCGAAATCGCTTTCGGAGCTTGCATTAAGCACATGCAACTTCAGGCCCAGCGTATCGGCAGCCGCTCTCATTTGGTTCGCGCTGGCCTCAGCAACGGCGGGCTCACTGGGATCGACCAGAAATGCCATCACGCTCGCCGCAGGAAACAGCTCATGCAGTATCTCCAGCCGTTTCGGTGCGACTTCCACGTTCAGTTGGGTCACGCCTGTGACATTACCGCCTGGCCGGTTCAGGCTCTCGACGAGACCGAGCTGAACCGGGTCTGCGGCGGATTCGAACACGATTGGAATGGTCTGGGTCGCCGATTTCGCAGCCAAGGCCGCCGGCGTGCTGGTAGCGGCGATGACCGCGACATGATGCCGAACCAAATCGGCAGCCAACGCCGGAAGGCGATCATTTTGGTCCTGTCCCCAGCGGTACTCTATGGCCAGGTTGCGGCCATCGACGAAACCGGTCTCACGGAGGCCTTCGAGGAAAGCCGCTAGTTGAGGGGCGTAGCTTTCGGCGGAAGCGGCATTAAGGAAGCCGATCACCGGCGTCAGACCTTGCTGCGCCCGCGCGCTGAGTGGCCACGTCGCCGCGCCTACGCAAAGCGTGATGAACTCCCGACGCTTCATGCTCGCTCCCAGCAGCGACAGCCTAACTGTACCACACCATCGGAATGAACGCCGCGCTTGCATGAGGGCAATTGGGCTCGGCTGCGCCGGCCGAGCAGGATATCCGGCTACCAGGACTGCCGCTTATTTAGCGTGTTCAGCTGCGCCGATTTGCTTGGTGGGTTCGCCGCGAGCGGAATAATTTCGTCCTGGACGTGTTGACGTCACAGTCGCCAATCCGGCTTCAAGAAAATAAACTCGGAGGATTCGATGCCCAATTTCGGACTGAATATTTCGCGGCTTTTGCTGGGGCTGGGAGCGCTGACGTCATGCACCGCGCTCGCGATACAATCGGCGCAAGCGCAGAACGCCGGTACGACTTTCTTTGTAACCTCAACCGGTATCGGCAATGGCGCAAACCTGGGCGGTCTCGCGGGCGCCGATAATCATTGTCAGGCGCTCGCGCAGGCCGCGGGTGCCGGCGCGAAAACTTGGCGCGCTTATCTTTCAACCCAGGCTGCCGACGGTCAGCCCGCGGTGAATGCCCGTGACCGCATCGGCAAGGGCCCGTGGCAGAATTCCAAAGGCGTGGTCATCGCCAAGGATGTCGCCGAGTTGCACGGCGCCAACAACATCACCAAACAGACTGCGCTGAGCGAGAAGGGCGAGGTGCTCAATGGCCGCGGCGATACGCCAAACCGCCATGACGTACTAACGGGATCGCAGCCGGACGGCACTGCTTTCGCAGGCGGCGACGACCGCACTTGCAAAAATTGGACGAGCAGCACGCAGGGATCGGCCATGCTAGGGCATTTCGACCGCATGGGCCTGCGCGATGACGACGCCTCGAAGTCCTGGAACAGTTCGCATCCCTCGCGGGGGCCGGACGGCGGCTGCTCGCAGGCTGACCTCAGGAGCACCGGCGGCGATGGCCTGCTTTATTGCTTCGCGGCGAACTAACGCGCTTTGTGAGTTCGTGCTGAGGCTGTAGTCTCGCCAGCGCGACGCCACGTCGCCGACGTGCTGTCGAAGGATCGTGTCTGCATGCGATACGAGCTCTATTACTGGCCCGGCATTCAGGGCCGCGGCGAATACATCCGCCTGGCTCTGGAAGAGGCGGGTGCTGACTATGTCGATGTCGCGCGAGGCGAACGCGGCATGAGCGAGATGATGCGAATGATGGAGGGCCATCCAGGCACCCCGCCATTCGCGCCGCCTTTTCTAAAGGCCGGCAAGCTCGTGATCGGGCAGACAGCCAATATCCTCCTCTATCTCGGGTCGCGGCACGGTCTCGCTCCGAAAACGGAGGCGGGAAAGCTGTGGGTGCATCAGTTGCAGCTCACCCTCGCCGATCTTGTGCTGGAGGCTCACGACACCCATCATCCGCTGGGGCCGACGCTGTACTATGAGGATCAGCGCGCCCCCGCCAAAAGACGCACCGACGAATTCTGGAAAGAGCGGGTTCCGAAATATCTCGGCTATTTCGAACGCGTCTTAAAGAGCAACGGTGGCGCTTATGTCACCGGTCGCAGGCTGACCTACGTCGATCTGTCGCTGTTCCAGATCGTGGAAGGGCTTCGCTATGCGTTTCCGAAACGCATGAAAAACTTCGAACCAGAAATTCCGGACCTGATCGGGCTGCACCGGCGCGTCGTCGCGAGGCCGAACATCAAGGCGTACCTCTCCAGCGATCGCCGGATTGCCTTCAACGAGGACGGCATCTTCCGGCACTACAAGGAATTGGATTCGTAAAAGGGAAGGGACAGGAAGCGCGCTCGCTCGCTATCGATGGCGCCCATCGACCCGCGTCATCGTCAGGTTAGCCAGATCAATGCCATCGATACAGCTGACGTTAAGCGCAATCACTTCGGTGCCGTCGGGTTTTTTACCGCGCGCGAAAACTTCTACCCCACAGTCCATGCAGAGTTGATGCCGGATCTCGTGTTTATTGAACAGGTATTCCTGCAGATTGTCCTCACCTGCGCGGAGCTGAAAAAGCGTCGGCGCGAGGAAGGCGAAATGCAGGCCCTTCTTGGTGCAAATCGAACAGTTGCACGCGGTCACCATCGCCAGATCGGTGGTGCATTCGAAGCGCACCAGGCCGCAATGGCAACCGCCAGTGTACGTCCTGCTTTCAGGCATTGGTCCGTATCCCCGCGCTTACCAGCAGTATAAACCTCGGCTGAGCTGGGACACCAGAGGAGAGCAGACCGCCTATTTGATCGGTTGAATTTTTAGTTCTGGCCTCAGACGAGCTGGTCGATTCTCGTCCCCTGTCCAGGCGGAAGTGGCGCCAAAACGGTCGGCTGCGGCGCATCGGCCTCATCGGCGTCTTTGTCGCTCTTTACATCAGGTACTTTCGCCGCGCTGACTTCAGGCGCCTTGACCGGAACGGACGCAGGGATGCTCGAAATAGTGCTCATTGGGTAAGGTCCTTTCAGTGCACGGGGACTGTGACCGGCCGCGGGCGAATGCTTTATGAATCCAAACGTTAAAGCTCGCGCCATCCGGCCCAATGCCGGCCGATGGTGAACGGGAGACTGAAATACCCGGGGAAAGAGCGCTATTGTTTAAAATTGCTGATATCGCCGCAACAGCATGAGCTTCGGTTATTCGCCCGTGCCGCGTGAGATGGCGATCGAGGTCTCGGTTTTTGTCCTCGTGCACCGCATATCGAGCCGGCGATAGCGCGTGGACACGTCGTTGCCATGGAGAATGCCGATGCGCTTGATACAGCGGCTCGCTCCTCTCAGCATATCGTCCTTTGGCAGCGTGAAGATAATCGCAGCCGCACTAGCGACGAGATCGAGAAAAGCCGGCGTTGGCTTGCGGCCATCGGATTTCGCATACAATTCGTTGGCATAATTGCGTCCGGCGCAGCCAAGCCTGATCTCCCGGGCTTTCGGATGCGACAGATAGATCACGTTGGCCGCGGTCTTGCCAACGCCGAGCCCCTCGATCTGCCCTTTAAGCTGGTTTGCGAGATCGTCGCATCGATCGGCGCGAGCCGGTGAGGAGGCAAGTGCGATTACCAGCGCGAGCGTGCTTAGTATCGCAAGCGTGCCGAATCTCGAACGTGCCAGCTGAGTTTTTGGCATGAATACCCCCGCCCGCATTGAAGCGTCCGCCAAGGGTCAGCGCAAGGGCTGAGGCTTTAGACAAGCATTCCTTTCGTCTTGGCTGGGCAAACGCGCGAAGCGCGTTTCGCGCGAAGATGTCCCCGCCATCCAGGCCTTTTTGGTTCAAACGAAACGTGGATACCCGCGACAAGCGGGGCCATAACCGACCTATATAGGCCTCGACCTTTCGGCGAGCGAACGTGAAGACCTGCGCGAGGGCGCCTTCGAGCCTTTAAACAGGGGCGTAAAGGGCTTAGAACCGGACTGACGACAGGCTCAAATCAGTAGGCTTATTGTTCCATGAACGCTCCGACCGCTTTTCCCGATCCCAAGCCCGTTCCGCCCTACAAGCACACGCCGCTGTTTCCGCTGGGAGAAGACACCACTCCCTACAAGAAGATTACGAGCGATGGCGTGCGGCTGGAGAAGGTGCTGGGCAAGGACATGCTGGTGGTCTCGCGCGAAGCGCTGCGGGCGCTCAGCGAGGCGGCGTTCGGTGACATCAATCATTACCTTCGTCCCGGTCATCTGAAGCAATTGCGCAGCATCCTCGACGATCCCGAGGCCAGCGATAACGACAAGTTTGTCGCCTTTGATTTTCTCAAGAACGCCAACATTGCCGCCGGCGGCGTGCTGCCGATGTGCCAGGACACCGGCACCGCCATCATCATGGCCAAGAAGGGCGCCCGCGTGCTCACCGATGGCGACGACGAAGCGGCACTTTCCGAAGGAGCGCGTGACGCCTATCTGCGCCGCAACCTGCGCTATTCGCAAGTGGCGCCACTGTCGATGTATGAGGAAAAAAACACCGCCAATAACATGCCGGCGCAGTGCGAGATTTATGCCGAAGGCGATGACAGCTACAAATTCATGTTCATGGCAAAGGGCGGCGGCAGTGCCAACAAGAGTTTCCTGTTTCAGGCGACGCCCTCGGTGCTCACCAAGGATCGGCTGTTGGCGTTCCTGAAAGAGAAGGTGCTGACCTTGGGCACCGCGGCGTGTCCGCCGTATCACCTTGCAATCGTGATCGGCGGCACGTCGGCTGAACTGTGCATGAAGACCGTGAAACTCGCCTCAGCGCGCTATCTCGATGCATTGCCGACGGAGGGTTCTGCCGATGGCAATGCGTTCCGCGATCTAGAGATGGAGCAGCAAATATTGAAGATGACGCAGTCGCTCGGCGTTGGCGCGCAGTTCGGCGGAAAATATTTTTGTCATGATGTGCGGGTGATCCGTTTGCCGCGCCACGGCGCCTCACTTCCGATAGGGCTCGGCGTGTCCTGTTCGGCCGACCGCCAGGTGCTCGGTAAAATCACAAGGGACGGCGTCTATCTCGAAGCGCTCGAGCACAACCCCGCTCAATACCTTCCAGCGGTCGAGCACGCGCTCGGCGGCGAAGTCGTGAAAATCGATCTCAACCAGCCGATGACGCAAATTCTGGCGAACCTTTCCAGGCATCCAATCAAAACCCGGCTGTCGCTGACCGGCACCATGATCGTCGCTCGCGATTCCGCGCATGCCAAGTTGCGCGAGCGGCTGGAAAAAGGCGAACCTCTGCCGAACTATTTCAAGGATCATCCGATTTACTATGCCGGTCCGGCCAAGACGCCTGACGGCTATGCCTCCGGCGCGTTCGGTCCCACAACCGCCGGGCGGATGGACTCGTTCGTCGATCAATTCCAGGCGGCCGGCGGCTCGATGGTGATGGTAGCGAAGGGCAATCGCGCCGCGGCCGTGCGCGACGCTTGCAAGAAGCACGGCGGTTTTTATCTCGGCTCGATCGGCGGAGCGGCGGCGAATCTTGCCGAGCACTGCATCAAGAAGGTCGAGGTCGTGGAATATCCGGAACTTGGGATGGAAGCGATCTGGCGCATCGAAGTCGAGGATTTTCCGGCCTTCATCATCATCGATGACAAGGGCAACGACTTCTTCAAGGAATTGAATTTGGGGTGAGGGGCCACGCGCTCACATTTGTCAAGCTCGCGTCCCCCTGAACGGGAAGCTGCCCATCGGGCCGATGCCCATTTCGCCGGAAATGGTGTCCCCCGAGACCTTGCCCGTAAACTCAAGCGTCAACGGCATCGGGTTGGTGATCGAAACTTTCCAGGCGAGGTCATCGCCGTTTGCGGTGCCGTCGAAAATCTCGGTCGACTGGCCGTCGGCGCCCTGGCTGCCCGTTAACGTGCCACCTGAGTTCTTCAGCGTAAGCGTCGCATTGCGCTCGCCCATCGGAGTGCTCATGGTGATGTTCCAGTTTCCGTCGACGGCCATTCTATCGTCTCCTCAGCTTTTGTTCGAAACCCGAGCGGTCGGGTCGGGTCAGGGTGGCTGCAGCCGCGGTATAGCGCATCTCGTGCTGCAAGCCGAATCGGGCCGTCGTTCGGCTTGCTTGCGGCTCGATCGTCCTCGAATGCTTCGATGTTGTGGCGATCAGGCCTGGGCGGCGCGTATCCGGCTTGTGACGAGAAAGCGAAACGCGAGGTATTGCAGGGCGAACGCCGCAAGCTTGGCCCCGAGCAGGACCACGCCTACATAAAAAGCCCATAATTTGAGGTCGCCCGTCGAGGCGATTGCGATAGTGCCCAAGCCGAGCGAAAACATCAGGATCGCCCAGGCGTAGCCCGCGACTGTTACATATTCAGGAATGGTCTCGACCACGATCGGCGGCATGTAGCGCAGCAGCCAGCCACGCTTGAGCATGATCGCGCCGATGGCGAAATGGGCAATCGAAGGTTTCGCAAGCACGAACCGCGGATCGTTGGTCAACAACGTCGCGGTGCCGAGCACGATCACCAGCGCCAGGCTTGCGTAAGTCATGAAGCCGAGCGGCTGCCTTTTGATCCGGCTGTAGACGACCTGCGCCACGGCGCCGGCGATCGCCACCGCTGTCGCCAGCACCACATTGCCAGTGCTCAAATAGAGCACGAGAAAGATAATGGCCGACAGAAAATCAAATAAGAGCTTGGCCAGTGCGTCCTTCATCCCCGAATCTCCCCCGGTGCTTTGGTCGCCGCAACGAGCGACCGATTAAACAGTTCTTGATTGATGCATCTGCGCTTACTGGATCTGCACGGTCGTCGGGAGCTTTGCCCGGCGATACTCCGGATACCATCTGGTGAATACAAGCGCGGAGTTACGGGCCGCGAATGCGATCGCAATTCCGGACCATAGCGGCAGACCGGGGATATAGATCAAGAGAACGTTGGCCGCTACCATCAGCACAAAGGCCAGCGCCCACGCCGCGGAAATTACGTAGTTAGCCTTCACGAATTCGGGCCGCCGCGCCGTTTCGGCATCGACGGCTTCGCGGGCATATTGCAGCGTGAACGGCCGGCGCATGATAAGCGAACCAACCGAGATCGCCAGCATGCCCATATCGACCGTGAGTTTTACTTGCGTGCTGCTCAAGCTGGAATCAATCAGGATGATATAGAGGCCCAGGGCGACGAACAGGAACGCCGAACCAGCGCCGAGCAGCTTGAGCGAACAACCGCCAATCGCATCATAGACGATCACCGCGAGGCAAATCGCGGCGGACACGAACAAGCTCACCGCGGCCGAGCTCAGGACCATGAGGATTGCGAAGGCGCCGTAGGGCGCGAGAATGAGGAAAATCGTCATGGCAGCCTCATCGCATCTTTACATCGTCAAGATGGATAATAGCCGGAAAGCACATCGTCAAGGCCAAATCTTTACAGTGTCAAAATTGTGATCTATAAAGGGGCCGAAATGGCCAGAAAACCGCGAATTGTCGGAATCAAAAGCAAAAACCAACGTCGGGCGACCGCTGCCGGGCCGGCCCGCCTCC
Organism: Bradyrhizobium sp.; assembly: GCF_035273305.1. Classification (GTDB taxonomy): domain Bacteria; phylum Pseudomonadota; class Alphaproteobacteria; order Rhizobiales; family Xanthobacteraceae; genus Bradyrhizobium. Next base: position 7,286 of record NZ_DATEPI010000148.1, on the reverse strand, counting down.
GCAAACGGGGGCCGCGCGCAGTCGTGCGGCGAGAAGCCCCGTACCATCATGGCGGGCTGCGTACTGCGCTGCTCGAAGCGGCCGAGCGGGTGCTGGAGCGAGAGGGACTCGCGGGATTGACACTACGTGCGGTCGCGCGGGAGGCGGGCGTCTCGCATGCCGCACCGGCGCATCATTTTGCCGATCTGGTCGGGCTCGTGAGCGAGCTTGCGGCGGTCGGCTTCCGTCAATTCAATGCGGCGATGGCTGCCGCCGGCGGCATCGGAAGTTCTCCGCTGGAGAGGGCGTTGGCTCGCGCCAAAGCCTACGTCGCCTATGCGCAAGCTCATCCCGGCATGTATGGGCTGATGTTCCGCACCGAACGGCTCGATATGTCCCGGCCTGCGCTGTGCGATGCCGCCAATGCATCTTTCGCCGGTCTAGCCGGCGCGATTGGCGCCGTCCGTCATGAACAAATTTCCGAGCAGGCGCTCTCGCTTGAACAGGGTGCGGATATCGCGCGCTCCTGGTCATTGGTGCACGGCTTTACCATGCTGCTGCTGGACGGTCGACTGAGCGATATTCTCAACCGGCTGCCAAAAGGCACTGACGCCGGCGTCCTGCTGGATGCGATGCTCAAACGTGCCATAGGGCAAGTACTCCAGCGTTGATCGCAGCGGGATTGGCGCGAACTGTGTCGCGTCGAGCATGATCAATCAGTATCGATTGCCGTTTCGGTATCGAAGCGATAACACATGCCGCGTATTGATAGCTTCATCGCGGAACCAACTGCTCGCGTTTCGCATTCTGGGGAAGGTTGGAGTCAAGCAACCGAAAGACCTGACAGCGGCGCAGAATCGTCCTAGAACAGCCGCCTCGCCATTCCTGTTTCACTAGCGTGTAGTTGCATTATCGATCATGCCTGTCATTTCGCCGAAAAAACCTTATCGCATCGGCCGTTCCCGCACCGGACTTGGCCTCTTCGCAACCAAACCGATCAAGAAGGGCGCGAAAATCGTCCGATATTTTGGTCCGCTGCTGGATTCCCGAAAGAAAAAGGACGACGCGGTCGAGAACAAGTACCTTTTCGAGCTGAACGGCCGCTGGACCATCGATGGGTCCGTGCGGGAGAACATCGCCCGCTATATCAATCACGCCTGCAAGCCAAACGCGGAATCCGACGTCATGCCGCGCAAGCGCAAAGTCGTGATCCGGGCGATCAAGAACATCGAGCCCGGCGAAGAAATCAACTACGATTACGGTACTGACTATTTCAAAGCCTACCTGAAGCCGATCGGCTGCAGATGCGATGCTTGCGAAAAGAAGCGCAAGAAAAAACGGGCGGAGGCGAGGGCCGAAAGGCTGCGCCTGAAATTGAAAGCCGAGAGGAAGGCACTCAAAAAAGCCAGGCAAGCCGCAGAAGCGACTGCGAACGAGCCGCTTCAGAAGAACCCCGGCGCGGAAATGAACGGGCACGCGAACAGCGTCAAACTGAACGGCCAGCACCTTAACGGGAAGCAACCGAATGGCGACGGCGGCCAGATAAGCACTCGTAAAGCGATGTCAGTACGGCCCGGAATATTCACCAGGGCCAGTGGTAATGCCAGCGGCAAGCAGGAAAGGAAGCCGGCTCGCGACAGTCGGGCTTCGGCCTAAGCTCCGTTCAGGCAACGCGTCAGGTCGACCGCGCCCTGATTGGCCTCCTTCAGTGTACCTTCCTGGCCTTCCAGTAACTGTGCTGCGCTTCGCGTCCTTGCGACCAGGAGAAGCGAACGAAGCAATTCGAATTCACAATGCGCTCGGATTGCTTCGCTTGCGGTCACTGAACTTCTAGGCCGCCAATTCGCCGCCACTTCGGCGCAGGCCGATGAATTGCAACTCGGCCAGCGCGCCCACGATGAACGCTTGGACGGCGACGAAGCTTTCGCCGAGGAGGTTGGGCGTGACCGCGCCACTGAACAGCAGGGCGATACTGGCGACGGTCCAGGCCGCGTTGCCTGCTATCACGACGGCTACCAGCGGCTTTGGCATCGATGGTCCCATGCCGAGCCAGCCGACCAGCGCGGTATAGGCGATCAGGAACAGACCGGTCCCGCGCAACAGCGCCTCTGGTAAATCAAGCAGTGGCGTAAGCTCGCCGGCGCCGAAGGTAAGTAACACCGCTGAGACGCCGCTGAAGATGGCATCGGCAAGAATAGCCCGGCGCAGGAACAAGGATGGATGGATCATCGTGATCTCCTTCGGTGAGAGTGGATTGGAAGCGCACGATGACCCGACCGGCTCGGCGATTCCATTACCTGCGACGTAATGGAATGTGTGAAATTCGCATGGTAGGTTTTCCGCCATGAACGCAAACACTGCCAGCGCGCGAGCCGACGCCGCCAAGCCGGCGCATGTCGGCGATCATCTCCGCCAATGGCGTCAGCGCCGCCATCTCAGCCAACTCGACCTTGCCGGGGACGCCGAGATTTCCGCGCGGCATTTGAGTTTCGTGGAAACAGGGCGAGCGGCGCCATCGCGCGACATGGTCCTGAAGCTGGCGGAGCGTCTCGATGTGCCGCTGCGCGAGCGCAATGTACTTCTGGTCGCGGCGGGTTATGCGCCGGCCTTTCCGCAGCGCTCGCTCGAGGATCCCGCGCTGAAATCAGCGCGGGCCGCAATCGATCAGGTGCTGAGCGCGCATGAGCCCAATCCCGCGCTGGCTTACGACAGGCACTGGAACCTGGTTTCCGCAAACCGGATGGTGATGCCGCTCCTAAAGAGCATTCCCCCGCGGTTGCTCGCGCAACCCATGAACATTCTGCGCCTCGCTTTTCACCCCGAAGCGCTGGCATCGCGCACTGTCAATCTCGCCGAATGGTGCAGCCACTTGCTCGAGCGCTTGCACCGCCAATGTGAAGCCACCGCCGATCCCGAACTGATAAGCTTGTATCAGGAGCTAAAGGCTTATCGGATCCCGGCAAGGTCGGCTCCGCCGTCGGCCGATAATGTCGCCATACCGTTCAAGCTGCGGCTCGATGGCGAGACACTGAGCTTTATTTCGACAACGATGATCTTCGGTACGCCCGTTGACATCACGCTATCGGAATTGGCGTTGGAAACGTTCTTTCCCGCCGATGACCTGACTGCCGAACGGATGCGGATGATGGCAGCAAGTCTCAAATAGCAGCCTTGTCGAGGTTGCGATTGGAGCTTATCTCTGGGCTTCCAAGGGAGAACGCCCGATGAGCACCCTGAAACCGCTTCAAATCGACATCGTCTCCGACGTGGTGTGTCCCTGGTGCTATATCGGCAAGCGCCGGATCGAGAACGCTCTCGCGTTGACGCCGGATGTGCCGGTGGAAATCAAGTGGCGCCCGTTCTTTCTCAATTCGTGGGTACCGCGCGAGGGGATCAGCCGTGACGAGTACCTCACTGCGAAGTTCGGCTCGCCCGAGGCGTACAAAGGTATTGCCGGGCGTGTGGTCTCCGCTGCCAACGAGGAGGGACTGGAGTACCGGCCCGACCTGGTAAAACGTCAACCCAACACCATCGACTGCCACCGGCTGATTCACTGGGCCGAGGCCGAGGGCAAATCGGCAGAGATGAAGCAACGCTTGATGGAATTGTATTTCCGTGACGGCGGGGATCTGACCAATATTGACGTGCTGGTACAGGCGGCGGCCGATTGCGGGCTAAATGCCGAGGACGTACGCAGACGCCTTGCGAGCGACGAAGACGTCGCGTTGATTTCGGCCTGGGCCAAGGAGGCTTCCGACAAGGGCATCTCCGGCGTGCCCACGTTTGTGTTCGCGCAGAAGTACGCGGTGTCCGGCGCTCAGCCCGCGGAACAACTCGCCCGTGCCATCCGCCAGGTTTCGGCGGAGGTCAATGCGCAGGCGGCCGAATAGACCAGGTAGTATTTAGGGGAGGGCGGTGCTTACCGGGAACGAGATGGATCGCGCGGCGAGCGATCACCCGTATGGCGCCTCGAATTATCATCGCCGCCTGGATCAGCCACACCATCGGATCGTTCCGCCGAAGCGGGATCAGGACGTCGCCAATCGCAAACCGTCCGCGCCAGATCGGATTGATCATCGGATGATCGGCGCTTGCCGTGGAGTCGGCGGTGGCAATCGCAGGATCGTCGCAGAGATGCCGGGTCAGATCGAGCGTGAGTTGCACGCCAGGCGAGAATTTCGCGAACCGCTCGTCAATCCCGAGCTTGAAATAGAAGGCGCGCTCCTGGTGGCGAAGCACGATGCCGGCCGCAATTGCGGTATTGCCAGCCGTTAACGTCACGACCTCGCATTGCCCGTGTTCGGCGAGAGCCGGAGCCGCACGGCGGATGAACCGGGCATCGCCCTCATCTTGGATCAACGCGGTGCGACACATTCCTTTCCATCCGCTGGCTTCCAACGATAGGAATGTTTCGAGCGCGGTCGTGACCTCATCGGCGGTGCGCGCGATTGCGAAACTGACCGCCCCATGCTCGGCCAGGCGATGGCGCTGCCGGCGCAGCTCTTTCAGCTTCTTGGCACCCAAGGCCTCGCGCAGCATGTCATCGCACTCGCGCGTAGCGTCGAGGCAGGCGCGCAGATGTGAGTTGAGAACGCGCCAGCGCAGGCGCTCCTGTCGCAACACCTCGCTGAAAGCCCGCATGACGGCGCCGTCAAGCGATACATCGTGCAACACCAGCGCATGGGCTCCACCGTCGCGTGCGTGTCGCATCAATTCCCGGGCCGCATCGTGCGCCATCTCCGGATCGAGCAGCGGCGTGCATAGCGTGCCATAGGGTTCAGCGCTTACGAAAGCGGGCAGCGGAATTTTGTACGCGCGCGCCATCGGCACGAATGGCATCAGCCCGATCAGTCGGGCGTTGCCGTTTTGCGAATGACGATCTCGAGCAACCAGTGTTGATACATCGGTGCGGCCGCTTGCAAATGCGTTCACTGCCAAGGCCCAGCCCGGCAGGTAATAGCCGTTTGGCTCAATTGCGCGTCCGGCCAGCGCGCGCCACTGGTTCACGTCGATTGCGGCAAGTGGCGCGACTCCGCCGCCTCGCGAAACTGCGATCCTTCGCGGTTGCTTGCTCGCGTCATCGACGCGCGCGAGAGCGACCGCCGGTGTGTCGGCAATCTGGGCCACTTCCTGTATCCCGTCGGCGAGGATCGGCAAGCGCCCGCAGCGCCGCGTTTCCACCGCATCGGCGGAATCCTAGCGCAGGAAAGGGAAAGAAGGCCTTCGGCGCTCTCGTGCAATTTGATGGTAATGTTAACCGCCGTTGAATTCAGGAACCGTAGGCATCGCCAGGGTGTCCAGCGAGAGGGGCTGCGGTCGCATAAGCCATTTGTTGGGACTTCTGCACCTTGTGCTGGATGCATGGAGCACTAGTGTATCGGCGTCGGGGTAATTGCATCGGTGGAGATTCCTGATGCCTTACGTTGCCACTTCCTTCACGCCGATCGCCTCCTTTGCAGGCGGTGCGCTAATAGGATTGTCCGCGGTATTGTTAATGGCCCTTACTGGACGAATTGCCGGTGTCAGCGGCATCGCCGCGCGCCTGTTTCCACCCTACGAGGACGCTGAATTGGCCGGCCGGCTTGCTTTCGTGGCGGGGCTCATTGCTGCGCCAATGGTCGTACTGCTGGCAACCGGGCGTTTTCCGGCGCAAACCATTCAGGCCAACGCTAGCATCCTTGTACTAGGGGGTTTCCTGGTTGGCTTTGGCTCTGTGTGGGGCAGCGGTTGCACCTCCGGGCACGGCGTCTGCGGGATTTCGCGGCTATCAGTACGATCGTTTGTCGCAACGATCACCTTCATGGCGGCAGGGTTCGCGACAGTGTTCGTCACTCGGCATCTGGGTTGAACGCCATGGCCATCATTGCCCAATTTTTTATCGGTTTGATCTTCGGCCTCGGACTGGCGCTGTCCGGGATGTCTGACCCCGCAAAGGTGCTCAATTTTCTTGATCTCGGCGGCATTGGTTCGGGCAGTTGGGATCCAAGCCTCGCGTTCGTCATGGCCGGAGCCGTCGCCGTTACGCTCGCCGGCTACAAATGGGTTTTGAAGCGACCGGGCCCGCTGTTTGGTGAAAAATTCCACGTGCCGACCAGTCGCGAACTGGACGTTCGGATTGTTGCCGGTCCTGCCATCTTTGGACTCGGGTGGGGATTGGTGGGCTTTTGCCCTGGTCCGGCGTTGACGGCGCTCGGCTTCGGCACGCGTGCGGCGGTCATTTTTGTGGCGGCGATGATCGCGGGCATGCTGCTGGCGCGCTGGCTGGCTAGCCGCTCCTCATTGCCTGGTATTGTCTCGCCGATCGATCAGCTTGAGGCTTGATCCCGGCGCTCTGCGGGAGCTGAGTGCGAGCTGAAAGTCAGGGGAGTAAGAGCTTCATGAAAATTCTCAGCCTCGCAGTCGTGATCGCTGCGTTGGCGGTAATGCCTGCGAACGCCCAGATGGGCAGCAGGCACCATCCGGGCGATGACAACAAGTCAGAGCAGAAGAGGCCCAAGGCGGATGATGCCGCCTACAAGGCCGCGCTGCAGAGAATTCCGGAGCCCAAGGAAAAGTATGATCCCTGGGGAGTTGCGCGGCCGGCCGAGCCGGCGAAAAAGCCCAAATAGGGCGGCTTTACCTGCGCTGGGCGCTTCGCGTCACCCATAGAGCGAGCTCTGCTCGTCTCGGACCCCACAAAAATGGGGAGGGATGATGAACAGCGAGCTTGTCGCGTCGGAGCCGGTTTTACCGAACGTTCAGGTATTCGCTCTAGAAACCATTAACCAGCTTAGAACAGCGCGCCAACGCTCAGGATGAGCGATGCCACAATCATATTTATCCATTTCCGAAGAAGTCGAGGCGGCCATAAAGATCGGCTCAGCGGAAAAAAGCCTCGATAGTATCAGGCGCGTCACGGACCTCTTTTTGTCGTCCGCGGCCGGCCTGAACAACGAACAGATCGAACTGTTTGATGAGGTGCTCGAACGTCTTGTTAGAACAATCGAGATTCGAGCGCTTGCGGATGTCAGTGCTCGCATGGCGCTGGCTGAAATCAGTGCTCAACTCGCGCCGATCGCCCAAGCTCCGCCTTCGGTTGTTCGCCGCCTGGCCGGCAACGAGGAGATTGCGATCGCTGGTCCTGTTCTGACGGAGTCGGCGCGTCTGAGCACAGAAGACCTGGTCGAGATCGCGGGAAAAAGCAGCGAGCAGCACCTGCTGGCCATTTCAGGCCGGTGGTGGCTGAAGGAAGTTGTCACCGACGCGTTGCTGGCTCGCCGCTATCCGAGTGTCAGCCGCCGGATCATTGCAAACCCCGGCGCCCGGGT
>NZ_DATEPI010000147.1:0-2481 GCF_035273305.1 Bradyrhizobium sp. | reverse complement strand
GGGCACGATGAACGCGGTGGTGCTGGGCTTGTCCGGAGCGCCGCTGAAGACTCTCCAGAGGGCCAGTATCAAGACGAGCAGCGCAACAGCCGCCAGTAGGTCGATGTGTCTGGGATCGTGACCCCCGCTGGTTTTCCAGCGCATTGATCGGGTCCTCGTCGTCGCATGCACGTATCATCGCATGAGACCAATTTCCGACCTATGCCGCGGTTCCTATAGCATCAATGCGCATTTCGGCTGAAAGCGGTGCAGCATCTTCTGTGTCACGGACCGTTGACGCCGCGCCATCTCCCGAACCGCCAGGGCAGATACCAGCGTGCACCCGGCGGGGTTGTCAGTGGCACGTTGTCGATCCCCGACGTCCCCCACGGCTGGCAGCGCAACAGCCGTGCAAGCGTCATCCATCCGCCTCCCCATAGACCGAAGCGTGCAATGGCTTCATCGGCGTAGACCGAGCAAGTAGGCAGATGACGGCAGTTGTAGCCGACCAATGGGGAAAGTGTGTGCCGGTAAATCCAGATCAGTGCGCGCGCGCCGTTGCGCGGGAACCGCCCCAAGGCGCTGCCGCATTCAACACAACTTTCTTGCAGCGAGTGTTTCACAGGCAGTTGCTACAAAGATAAGCGAACTTTTGCTCGGTTCCCCGGCATGGAACTTCATTGCGGAAGTAATTGTGCCACAGTTTTAGAAATATCAATGGTCCGGACGGCGGTGCAGCAAAGGTTCTATGGACCATAACGCTTGCCAGCGGTACCCTTTTGGCACGCCAGCATTAAGCGAATCGCGGCGTTCACGTGGGGCCATTGCCAGATCGTTTCGGCGTGAGGGGAAGGATCCAAATTGAGACTCGGAAGTTCGTCAAGATTTCGCGGATGGGCATTGCTCACCGCCGCCGCGATTTGCATCGCATTGCCCGGTATTATCGCTACGCAAGTCGGTTCGGCGCGCGCAGGCGCTACTCTTGAACAGCGTAAATTGCCGATGCGATTTAGCTGGGTCGGGTGCCAGCCGAATTGTCGAGGCTGGGTCAGCGCTGTCGGAATCGTGACCGCGGACAGTCCGAAGGATTTCGACGACTTTGCCCGCGGACGTCAGCTCGGTGGAGCGACCATTGTGCTTGATTCAAGCGGGGGCTCCGTCAACGACTCGATCGCGCTCGGTCGGCGCTGGCGCAATCTGGGCCTGCTGACCACGGTCGGCACCAGCGTTAATGCAGACTCCGCGCAAGGCCGCGCCACGATTGATCCGGCCGCCTATTGTGAATCGATGTGCGTATATCTGCTGCTCTCGGGCAAAACGCGGTACGTGCCCGATCGCGCGCATGTCCGCGTGCATCAGATCTGGATGGGGGATCGCGCCGACGATGCCAAGGCGGCCAGCTACACCGCCCAGGACATGATGATCGTGGAACGCGACATCGGCCGGCTCGCCAAATACACTTTTGATATGGGTGGCGCCGGTGATTTGCTGTCGCTGTCGCTCAACGTGCCGCCATGGGAAGACCTACACGAATTGTCACGGGAAGAATTGCGGCTGACGAACCTTACGACCACCGATGCGGTTGCCGAGGTGTTCCCACCACGGTTTGACGCGCCCAACACCCCAGTGGCAGGACTCGTCACAAAACCGGTTCAGGATCGGTTTGTCGGCAGCGCGGCGGACGTCGCCACAGATTCACAAGCGGCGAAATCCACCAAGACGGCCGAAGCATTGGCTCCCACGGGCAGCGTTGCGAAGACCGCGCCGGCCAAGTAGTGCACTCAACCCTGAGCTGACGCCGGCTGCTTTGACTTGGCCTCGATCTGGTTGATCGCATCGACCACGGCGTCGAAGGTCAGCATGGTCGAGGCATGCCGTGCCTTGTAGTCGCGCACCGGCTCGAGCAGGGCTATTTCGCTCCATTTGCCCTCGGGCGGACTGCCATTTTCCTTCAGCATCTTGCGTACCGTCTCGCGCAATTGCCGAAGTTCGTCGGCGTTCGAGCCGACCACGTGCCGGGCCATGATCGAGGAGGAGGCCTGTCCCAGTGCGCAGGCCTTCACGTCATGGGCAAAGTCGGTGACCACAGGCCCTTCCATTTTGATATCGACCTTCACAGTCGAGCCGCACAGCTTGGAATGCGCCGTAGCGCTCGCGTCCGGTGCGGCGAGCCGCCCGATCCGAGGAATGTTGCCCGCCAGTTCGATGATGCGCTTGTTGTAGATGTCGTTCAGCATAAGGTTGGGGTCTCGGGCTCTCGGCCTGAACGCCCTTGGCGGGCGATGACGTCCGACTTATATATGGGGGGAACCAGCGGAAATACAGTCCGGCTGCCGGTGAGCCACGCCGAATCGAACAGATTGGGCAGGGTGAGCGTTAGTACTGCAGGGATCAGGCGTCCGGCGGCAATCGCCCCGTCTGCCGGTGACACTCCGGTGATTTGAGGCCGGTCGAACGGAGTCGATATGGACGCATTGATCAAATCTCTACGCGCGGGCAAGC
>NZ_DATEPI010000146.1:0-11615 GCF_035273305.1 Bradyrhizobium sp. | reverse complement strand
TCCGCTTGTCGGGCTACATCTCTACAATCGCATGGGCAGCGGTAATTGCACGTCGTGATAACGGCCTTCATAACGGTCCACGAACTCCTGCAGGAAGAACGGCACATCCCGCATCTGCTCGTCGCAACGCTGGCGCAGTTCGCGCGCAACCTCCGCGGATACGTCTTGGGACCAACCTTCACTAGTGTTGAACCCTACCACCCGCACCGGGTTTTTATATTCGCCGTTGAGCAGATTGCCGACTACGGATTCCAGGTCAGTCGCTTCGGTGTCGGCCTCGCGCCACGCCCGGCCGTTTTGGCCGAAATCATCCAGAACAAGATAGACGTTCTGATCTTCGCCATCGGGCACAATCGAGGGTGTACGCATCGAACTACCTTCACGCCACACAACAAAACTAAGACGAAAAGGATCGCATTCGTTCCGATCCAGGCCGGCCCTATTTTGGAACCCGAACATTCCGTCGTGCGTTGCGTGGGAACAAGGGAGATAGCGCAATGGCAAAAAAACAGAGCAGTCGCGGACGTAAACAGGACCGCTCCCGTGTAGCGGGCGGGCAGGACTACGAGGTCAGGTACGCGGCGAACAAATCCGGCAAGTCAAAAGCTGCTGTGAAAAAAGCAGTCAGGAAAGTGGGCAACAGCCGCAAGCGAGTTGAGCGACGGTTGGAGCGATAGAGGGGCAAAGGCAATGAGCAGGCCAATGAGAACGTCTCTGATCGCAGTGCTTTTCCTGATCGTGAACAGCATTGTCCCTGCGAGCGCCGCCGACGGATGCGGCCCCGGCTGTCACAGTACGTCCGGCGGTGCATGCGTCGTCGACGGCTGGGGTACCGGCGCGCGCGTATGGAACGAGTGTCCTGCCGGTGCTCGTCCCCGTCCTCCCTGTCCTTCAGCGTATCAATGGCGACCGAAAATGCATGCGTGCTTTCAGCACTGAGCTCGCCCTTGCCGCGAACTTAACCCGCATTGCTGACGCGAAATTGATTTCGAAGATGCCCGTCAAGTTTACAGGTTGACCCAACCTCGACTTTGGGAACTTTCGTTTCTCCTCGCAAGTTCTTCTTTGAGGCATGATATGTCGCAAGGATGTTCGATTGAAGAGAAACGCGCCGCTTGTTTCAATGATTCCCTGCCGATGCTCGATCGGCAGAGTGTCATTGTTGTGCGTTGTGCTGCTTTGCCTGGCCGCGCCTTCGAGATCGCCTGGCCAGGATGCCGGGGTGAGCGGCATTGCTCCGGGACCGGGGAATGCGCGCGGTCTTAACGGGTCGGTCAATGATCCCAGCGGGATCGGCAATGCTGCCCGGGTGCCCGCGATTCCGCCGCCGGCGATAAGCCCGCCTGCCATTCCCACCGCCCCGCCTCCTGCCGCTTACCGCAGCTTGCCCGTGCAGCAAGGCGTCAGAATAAGGCGTCCGCTGCTAATCGAGCCGAGATCGCGTCATGCGAGAAGAGCAGCAGTCAGGCACCGAAATAAGCTGGGTGAGCGCAACAAAGTGAGTGAAGGTAACCCGCCAAGCATCTGCAGAGGATGCTGAATTTCGAACGGATTCTTCCCGGCTCGCCGGCAGAATTGCAGGACGAAGCAAAGCTTCCTCCGGGCCAGTTCGAGCGCGCCTGCGCTTCAGCCCAGCGGCTTCAGGCCAGCTTCGATCGCCGCTCGGCGCGCTTCCAGAAATGGCGGCAACGCGAGCCTCTCGCCGAGCTGCTCGATCGGCTCGTCAGTGGCAAAGCCGGGCCCGTCAGTGGCGATCTCGAACAGGATGCCATTCGGTTCGCGGAAATAAAGGCTGTGAAAATAAAATCGATCGATCTCGCCGCTGTTCGGGATTCCAAGCTCGTTCAGGCGTCGTGCCCACGCATGATACTGCTCGTCATCGGGCGTGCGAAAGGCGACGTGATGCACGCCACCAGCACCTTGCCGCGCAGCTGCAAGGTTCGGCTGCTCGATAACGTGCAACTCGGCGGCAGGGCCGCCCTCGCCCATCGCAAATACATGAACCGGAGCTGTTGAATGGGGTGAAGCATATTCGCGCACACGGCGCATATTCATCACGCGGGTGAGGACCTGCTCGAGCGGCGCAAGATTCTGCACTGTGAGCACGATGGGACCGAGGCCGCGAATCTGGTGCTCCGCAGGGACGGAGCTCTTCTCCCATGCGTTGGCTGCACCGGCCCCGCCATCATCAACCAGCACCAGCCGCTGGCCCTCGCCATCTTCAAACGGCAGGGTCAATCGGCCGTCCACTTCGACCACGTCCCGGGCATTGACGCCGGCCTTCGCCAGCCGATCCCGCCAATAGCCGAAGCTTTTTTCGCCCCCGACGCGCAGCCCGGTGCGTGAAATGCTGTTGGCGCCGCGTCGCTCCGGATCCAACGGAAAATCAAAGAAGGTCAGGTCGCTGCCGGGGCTGGCTTTTCCGTCGGCATAGAACAGATGGTACGCGCTGACGTCGTCCTGGTTGACGGTCTTCTTGACCAGTCGCATGCCTAACAAACCGGTGTAAAACGCCAGGTTATGGCGTGGCTTCGCGGAAATCGCGGTCAGGTGGTGTATCCCCGTTAACTGCATCGCGTATTCCTCGAGCGCGTTATCCAGCCGCCGTCGAAAACGGGTGCTGGCCGGTTTGGGGCGGTCGCCGAGATGATGTAAGCTGTAATCGGAAGTCTCGCCAGCGGCTGCACGCCGCCCGTCCGAAGGACAGCATCATGCCTGGCCAACTGATCGTGACCGACGAAGATGCGACCCGGGTGATCACACTGCGGCGCCCTGAGAAGAAAAACGCCATCACCCAGGACATGTATCGCGCCATGAGCGATGCGATCGACACCGCGCAAAACAATCCGGGCATTCGCTGCATGATCATTACCGGCGGATCGGGCGTATTTACCGCCGGCAACGATCTCGAAGACTTCCTGAAGGACAGCACCTCAGAGCCGGACACGCCGAGAGCATCCAACGCCATCAAATTCCTTTATTCCCTCGCGCATAATGCCAAGCCGATCATCGCCGCCGTCGATGGCGTGGCAATCGGCATCGGCACCACTATGCTGTTTCATTGCGATTACGTTCTCGCCAGCAAGACAGCAACCTTCGCTACACCCTTCATTCATCTCGGCCTGGTTCCGGAAGGTGCCTCAAGCCTGCTGATGCCTCGTACGATGGGTTACCACCGCGCATTCGCTACGTTGGTGATGGGGCGGACGATCAGCGCCGACGACGCCCGTGTCGCGGGGTTGGTCAACGTCGTGGTCTCGCCGGGTCACACCGAGCCGGAGGCGCGCAAGGTTGCGCGGGAAATTTGCGCATTGCCGGCGGAAGCGGTCGCGATCTCGCGCCGGCTGTTGCGACTGCCTCCGGAAGATCTGACCCGCAGAATCGATCAGGAGAGCCATTTATTCGGCGAACGCATGCGCTCCGCCGAAGCAGTCGAAGCCTTTAAGACATTTTTCTCGCGCAAGAAGGCATAAATGCTCGACCCGAGAAAAGTGCTGCAGTTTTCTGGCTGGCTCTGACGCATTTATGAGATATCCGCTCTTCTCCATCCTCGCAGCCGTGATGCTGGTGTGCGCGCCAGGCCCGGCATGCCCCGCCAACGCCCAGGCTGCGCCGGTCGAGGTGAGGATTCTTGCGATTAATGATTTTCACGGCAACCTTCGGCCGCCGACCGGTGGAATCCGGATCGCTGATCCCGAGGACAAAACCAAATCGATCGACGTTGCGGCAGGCGGCGTCGAATACATGGCAACACTAGTGAAGCAACTCCGCGACCGAGCGACCAACACGATCTTTGTCGCAGCCGGCGACCTGATTGGCGCTAGCCCGCTGTTGTCGGCGATGTTTCATGACGAACCTTCAATTGAAGCGCTGTCGATGATGGGGCTCGAAATCGCTTCTGTCGGCAATCACGAATTCGACGAGGGCAAGGACGAACTGCTTCGCATGCAATACGGCGGTTGTCATCCCGTCGAAAAATGCCAGGGGCCGCACCCGTTTGCCGGCGCCAAATTTCATTATCTCGCGGCCAGCACCTTCGACAAAACCAGCGGTAAAACTATCTTTCCTGCCTATGAGATCAGGAATTTCGAGGGGATCCCGGTCGCGTTCATCGGACTGACGTTGAAGGGGACGCCCGGCATCGTCTCCCCGCAAGGGGTGACCGGTCTCGAATTCCGCGACGAGGCCGAAACGGTGAACGCGCTCGTGCCAGAGCTGAAGGCGCGAGGTGTTGAGGCTATCGTTGTGCTTATCCACGAGGGTGGATTTCCGACGGGGAACTACAACGAATGTCCCGGCATTTCCGGACCGATCGTGGATATCGTCAGAAAATTCGACAAGGCCGTCGATGTCGTGATCAGCGGTCATACGCACCGAGCCTATGTTTGCGACATCGATGGACGTCTGGTCACCAGCGGCGACAAGTTCGGGACCCTGGTTACCGCGATCGACCTGAAGCTCGATCCTGCCACGCGGGACATCATCAGCGCCAAAGCCGACAACGTCATCGTCCGCACTGCGGCCTTGGCAAGGAATCCGGAGCAGACCGCCTTGCTCGAATCCTACGAGAAACTGGCAGCTCCCATCGCCGAACGCCGGGCGGGATCGGTGACCGAGAGCTTATCGCGCGTGCCCGACGGCACCGGCGAAAGCAAACTCGGAGACATCATCGCCGACGCTCAACTCGCCGCGACCGCTGCGGAAGAAAGCGGGTCCGCGATGATCGCATTCACCAATCCCGGCGGCATCCGCACCGACATAACCCGGAAAGAAGATGGAGTGGTGACCTATGCCGACCTGTTCGCCAGTCAGCCATTCCGTAATCAGCTCGTCACGCTGACTCTGAGGGGAACGCAGATCAAGGATCTGCTGGAGCAGCAATGGCTGGATCCGAAACGACCGCGCATTCTGCAGGTTTCGAACGGATTCCAATATGCTTGGGACGCAGCGAAGCCGTATGGCGAGCACGTGATTTCGGATCGCATGTTGCTGAATGGTCAGCGCATCGATCCTTCGATGAACTACCGCGTAACCGTAAACAATTATCTCGCGCTCGGAGGCGACGGCTTTACCGTGCTCAAAGAGGGCACCGATGCGCGATTTGGCGTCTATGACGTCGATGCGCTCTACGGCTATTTCCAGGCCCATAGTCCGATTGTAGCTGTGAGCGCCAAGCGCATTGCGCGATTGAACTGACACCAACTCCAATTGGACGTGCTCTTCCCGAGCGGCTGGCGAGGCCCTAGATTAGCGGCTTCTCGAAAGCGCGGCCGACGCGCCAGGAAATTGCATGACGACGCTTCTACTTACTCATCCCGCCTGCCTGAACCATGCCACACCTCCCGGACATCCGGAACGCGCCGATCGCCTGCGGGCGATCAATCAGGTGCTCGCGGCAGATCACTTCAATCCGCTTGTGCGCGGCGAAGCGCCGGAAGGCAATCTGGACCTGGTGACGCTTTGTCATAACGACCACTACATCGAAGAAATCCGACATCTCGCGCCTTCGAGCGGTGTGGTCTATATCGACGGCGATACGTCGATGTCGCCCGGCACCTGGGAGGCGGTGATGCGAGGCGTCGGCGGTGCAGTCGCCGCGACCGACGCTGTCATGTCCGGTAGCCAGAATAATGCGTTCGTGGCAGTGCGTCCTCCGGGCCATCATGCGGAAGCCAGTCGAGCCATGGGCTTCTGTTTCTTCGACAACGCCGCGATAGCTGCGCGGCATGCCCAACGCAAATACGGCATCGGTCGCGCGGCAATCGTCGATTTCGATGTTCATCACGGTAACGGCACCCAGGAAATCTTCTGGGCTGATCCGACGGTGATGTATTGCTCAACTCACCAGATGCCACTGTTTCCGGGTACCGGCGCGAAAAGCGAGCGCGGCGAGCACGACACCATCGTCAATGCGCCGCTGGCCGCGGAAGACGGGAGCGCCAAATTCCGGGCTGCATTCGAAAACCTCATTCTGCCGCAGCTGCGCAAATTCAATCCCGAACTCATGATCGTTTCAGCCGGTTTTGATGCACACTATCGCGATCCGCTGGCCTCACTGAATCTGAAAGCGGACGATTTCGGCTGGGTCACGCGCAAACTGATGGATGTCGCCGATAGCAGCGCTAGCGGCCGAATTGTCTCTGTGCTCGAGGGTGGCTATGACCTGCAGGGCCTTCAGGAGTCGGTTGCCGCGCACGTTTCCGCATTGATGGGGGCGTAAATAGCGACCACAATACCTCCGCATATGTGTGGTTGAGTGCGCGCCAAGCGGGAAGAAGCGGGATAAGAATATGGCTGAAGATATTCAAATCGACGTCAAGAAGCTGAGCTTCGAGCGGGCGCTCGAGGAGCTTGAGACCATCGTCAAGCGGTTGGAAGAAGGCAAGGTGCCTCTGGAGGAGTCAGTCGCGATCTACGAACGCGGCGAATCCTTGAAGCGGCGCTGCGAGGAATTACTGCGGCAGGCGGAGGCACGGGTCGAGAAGATCACCACCGACGCTAATGGCCAGGTGACCGGCACGGAGCCGCTGGACGTTCAATAAACCCAAACCTGCCTGATGCTGCCAGGTCGGCCTCCCATTAAGCAACGAACGTGAATGTCAGGTGGATCGGCCACAGCGACACCGCGCGGCCTGAATAACTTTTGCGCTGCGGCTGGCCCCACGGCTCCGATCTCTCATGATCGTCTGCGAACCGATCGTGCTGAGCCGCGTGGCCCTCCCCGAAGCCGCACTGGCGATCGCGGCTGGCGAGGGCGTTGCCGCAAATGGGGCTGGAAACAGCTCGAACCAGCTACCATCTCCAACACGGTTAAGCCGTGAATTCAGGCCAGCCGGAACAATCCTGCTCCCGTGGGGGTTAAAATCGGCCCCTCGTGGCCGGTTCCACACCGGTTCCCTAGGGTTCGGCGGGTTGGCTTTAAGCCCGGCTTTGGTGTAAAGCGTACCGAGCGTTGGGCTGTTAAGCGTGAATCCGCCGGCGGTAGTTGTTGCAGTAAGGGCTTGATCTAGCTAACAGAAACGGGCTTGGAAGGGTGAAATCGCCAAGGTGATGCTTATCACATTGACCGACCCGGAGCGCATTTAGACCTATAAATCGGGCTTCGGCCTACTCAGGTGCGTCCGGCGTCTGGGCTTTCGCTGCGCGGGGGATTGCGCAACCAACTTACGTCGGGAGCTTGTCCCGACAGGCAAAATTGGAACATGGCTGTGACCGTATTTAGCAAGACGCCGCTTCTCGACACCATTCGGACACCAGACGACCTGCGCCGGCTCAAGGTGGACCAGGTTCGACAGGTTGCCGACGAGCTTCGTCAGGAAACCATCGATGCGGTTTCCGTAACCGGCGGTCATTTCGGGGCCGGACTGGGCGTCGTCGAATTGACGACGGCGCTGCACTACATTTTCGATACTCCGCGCGATCGGTTGATCTGGGACGTCGGTCATCAGGCCTATCCGCACAAGATTCTAACCGGTCGTCGTGATCGCATCCGCACCTTGCGCACGGGTGGCGGTCTGTCCGGTTTCACCAAGCGAACCGAAAGCGATTACGATCCGTTCGGCGCCGCTCATTCTTCTACCTCCATTTCCGCCGCCCTCGGCATGGCCGTGGCGCGCGACCTCTCGGGCGGCAAGAACAATGTTATCGCCGTGATCGGCGACGGCGCCATGTCGGCCGGGATGGCTTACGAGGCCATGAACAATGCGGGCGCGATGAATTCGCGGCTGATCGTCATTCTTAACGACAATGACATGTCGATCGCGCCCCCGGTGGGGGCGATGTCCGCCTATCTGTCGCGGTTATATTCAGGCAAGACCTACCGCTCGCTGCGCGAGGCCGCCAAACAGCTCGGAAAACACCTTCCGAAGGTGATCGCCGATCGCGCCGAACGCGCCGAGGAATATTCGCGCGGCTTCATGGTGGGCGGCGGCACGCTGTTCGAGGAACTCGGGTTCTATTATGTCGGACCGATCGACGGCCATAACCTCGATCACCTGCTGCCGGTCCTGAAGAACGTCCGCGACATGGAGACCGGTCCGATCTTGGTCCACGTCGTCACCCAAAAGGGCAAGGGCTACGGGCCGGCCGAGGCCTCGGCCGATAAGTATCACGCGGTCGTCAAGTTCGACGTCGCGACCGGCGCGCAAGCCAAGGCGAAGCCCAACGCGCCCGCCTATCAAAACGTGTTCGGCCAAAGCCTGGTCAAGGAAGCCGAGAAGGATGAGAAAATCATCGGCATCACGGCCGCCATGCCTTCGGGTACGGGGATCGACATTTTCGCCAAGGCTTTCCCGAAGCGCACTTTCGACGTAGGCATCGCCGAACAGCACGCGGTCACGTTTGCAGCCGGTCTTGCGACCGAAGGCTTCAAGCCGTTCTGCGCGATCTATTCTACGTTCCTGCAGCGCGGCTATGATCAGGTGGTGCACGACGTGGCGATCCAGAGCCTCCCCGTGCGTTTTGCGATCGACCGCGCCGGGCTGGTCGGCGCCGACGGCGCGACCCATGCCGGCTCGTTCGACAATGCGTACCTGGGCTGCCTGCCGAATTTCGTCATCATGGCGGCATCGGACGAGGCTGAGCTGGTGCACATGGTGGCCACGCAGGTCTCGATCAACAATCGTCCGAGCGCGGTGCGTTATCCCCGCGGTGAAGGCCGCGGCGTCGAGATGCCCGAATTCGGCGTTCCGCTCGAAATCGGAAAGGGCCGGATCATCCGGCAAGGCAACAAGATCGCGTTGCTATCGTTCGGAACGCGTCTCGCCGAATCCGAGAAGGCCGCGGACGAGCTCGCGGCGCATGGACTTTCCACGACGATCGCGGACGCCCGCTTCATGAAGCCTCTCGATGTCGAGCTGGTGCTGAAACTCGCGCGCGAGCATGAGATCCTGCTCACGATCGAGGAAGGCGCGATCGGCGGCTTCGGCTCGCATGTGATGCAGACGCTGGCCGAGCATGGCATGCTCGACGGCGGCTTGCGGATGCGCTCGATGGTGCTGCCCGACGTGTTCCTCGACCACGACACTCCGAACGCGATGTACGCTCGCGCAGGCCTCGACGCCAAGGGCATCGTCGCCAAGGTGTTCGAGGTCCTCGGCAAGGACTTCAAAAAGGACTTCAAGATCGAAACGGTCAAGCTGGCCTGATTGCAAGGGGCGGCCGGCGCCCAAGGTATTATGGCCCCTGCCCGCAAGCGCGCTGACATTTTACTGGTCGAGCGCGGCCTGTTCGAGAGCCGCGCGCGGGCGCAGGCTGCCATCGAAGCGGGCCTCGTCATGGCCAATGGCAAGGCCGTTGCACAGCCTTCCGAAACCGTCGCGCTTGACGCCGAGTTGCAAGCGCAGCCCGCGCATCCCTTTGTTTCGCGAGGTGGGGTCAAGCTGGCGGGCGCGCTGGAACAATACCCGATCGACGTCGAGGGGCATGTTTGCCTGGATGTCGGTGCATCCACCGGGGGATTTACCGAGGTTCTGCTCGCCAATGGCGCCGACCTCGTGTTCTCAATCGATGTCGGCCGGGAGCAATTGCACACTTCGCTACGCGGCCATCCGAAAGTGGTTTCCATGGAGGAGACCGATATACGGGACTTCGAGGGCAAGCGGCTGCCGATGCGCCCCGACGTGGTCGTGATCGATGTTAGTTTCATTTCGCTAAAGGCCGTGCTTCCGGTGGCGTTGTCGCTGGCCGCAGCGCCGATGCATTTGTTGGCGCTGATCAAGCCGCAATTCGAGGCGGAGCGAAAACATTCCAAGCGCGGCATCATCCGCGACGCCACGGTGCATCAGCAAGTCTGCGAAGACATCACCGAATTCGCGGCCTCGCTCGGATGCACCGACATCAAGGTGTTTCCGTCATCAATTACCGGCGGCGACGGCAATCTCGAGTTCTTCATCGGCGCGCGCCGTGGTTGAGCGTCTGGAGATCGACGATGTCGGCCATTTCGGCGACGGCGTCGCGCATGCACCCGGGCAGAGCATCTATGTGCCCTACACTCTCGGCGGCGAAACGGTCGAGGTCGCGCCGGTGCCGGGCCATCCCGACCGGCGGCGCTTGCTGACAGTCGAGCGCGCCAGCCGCGAGCGTATAACGCCACTTTGCCCGCATTTCGGGGTGTGCGGCGGTTGCGCGATCCAGCACTGGGAAGCCGAGCATTACCAAGCCTGGAAGCGAAACCTGGTGATCGAAACGATGGCGCAGGCGAAGCTCGACTGCGAAGTTGATCCCTTGATCGACGCTCACGGCCTCGGACGGCGTCGAATGACGCTGCACACCCGAACAGGCACACACAATGTACTCAAGGTCGGCTTCACTGCTGCAGGTTCACACGACATCGTTCCGGTCGATCGATGCCCTATTCTCGATCCTGGCCTGGGCGGCGCACTCAATGCGGCATGGGCGATCGCCGAGCCGCTGATCCCCACGGCAAAGCCATTGGATATCCAGATCACCGCGACCAACAACGGCCTCGACGTCGACGTGCGGGGATCGGGTCCCCTGGCGCCGGCCATCATTTCGGCGCTCTCGCGGGTCGCGGAGCAGCATCACCTCGCGCGCCTAACCCGCCATGGCGTGCTGGTGCTGATGCGGACGCCGCCGACTATTGCGATCGGGCCCGCCGAGGTCACGTTGCCGCCTGGCTCGTTCCTGCAGGCCACGGCGGCGGGCGAGGAAGTTCTGGCGGGATTGGTGATGGACCATTGCAAGCGCGCCAAACACATTGCCGATCTCTTTTGCGGCGTCGGGCCTTTTGCGCTCAGGCTGGCGGCGCACTCGCGAGTGTCGGCTTTCGACAGCGATGCGGGCGCGGTCGCCGCGCTGCAGAAGGCGGCGATGGCGACGTCCGGATTGAAGCCGGTCAAAGCCGAGGTCCGAGACCTGTTTCGCCGTCCGCTGATGGCGCAGGAATTGCGCGACTATGATGCGGTCGTGTTCGATCCGCCGCGTCAAGGCGCGCAGGCGCAAGTGCGCCAGCTTGCAACCGGCAACGTGCCGGTGATCGTCGCGGTGTCCTGCAACCCCGCGACGTTCGCGCGAGACGCCCGCATCCTGGTTGATGGCGGTTACGAGCTGGCGCACGTCACCCCCGTCGATCAGTTCCGTCACACTCCGCACGTTGAGCTGGTGGCGCGGTTTAGACGGAAACGTTGAACCTGCATCGCGCCGCCGTGACATAGATATGTAAGCACGAGCGCAGCATCCGGCCTCTGCCCGCCGCCGAGCAAACCAGGCCGCCTCGTTGAAGAAGCCGGCCATCCAGCGGAGGGTATCGTGGACGTCGATCCAGACAGACTCAGCGCGTTCATGGGAAAAATGCTGAACGAAGTTGGCGCGGCAATGAACACCTCGCTGATGCTGATTGGTGACAAGCTCCGCCTTTACAAGACACTGGCTGCAAAAGCCCCGCTCAGTTCAGGCGAGCTTGCGGAGGCGACGCAGACGAGCGAGCGCTACGTCCGCGAGTGGCTTTCCGCACAGGCCGCATCCGGTTATGTCGAATACGACCCGACTTCCGGAAAGTTCTCGATGCAGCCCGAGCAGATACTGGCGCTAGCCGATGAGGACAGCCCTTATTTCGTGGGGGCGGTGGGCGATCTGGTGGCGGCAACATTCCTTGA
>NZ_DATEPI010000145.1:0-6794 GCF_035273305.1 Bradyrhizobium sp. | reverse complement strand
CACGCCCTCTGATGTTCAGAAGGCTTCATGACTTGCAAAACTCGCGCGCATCGCGCGGCGAGATCGCGGAGGTGTGGTGTGAATTACCGCGCCCCATAACGACATCGGTGGTTTTCATCCCTCCCACTCGTGGGGAGGGAGAGCAGATCGTGAGCGGAGCGAACGATGTGCAGGGTGGGGTGCTATCGTGTGTATGACGCAACCCCCACCCGGCGCTTCGCGCCACCCCAGAGCGAGCTTTGCTCGTCTCGACCCCATAAAAGAAGGGAGGGATAAGAAAGGGCGAGCTTCGCTCGCCACAATGAAAGGAAAGGAAGAAATGCGCGGGCGAGCGGGATCGGAAGCCCTTGGCGAGACGGCTCGCAAACCCGTGTGCCCACCATATCTTGCATAAATATCAGCCTCGTACCGCAAGTGCTTGGCCGCCGCCCCCCAATATGGTATCCCGCCAACGCCGCTTTCGATTGCCACACCAGACCGGCCGCAATGTCTCTAACAGGCTGCGGCGGTGGAGATATTTCGCCGATGAGCTCTTCTGCCAGCAGCGCCAAGACCGCTTCCGCACCCGACTCGTTCTTCTCGGCCCGGCTTGAGCAGGCCGACCCCGATATTGCCGCGGCGATCAGGGGCGAACTTGGCCGCCAGCGCCATGAAATCGAGCTGATCGCCTCGGAAAACATCGTCAGCCGTGCGGTGCTGGAGGCACAGGGCTCGGTGCTGACCAACAAATATGCCGAGGGCTACCCTGGTAACCGCTATTATGGCGGCTGCGAATGGGTCGATGTGGTGGAATCGCTCGCGATCGAGCGCGCCAAAAAACTGTTCGGCGCCGGCTTTGCGAACGTGCAGCCCAATTCAGGCAGTCAGATGAACCAGGCCGTGTTTCTGGCGCTGCTGCAGCCCGGTGACACCTTCATGGGCCTCGATCTCGCCGCCGGCGGACATCTCACCCACGGCTCGCCGGTCAATATGTCAGGCAAATGGTTCAAGGCCTCGCATTACACAGTGCGGCGAGAGGATCAGCTCATCGACATGGACGCGGTTGCCCGTCAGGCCGAGCAGGTGAAGCCCAAATTAATCATCGCCGGAGGATCGGCCTATTCGCGGCCATGGGACTTCAAGCGTTTCCGCGAGATCGCCGACAGCATTGGCGCTTATCTGCTGGTCGACATGGCGCATTTCGCAGGGCTTGTCGCCGGTGGCGTGCATGCGTCTCCGGTGCCGCATGCCCATGTCACCACCACCACCACGCACAAATCCCTGCGTGGCCCGCGCGGCGGCTTGATCCTGTGCAACGACGAGGCGTTGGCCAAGAAGCTGAACTCGGCGATTTTCCCTGGACTGCAAGGCGGGCCACTGATGCATGTGATCGCCGCGAAGGCAGTGGCGTTCGCCGAGGCGCTCCGCCCGGATTTTAAACTCTACGCCAGGAACGTGGTCGAGAACGCCAGAGCGCTGGCGGAGGCGCTGCGCGCGCACGGCTTCGATATCGTCTCGGGGGGCACGGATAACCATCTGATGCTGGTCGATCTCCGGCCGAAGGGCTTGAAAGGCAACGTTTCAGAAAAGGCCTTGGTGCGCGCGGCAATCACCTGCAACAAAAACGGCATCCCCTTTGATCCGGAAAAGCCGTTCGTCACCTCCGGACTTCGACTGGGTACCCCGGCGGCGACCACGCGCGGCTTTGGCGTCGCCGAATTCAAGCAGGTTGCCGGCATGATCGCCGAAGTACTGAACGCGATTGCGCAGTCGAACGAGGGCAAGGCGCCGCTGGTAGAAACCGCCATCAAGGAACGGGTGAAGGCGCTCACCGATCGCTTCCCGATTTATCAATAGGATCCAAACCGGATGCGTTGCCCAAGCTGCAACAGTCTCGACACCCAGGTAAAGGACTCGCGTCCGACCGAGGATTCGGCCGTGATCCGGCGGCGGCGGGTGTGCATCGCCTGCAATTTCCGCTTCACTACCTTCGAGCGCGTGCAGCTTCGCGAACTCACGGTCATCAAGCGCAACGGGCGAAGGGTGCCGTTTGATCGCGACAAGCTGGTGCGCTCGTTGCAAATCTCGCTCCGCAAACGCCCGGTGGATCCGGAGCGGGTCGAAAAAATGGTTTCTGCGATCGTGCGCGAACTGGAAAGCGGTGGCGAAGCCGAGATTTCGTCGGAAGCAATTGGTGAGATCGTAATGGAGCACCTGCGGCAGCTCGACGACGTCGCCTATGTCCGCTTTGCCTCGGTCTATCGCAATTTCCGTGAAGCCAAAGATTTTGAAGCCGTGCTGGGTGAACTCTCCGGCGATGACGACGCGCGGCTCGCCCTGTTACGCAAATGATCTTCCGCATTCTGGAAGACCAGTTCGCGCAAAAATCAAAGGAATCCAAAGTCGCCGACCGGCGGTTCATGCAGCTCGCGCTGACGCTGGGCCGGCGTGGGCTCGGGCGGAGCTGGCCTAATCCTGCTGTCGGCGCGGTCATCGTCAAGGATGGTGTGATTGTCGGCCGCGGCTGGACTCAAGCCAGCGGCCGCCCTCACGCCGAGACGGAAGCGATCGCGCGCGCTGGCGCCGCCGCCCGTGACGCGACGCTCTATGTCACGCTGGAGCCGTGCTCGCATTTCGGCAGGACGCCGCCCTGCGCGGACGCCATTGTCGCGGCCGGCATTACCCGCGTGGTATCGGCGATCGAAGATCCGAACCCGGAAGTGGCCGGACGAGGCCATGCACGCTTGCGCGCTGCGGGAATCACTGTCGATATCGGACTCGGCGCGGCAGAAGCGGCGCGCGATCACGCCGGTCACTTCAGGCGGTTCCGGGACAAGCGACCGCACGTCATCCTGAAACTTGCGGTTTCCTCCGATGACAAGATTGCCGGTGCCGGCCGCAAGCCAGTAGCCATTACCGGCGAAGCCGCAAAGGCGAGGGTGCATTTATTGCGCGCGCAATGCGACGCCGTCCTGGTCGGCATCGGCACGGTACAGGCTGACGATCCACTGCTGACCTGCCGGCTGCCGGGCATGGAGGCGGAATCACCGGTGCGGGTGGTGCTTGACCGGAACTTGCGGATCTCGGGCACCAGCCGGTTGGTTCGCTCCGCGCGCGAAACACCGGTGTGGGTGATGGCTTCGACACTAGCGGAAGCGCCGGCGGCGACCAAACTTGGCGCCGCAGGCGCGCAAATAATCCGGGTCCGAACCAGTGCGACAACTTCGCGGCTCGACCTTGGGGCCGTGCTGAACGTGCTGGCGGAGAAGGGCATCACGCGGCTTCTGGTGGAAGGCGGCGCACGTGTCGCGTCCTCCTTTGTCGCCGCAGGAGATGTCGATGAACTCTGGCTGCTGCGCGGGCGCAAGGCGATCGGTGGCGATGGCCTCGCGGCGCTGGATGCAACGCCGCTCTCTGCTCTCACGGGGTCGCCGGCTCTCATTCAGCGTGCTAGCGAAGCCCTGCAAGATGATACTTTGACCATCTACGAGCGCGCCTGAATGTTTACCGGCATTGTCACCGACATTGGCGAGATCGTCAGCCTGACGCCGACGGCACAGGGCCAACTGCATCGACTGCGCATCGCATGCAATTACGACCGCTCCGGCATAGCGGACGGTGCTTCGATCGCCTGCAACGGTGTGTGCCTGACGGTGGTCGCATCGGGGATCAATCACGGCCGGAGCTGGTTCGAGGTCGATGCAGCCGCCGAAACGCTCGGCATGACCACTGCCAAGAATTGGGCCGTGGGAACGAAACTCAACCTCGAGCGGGCGCTGAAAATCGGCGATGAACTCGGCGGCCATATCGTCGCGGGCCATGCCGATGGAGTCGCTTCGATCATTAAACGTGACGATCTGCCGGATATGGCGCGATTTGAACTGCGTACCGCCCGCGAACTGGCGCGATTCATCGCTGCAAAGGGGTCGGTTACGCTCGAT
The DNA here is from genome assembly GCF_035273305.1 of Bradyrhizobium sp. Classification (GTDB taxonomy): domain Bacteria; phylum Pseudomonadota; class Alphaproteobacteria; order Rhizobiales; family Xanthobacteraceae; genus Bradyrhizobium. Next base: position 2,874 of record NZ_DATEPI010000145.1, on the reverse strand, counting down.
GGCGTGTCGCTGACGGTGAATGCCGTCGACGACCTGATGTTTTCGGTGTTGATTATCCCGCATACCCTGAAGGTCACTACGCTTGGCGGCTGGCGCGCGCGCGATGAGGTCAACCTCGAAGTCGACCTGATGGCCCGCTACGCCGCGCGGCTTGCGGAAATGAAATAGGCGCGGCCCTTGGCTTTGCACCCTGCTGCGCCTAAAACGCGCACGAATAGATGAAGAGCGACGGAAGTACGATGGCAGACGCGCGGCGCGCAGAATCGAAGGATCAAACCGATGTATCCGGCGCACGCGCGCTGATCGTCGAGGCGCGCTTCTATGACGACATCCAGGATGAGCTGCTGGAAGGTGCGATTGCCGAGTTGAAGGCCGCGGGTGTCAGCCATGACGTGATCACGGTCCCTGGCGCGCTGGAAATTCCCGCCGCGATCGCTATTGCGCTCGATGCCGCCGCAAGTACCGGCAAGCCCTATGATGCCGCCATTGCGCTCGGCTGCGTGATACGGGGCGACACCATCCATTTCGAAATCGTCTCAATTGAATCCTCGCGGGCATTGATGGATCTCGCAGTGGCGAGGCGGTTTCCGGTCGGCAACGGCATCATCACCGTCAATACCGAGGCCCAAGCGTGGACGCGCGCGCGAGCGCACGAACTCAATAAGGGCGGGGACGCCGCCCGCGCGGCGCTTGCCATGCTCCGGATCAACCGGCGCTTGACGCGGATCTGATTGAAGATGGCAGAGATCAAGAACACAGCGCCCCACAAGCCCGCCAGGAGCCTGGAAAAGGCGAAGGACCGGAAGGCCAACCGGCGCGGCGCGGCGCGGCTTGCCGCCGTGCAGGCGCTCTATCAAATGGACATCGCGGGCGCGGGCATTAACGATATCTTCGCCGAGTTCGAGAGCCATTGGCTTGGAAGCGAGGTCGAAGGCGACAAATACTTGCCCGCGGAAGCCGCGTTCTTCAGAGATGTGGTCTCCGGTGTGGTGCGCGATCAGGCGAAGCTCGATCCGCTGATCGATGAAGCCTTGTCAAAGGGTTGGCCGCTGAAGCGGATTGACGCCATCCTGCGGGCGGTGCTGCGCGCCGGCTCGTACGAACTCGAGCACCGCAAGGATGTGCCCGGCCGAGTCGTCGTGTCCGAATATGTCGATGTCGCACATGCCTTTGTCGAATCCGAGGAGACCGGGATGGTGAACGCGGTTCTCGACCAGATCGCCCGGCAGTTTCGTGCCGACGAGTTTTCGAGAACGGGCCGCTGACGTGGCTGCTCCCGGTGCAGATGCATCCGGTGAAGATGCGCTGATCGCGCGCTACTTCCGTCCCCTCGCGACCGACTTAGGAGCATTCAATCTCCTCGACGATGCTGCCATCCTGAAGGCGACCGGCGAGGACCTGGTCGTGACGACCGACGCGATGGTGGAGGGCGTGCATTTTCTTGCTGATGATCCGCCGGAGACGATCGGGCGCAAGGCATTACGGGTGAACCTTTCCGATCTCGCCTCCAAGGGCGCGACCCCGGCGGGTTTTGTCCTGACGCTGGCGCTAGGCGCCGCCGAGGAGGCGTGGCTCGCGCCGTTTGCCCGCGGGCTCGGTGAGGATGCGGAGCGGTTCGGCTGTCCTCTGCTCGGAGGCGATACGGTCTCCACCCCGGGTCCGCTGATGATTTCGATCACGGCGTTCGGGCGGGTTGCAGCCGGCAGGATCGTCCATCGCAGCGGCGCCAAACCTGGTGACCGCGTGGTGGTGACCGGAACGATTGGCGACGCCATGGTTGGCCTGGATATTCTCAAGGGCCGCTCGGCTGCCACCGCTATGGCCGACGATGCCTCCGCGCGCGAAATGCTGATCGCACGCTACCGCCTGCCGCAACCACGCAACGTGCTAGCGCAAGCGGTTCGCGATCATGCCGGCGCGGCTATGGATGTTTCGGACGGGCTCGCGGGCGATCTCGGCAAGCTCTGCGCTGCATCTGGCGTATCCGCTGTGGTCGACCTGCCCAGCATTCCCTTGTCGAGGCCGGTCGCAACCCTGCTCGCGCGGGGTGCGGTGCGCATCGAGGCGCTCGTTTCCGGCGGCGACGATTATGAGATCTTGTGCACGATCCCGGAGAATCAGTTCGAGGCGTTTGCGGGCGAGGCGGGTTCTGCGGGGGTAGCGGTGGCCTCGATCGGGACGATTGTCGCGGGGACGCACGCTCCAAAGTTTCTGGACGCGGACGGAACGGAGATGTCGCTTTCACGACGCTCTTACAGCCATTTCTAGAGCTATGGCGAAAGCGGCGCGCAAATACCTTGCACAAATCGACTGTTTGGGGCGTTCGCGGCGTTGCGCCCGGCAAGTGATTTTGGCATGGTCCCGCCGATTTAAGGCCGCCTTGTCGGGGCAGGGAAGGCCTTCTTTTTATGCGCCCGCCGCATCCGCGGAACGGGCGTGGGGTAAGACCAGAATCTGAGGCAAAATTCAATGACAGCATTATGGGCAATTGTGCTCTGCGGAGCGCTTTCCATCGTTTACGCCATCTGGGCCACGACATCGGTTTTGAAATCGGATGCCGGCAACCCGCGGATGCAGGAAATTGCGGCGGCCGTGCGCGAGGGCGCGCAAGCGTATCTCAAGCGTCAGTACATGACGATCGGGCTGGTCGGCATCGTAATTTTCGCGCTGCTCGCCTACTTCCTGGGCGCACTCGTCGCGGTCGGCTTCCTGATTGGCGCGGTGCTGTCCGGGGCGGCGGGGTTCATCGGCATGAACGTCTCGGTACGCGCGAACGTCCGCACCGCGCAGGCGGCTACGACCTCGCTTGCAGGCGGTCTTGAACTGGCGTTCAAGGCTGGTGCGATCACCGGGCTTCTGGTCGCCGGCCTCGCA
>NZ_DATEPI010000144.1:0-5808 GCF_035273305.1 Bradyrhizobium sp. | reverse complement strand
TCGTTCCTCAACCAATCCATTGACGATCGGGGGACATCCGGCCTGCACGACAACGTTGGCGCCGCCATCGATGGTCAGATCGACGGGCTTGCAGTTGCTGAGGTCCATCAGCGCGTCACAGGTAACCCGACCCTCTTTCTTAGACCCGCCGGTGAGATGGTGAACGCCGCCAAGCGACAGCATCTGCGAGCCGTATTCGCTGGTCGTAACGTGCCCGATTGCCTCGCCCTGCGCGCGAACTGTCGCCGTCTCGGGCCCGAGATAGCGGTCGGTGTCGATCTTCACCTTGACGCCGCAATAGCTGAAGATGCCTTCCGTCACGACCGTGACCATATCGACGCCGTCTATCTTCGAAGACACGATGAAGGGGGCGGGCTTGTAATCGGGATAGGTGGTGCCGGCGCCGATCGCGGTCACGACGATGTTCGGCTCATGGACAATCTTGCCATCCCAATCGCCGGTCGCCTGGAACGGCACCAGCCGACCGCCCTGGGACACCGTCCGCTCGAGAAGAATATGCGGATCGACACGCACCAGCTGCCCATTGTGGTTCGCGTAACGATCACAGGCGCCTGCCGCTCCCGGCTTGATGTAACACATCACGGGGCAGGCATCGCAGCGGATCTTGTCGTCGGCAGCAGTTGATTCATTCAGCATGAACAAGCTCACAGGCCAGCGTCAAACCGAAGCGGCTATACGTAGGACGCGTCGTAAACGTAGTTCAGCGGTCTAGATCAAATCGCGGCTCATGCGCCGGGCATCTCATTCGTACACGAACGATGTTGCGCGCGAAGCTGGGCGCTGTCAAGCTCGATCCGCTTCGGCACCTCCGGATCTTACCTCACCGGCCTGGGCGGTCTGTTCACAAACAGGCAGCGGTGCTGACTGAAGAGGCATGCTTGCACGTTCGTATGCAAACGGTAACAAATGGGCTGATGCGATCATCTACTGCAGCGCAAACGCCGGAACCAAACACATGACGGAGCCCATCATCCGCCTGAAGGTCAACGGCCGCACTCATGAAATCAATGCGGCCCCCGATACGGCGCTGCTTTACGTGCTGCGCAACGATCTTGAATTGAACGGGCCTAAGTTTGGCTGCGGTCTAGGCGAATGCGGGACCTGCACCGTGCTTATCGACGGCGCCGCTGCGCGTTCCTGTGTGATCCCGATCAGCGGGTGCGTGGACTGCGAGATTCTGACGCTCGAGGGACTTGGCTCGCGCGATCACCCGGATCCGGTGCAAGATGCTTTCATTAGGGAACAGGCAGCCCAATGCGGCTACTGCCTCAATGGCATGATCATGGCCACAAAGGCACTGTTGATCCGCACGCCTCACCCTTCGGAGGCCGAAGTGCTGGAAGCGCTGCGCTACAATCTCTGCCGGTGCGGCGCGCACATTGAAATCGTGCGGGCCGCGATGCGGGCCGCTGGTGGCATCATCGAGGAGCAGGATTGATGAGCTCCCCGGTCGCTCCAGACAGCGCTTCACTGGGAACAGGATCACTCTCTGTCGTTCGCCCGACTGTTTCCGGTGAGGAAGGCACTTTCGAGACCTTCATCAACATAACGGCCGACGGCTTGGTCACCGCCTTCAATGGACATGTCGATCTGGGAACAGGCATTCGTACCGCGCTCGGGCAGGTCGTGGCCGAGGAACTCGACGTCTCCTTTGCGCGCGTGGTCGTGGTGCTGGGCGATACCTCGCGCGTCCCGAACCAGGGCCCGACTATCGCCAGCGAGAGCATTCAGATCACCGCCGTCCCGTTGCGAAAGGCGGCCGCACAAGCTCGTCATTTTCTGATAGCACGCGCCGCGGAACGCCTTCAACTGCCAGCGGACCAGCTTTCGGTACAGGATGGCCTCGTTCGCGGAAGCGACAACCGTAGCGTCAGCTATGGCGAATTGATCGTGGGCGAGACCATCCGGCTCGAACTGAGTGACGACGTCCACGTCAAGGAGGTGAATGCCTACACCATTGTAGGGGAGTCAGTGCCGCGCATTGACCTGCCTGCAAAGGCCACCGGCGAACTGGTCTACGTGCACGACGTTCGCGTGCCCGGCATGCTTCACGGCCGCGTCGTGCGCCCGCCCTATGCCGGCGTCGACGCCGGTGCTTTTGTCGGCACCAGTTTGATCGCGATCGACGAGGCCTCGATCAGCCACGTCCCAGGATTGGTCGCGGTCGTCAGTATTGGGGATTTCATCGGTGTCGTTGCCGAGCGCGAGGAAAACGCAGTCAAAGCTGCCGCGCAGCTCAGGGTGAACTGGAAACCGGCGCCAACGTTGCCCAATTTGCAGGACTTGCAGACGGCGCTGCGCTCCAATCCATCACAGCCACGCACCCTGATTGACAAAGGCGATGTCGATGCCGCCGTCGCCGCGGCCGCAAAGCCAATGCAACGCACGTATGTCTGGCCGTATCAGATGCACGGCTCGATCGGTCCATCCTGCGCGGTGGCGGACTATCAGGAAGGCAACGTTAGGGTCTGGTCCGGCACGCAAAATCCACACGTGCTGCGGGGCGATCTCGCGCTCCTCCTTGCTAGGCCGGAAACCGAAATCGATGTGATCCGGATGGAAGCGGCAGGTTGCTATGGCCGCAACTGCGCTGACGACGTTTCCGCAGATGCGGCTTTGCTCTCGCGCGCGGTCGGCCGCCCGGTCCGCGTGCAGTTGACTCGTGAACAGGAGCACGCCTGGGAGCCGAAGGGCACGGCGCAATTGATGGACGTCAACGGCGGACTGCGCGCGGATGGAAGTGTCGCCGGTTATGATTTCGCGACACGTTACCCCTCCAACGGCGCGCCTTGCCTGGCGCTGCTGCTTACTGGCGCCGTAACAGCAGCCCCGGCGGTGTTCGAGATGGGCGACCGGACCGCTATCCCTCCCTACGACTATGAAGACATGCGGGTGGTGGCGCACGATATGCCGCCGATTGTGCGCGCGTCGTGGTTACGGGGTGTCTCGGCGTTACCGAACACCTTTGCACACGAATCCTACATCGATGAACTGGCGACCGAAGCCGGCGTCGATCCGATCGAATATCGGCTGCGTTATCTCAGGGACCCCCGCGGAATCGATCTGGTCAACGCGGTTGCCGAGCGCGCGGGCTGGACGGCGCGCCCGCAGAGGCGAGAGCCGAAAGCGGAGGGTGACATCGTGCGTGGGCGGGGCTTTGCCTACGCGCTCTATGTGCACAGCAAATTTCCAGGCTATGGCGCCGCATGGTCGGCGTGGATCGCGGACGTAGCCGTCAACAAGGCGACCGGTGACGTCAGCGTGACGCGGGTCGTTGCCGGCCAGGACTCCGGCCTGATGATCAACCCAGATGGCGTCCGTCATCAGATCCACGGTAACGTCATCCAGTCGACCAGCCGCGCGCTGATGGAGGAAGTTTCGTTCGACAGACATTCGGTGACCAGCCGCGAATGGGGCGCCTACCCGATTATCACCTTCCCGGACGTTCCGAAGATCGACGTGTTGATGTTGCCGCGACAGGATCAACCGCCGCTGGGCGTCGGCGAGTCCGCATCCGTGCCAAGTGCCGCCGCGATCGCCAACGCGATTTACGATGCAACCGGTGTTCGCTTTCGGGAGCCGCCGTTCACACCCGAGCGAATCCTCAGGGGGTTGCGGGGCGAACAGAGCGACGCACACGGCGCATTGCCTATAGCATCAATCGGCGGTGCGTCCCCTGCCCCCGCTTCGACTTACAAATGGCGAAATCCATTTGCGAAAAGGCGGGGTCCCATTGCTATGATCGCCGCGCTCTGCACAGCAGCGATCGGAGTCGCTGCCGCCATTCTGCCATGGCGGTCCATTGCACCGATTTCCCGGCCGGACGCATCGGTCTATTCGGCAGCCACGATCGCACGTGGCCGCGAACTTGCCGCGCTGGGAGATTGCGCCGTCTGTCACACCGAGACGAACGGCGCGATCAACGCCGGAGGCCGCCCGCTCGAGACTCCATTCGGGATCGTGTACAGCACCAACATCACGCCCGATGTCGAGACCGGAATTGGTGCTTGGTCTTACCCCGCATTCGAGCGGGCGATGCGCCAAGGTATCCACCGTGATGGCCGCCACCTCTATCCGGCGTTTCCATACCCGCATTTTGCCCGAACCACCGAAGCCGACATGCAAGCGCTGTACGCCTACGTGATGGCGCAGACGCCGGTGCGCGCTGAAAACCGCGCCAATGCACTTGCGTTTCCGTTCAATTGGCGCCCGCTGCTCGCTGGATGGAACGCACTGTTTCATCGGGGTGAGCTGTTCGAACCTGACGCTACCAAATCGGAGATTTGGAATCGCGGCGCCTACCTCGTCGAAGGACTGGGGCATTGCAGCGCATGCCATTCCCCCCGCAACGTGTTCGGGGCGGAGAAGGCCGGCGCATACCTGGCCGGTGGTTTTGGGGAAGGCTGGGAAGCGCCACCGCTCACGTCGCTCTCGCACGCGCCGTTACCCTGGAACGAGGACGAGCTATTTGCCTATCTGCGAACGGGCGAATCTCGCTTTCACGGGATTGCCGCAGGCCCAATGGCGCCGGTTGTAAAGGAATTGGCAACGCTGCCCGATCAGGACATCCGGGCAATGGCTGTCTATCTGGCCTCGTTCAATGACAACGAGATGAGCAAAGCAGCACATGACGAGCTGGCCGCGAAGCTTGAGCGCTCAACTCAAGCCAGGAGCATCGAGGCTTCGGCGCTGGGCTCCCGGCTCTATCAAGGCGCCTGCGCCGTGTGCCACGAGGTCGGTGGCCCAGCTTTATTCGGCAGCCGGCCGTCGCTGGCGCTCAACAGCAATTTGCATAGTGCAACTCCGGACAATCTGATCCGGGTCATTTTGGATGGGATCGCGTTGCCAGCCTTCCGCGATCTCGGGTACATGCCCGGATTCAAAGACAGCATGAATGCCGAACAGGTGTCGGAGCTGGTGTCCTACCTCCGGCAAAAATTCGCCCCCGATAAACCGCCATGGAAAGATGTACTGGCGGCCGTCCACAAGGCCAGGCGGGCCTTTTCGGATTGATTAAAATTGGGAATTGAAAGCCACTGGTTCCGAGGCCAGCGGAGCGGTAGAGTTCCAAAATGGCAGTCACAGACATCGCGACGAGAACGTATAATCATGGCTGGCGGCTTGACCCCATTGTGCGCAGCCTCCTCGACACCGATTTTTACAAGCTATTGATGGTGCAAATGATCCGGGAATTCTACCCGGAACGGTGCGTCACATTTTCGGTCATCAATCGCACCCGGTCCGTACGTTTGGCCGAGGTGATCGACGAGCAAGAGCTTCGCGCTCAGCTGGACCACGCCCGCGCAATCCGGTTCGGCAAGAAGGAGCTTATTTGGCTCGCCGGCAACACCTTCTATGGCAAAACCCAGATGTTTTCGCCGGACTTCATCAGCTGGCTGACCAACTTCCAGCTTCCCGAATACGAGCTTCGGAAGGTCGACGGACAATACGAATTGCATTTCCACGGGCCGTGGACCCACACCACGATGTGGGAAATCCCGGCACTTGCCATTCTCAGCGAACTTCGCTCCCGCCAGGCGATGAAGGGACAGGGTCGGTTTGCGCTCGACGTTCTCTACGCCCGCGCCAAGGCCAAGCTTTGGACCAAGGTCGAGCGCTTGCGCAAATTGGAAGGTCTCCGGCTTTCCGATTTCGGGACGCGCCGGCGTTATGGATTTCTGTGGCAGCGCTGGTGTGTCGAGGCCGTCAAGGAAGGGCTCGGCCCATCCTTTACCGGTACCTCTAATGTGCTGCTGGCGATGGACAACGATCTGGAAGCGATCGGAA
>NZ_DATEPI010000143.1:0-2544 GCF_035273305.1 Bradyrhizobium sp. | reverse complement strand
GGCGCCTTGAAGCCAGCGATACGTTCGCGGCTGAAGTTGACAATGTCGGAGGCAGTTGCTTTCCGACCGGGCTTCATCACCACGATCGCCTTGACCGCCTCGCCCCATTTTTCGTCGGGTACTCCGATCACGGCCGCTTCGGCGACGTCAGGGTGATCGCAAATCGCGCTTTCGACCTCGGCGGGATAAATGTTTTCTCCGCCGGAGATGATCATGTCCTTGATGCGGTCGTGGATATAGAGATAGCCGTCCTTGTCCAGGTAGCCGGCATCTCCGGTGCGCAGCCAACCGTCGCTGTCGAGGGTTTTGGCGGTGGCTTCCGGCAAATTCCAGTAGCCGGCCATGTTCGAACCAGAGCGCGTGGCGATTTCGCCGACCTCGCCTGGAGGCAATCTGTTGCCGTTGGCATCGAGGATAGCAAGTTCAACGCCGGGCAAGGCCTTGCCGGCCGAACGCATCCGGTCGAGCCCCTCGACGTGATCTTCCGGCGGGAGCGCGACAATAGTGCCGGTGGTCTCGGTCATGCCGTACATCTGCACGAAGCCACAGCCGAACACCTCGATGCACTCCTTCAGAAGCGCGGCAGGAATAGGCGAGGCGCCATACAGCATGTACTTCAGGCGCGAAAAATCTACCTGACGTGCGCGCGGCTGCCGTACCACGAACTGCATCGCGGCCGGCACCATGAACAGCTTGGTAATTCCGGACTGCTCGAAAAAATCCAGCACTTTGGTCGGGTCGAATTCACGGGCGATGACGCCCTTGGCGCCGTGATAGAAGCCCAGGACGCCCCAACCGGAGCCGCCAATGTGGAAGACCGGCATGGCGACCAGCGAGACATCATCCTCGCTCCATCTGTTCCAGTCAGGCTTCTGGTCCTTTCCGGCTTCCACCAGATTCAGAAAATTGGCATGCGACAGCATCGCGCCCTTTGGCTTGCCTGTCGTCCCGGAGGTGTAAAGCTGGATCGCGATGTCCTGGCGGCTGATCGAGACTTTCGGGTCTTCGCTGCTCTGCGTGTCGCGCCAGGCCGTGTAGTTCAGCCAGCCCGGCGAGCTGGTTTCCGTGGCAATAAATCTGCGAACAGTTGGGACCTGAGCCTTGATTTTCTCGACCTGCGGCAAGAATTCCGGTCCCACGAACAGCACCGAGGCGCGGCAGTCCTCGACGATGAAAGCGATCTCCGGACCGGCGAGCCGCCAGTTCACCGGCGCCATGACCACGTTGGCCTTCATCGCGCCAAGCAGCAGCTCAAAATAGACGTCGCTATTCTTGCCAAGATAGGCGATGCGCTCGCGCGGCTTGATACCGTCGGCAATCAGCGCGTTGGCGACACGGTTGGTGAGTATATCGAATTCCGCGAAGCTGGTCTGGCGGCCTTCGAATTCATAGGCGATGGCATCGCCGCGGGTTTTTCCCCGCGCGCGCACGACCTCGGCGAGGTTTGTCGGTTGTTGGAGATCGGACATCTCGCTCCCGCAAGCGTTGTTTTTCGTTGCGGTAATACTGGCGTCGTCGCGCGCCAAACACAATACCGGAAGAATCTAGCCCCGAGCGGCGCGGTCTTTCTCGTTCTGCGCCTTGATGGATTCTCGCGCCTGAATCCATTCGGCGTCGGACCAATCTCGCAGCTGATAAAAGTTGCCGCCCATCGCCAGGGCTTGGGCGCCGTCCATCGCAATGGTTTCGCCGTTGATCCAGTCGCACCCACCCGAAATCAGGAACACCGCGAGATTCTGCAGCTCTTCCATCTTGCCGACCCGCCCCATCGGGTTCATAGCTTTTGTGCGCGCGCCGGCTTCGTCGCCGGGCTTGATGCGCTTGCTCATGCCTTCGGTCGGAATTTCGCCGGGCGCGATGGTGTTGAGCCGGATGCCGTGGCGTCCCCATTCGGTGGCCAGCGACATCGTCATGGCGTGGATCGCCGATTTGCTCATCGCCGACGGCACCACATAGGGGCTGCCGTTGCGGACCCACGTCACCGTTATCGACACAACATTGCCGGGCTGTCTTGTGGCGATCCAGCGACGGCCGACGGCGTGCGTGACGTAAAACGTGCCATGCATCACGATGTTGGCGACCGCGTCGAAACCACGTGGCGTCAGGTCTTCGGTGCGCGAAATGAAATTGCCGGCCGCATTGTTGATGAGATCCGTCAGCGGGCCTTCCCTGAAGATCGTCTCGATCATTTCGTCGACCGCGAGCGGGTTTCGAATATCGACTCCATGGCTGGTGACCCGCCCGCCATGAAGATCCATTAGCTCTGTCGCGGTTTCGTCGCAGACGGCCTTGCGCCGGCCGCAGATATGGACCTCGGCGCCGAGTTCGAGAAAGCGCGATGCCATCGATTTGCCTAAACCGGTGCCGCCGCCCGTCACAAGGATGCGCCGTCCGACAAGGAGGTTTTCGCTGAACATGGGAGGATTCCACCCAAACGCGTTATCTGTTAGCTGGTTGATTGACTAAATCTGGACAACGGCATTCTGTAAAGCGTCAAAGAAAGGCACGGAGAACCATCCATGGGCGATCGCGTCTCGGTATCGA
>NZ_DATEPI010000142.1:0-6652 GCF_035273305.1 Bradyrhizobium sp. | reverse complement strand
TGCCGGGTGAATCCGGTGAACCTCGCGGTGACTACGCTCGTGTGGTTCTATTTTTTCCCACGCGAGGCTGCGGGTGCATCGAGCACCCGGCATTCCCCACGCCCTCTGAATTTCAGATGGCTTTACGACTAGCAAAACTCGCGCGGAAATGCGCGGCGAGATCGAAGAGGTGTGGGCGGATTGTCTGCCTGTTTGAAAATTTGGAATTGAGCGCGGCTGCTCTTTCTTATCCCTCCCACTTGTGGGGAGGGAAAGCAGATCGTGAGCGGAGCGAACGATGTGCAGGGTGGGGGGCTGTTTCGGCATGCGAGAAACGACCCCACCCGGCGCTTCGCGCCACCCCCGGAGCGAGCTTTGCTCGTCTCGAACCCATAAAGAAAGGGCGAGATAAGAAAGAGCAAGCCTCGCTCGCCACAATGGGGAAAACTCCGTGCGCGCCAACTCTATCAGCGTCGTCCCCCGAAAGCGGGGAGGTGGATTCACGTTCGAAGTGCAATGGCGCAAACCGCGATGACCGGCAATTCTCAAAACGCCGTGTAGCCGCCATCGATCACGAAACAGTCGGCGGTATGATAAGAGGATGCCTTGCTCATCAGATAAACGGCAATGCCGCCGAAATCACCGGGCTCGCCGAAACGCCGCACTGGAATTCGCGGCATCACATTGGCCACGAACTTCTCGTTGCCCATGATACCGGCGGTCATGTCGCTCTTGATCCAGCCGGGCAGGATGGCATTGGAAGTGATGCCGTGGCGCGCCAACTCGACAGCAAGCGCCCGCACCAGCGCGTTAATGGCAGCTTTGGTCGCGGCATAATGCTCGTTGCGCGCGGTGCCGAACAGCGAAGCCAGGCTCGATGTCGCAATCAGGCGGCCGAACGGATCGCCGGCGCCGGCGCGGTCGGTCATGTGGCGTGCTGCCGCCTGAAACACATGAAAGACGCCGTCGAGATTGGTTGCGAACATCGTTCGCCATTGTTCCTGGGTGCGGTCGATGAAGGCGTGCCGCCCGCCGCCGCCGATTCCGGCATTAGCGAAGCAGCCATCGACCCGCCCAAACCGGTCAAGCGTAGCCGCCATTGCAGATTTCACGGCGGCAGCGTCGGTGACGTCGCAGACGCGGGTGTCCACCTTGCCGCCGCACCCGGCCATGGTTGCCGCTGCGCTCGCGTTCTTGTCGGCGTTGCGGCCCCAGATGGAGACGTTACAGCCGGCGGTCGCCAGCGCCTGTGCGATGCCGAGGCCAATGCCGCCATTGCCACCGGTGATGACGGCCACGCGGCCGGTCAGGTCGAAAATACTCATGAGCGTTCCAATCCGTTTGCTGCAAGTCTAAAGGTTGCGGTCTGATGACGGGCAGGGGCTTCTTCGACGACCATGGACAAGCCCGCTCAGAAAATCAAATATGGCCCGGATAATCGAAACGTTTCGCCGCGGGACGGAATAACAGCCGCCGACACCCCAAGAGGAAATCAATGCAGTTCAAGCACGCCACGCTCGATGTCGACGGCCCCGTGGCCATTCTGAGGCTCGACCATCAGGAAGTAATGAATGCGGTTTCGATGGACATGCTCGGAGGTCTCGCCGAGGCACTCGACACGATCGAAGAGCAAAAGTCCGAGCTCCGCTGCGTTGTATTGACTGGTGCCGGGCGCGCATTCTGCACCGGGGCCAACTTGCAGGGCCGAAACAACCAGAAGCCGGGCAAGAGCAACGCCGGCGCTTCGCTCGAGATCGGCTTTCATCCCTTCCTGCGCAGGCTGCGCAACCTGCATTGCCCGCTGGTCACTGCAGTCAACGGCCCGGCCGCCGGCGCCGGCATGAGCTTTGCGCTCATGGGTGACATGATCCTGTGCGCGCGATCGGCTTATTTTCTACAGGCGTTCCGGCGCATCGGGCTGGTGCCGGATTGCGGATCGACCTGGCTCTTGCCCCGGCTGATCGGCAAGGCGCGCTCGGTGGAGTTGTCATTGATGGGCGAACGGCTTCCGGCCGAGAAGGCGCTGGATTGGGGCCTGGTCAACCGCGTTTATGATGACGCGGTGCTGATGGCAGAAGCCATGAAGCTTGCGCATGAACTCGCGAACGGCCCCACGGTTGCGCTGTCGCTGATCCGCCAACTGTACTGGGAAAGCCCCGAGAACTCGTTCGAGGATCAGCTCAATCTTGAGTTCAAATCGCAACGTGTCGCTGGCGCGGCGGAAGACTTCCAGGAAGGCGTCACCGCTTTCCTCGAGAAGCGTCCGGCGAAGTTCAAGGGTAGATAATGCAGGCGTTGCTCGGCGACTGCGTTGCCTCGTGGTGTCCGGGCGCGAAAGGCGTGACCGCCGCGGTCAGATTGTCCGGCGGCGCCAGTCAGGAGACCTGGTCGTTTGATATCGTGCATCCCGATGGCAACATCGGCGCCATCCTGCGACGGGCGCCGCAAGGGTACGGCGCGGCGCCGTCCCGCGCGGCCGGACTGAATGCCGAGGCCTGTTTGATGCAGCTTGCGCATCATGCCGGCCTGCCGTCGCCACGCGTGATGCATGTCCTGCAGCCGCATGACGGGCTCGGCACCGGATTCATCATGGAGCGAGTGGATGGTGAAACTATTCCGCGCAAGATCCTGCGGGATAAGCAATTTGCTCAAGTACGCCCGTTGCTGGCGCGGCAGCTCGGGAAGGTACTCGCGGGCATTCATGGATTACCGGTCGCTCAATTGCCTGCGCTTCGCCGCATGACGGCGACAGGAGAAATCACCGAACTTGAACGGGACTATCGCAGCTTCGAATGGCCGCGGCCGGTGTTCGAACTGGCGCTACGCTGGCTGCGTGAGCGCGATCCAGGTCCGCCCCCGGAGGTGACCCTGGTGCACGGCGACTTTCGCCATGGCAATCTCATCATAGGCGCGGATGGCGTGCGCGCGGTGCTGGATTGGGAGCTCGCGCACCTTGGCGATCCGATGGAGGATCTGGGCTGGATCTGCGTCAATTCGTGGCGCTTCGGCGAGATCGACAAACCCGTCGGCGGGTTTGGATCTCGGGAGGAGCTGTTCGCCGGATATGAAGCCACGGGTCGTCGCGTCGATGTCGAACGCGCCATGTTCTGGGAGGTTATGGGTACGTTGCGGTGGGGCGTGATGTGCTGTGGCATGATGCAGCGTTTTCGCACCGGGCCCGAACACTCCATTGAGCGGGCCATTATCGGTCGCCGCTCATCCGAGACCGAAATCGATCTGTTGCGGCTGCTTTCTCCGCGCCAGCCGTGAGCCTGAAAGCTGCAAAGCGAGTCAGAGATGCAAGATGAACCGAACCCGGAAGAACTGATCAAGGCGGTGGCGGATTTCCTCCGCAACGACATTGCGCCTCAAATCAGCGGCCACCAGGCATTCAAGCTGAGGGTATCGATCAACGCGCTCGATCTGGTGGCGCGACAGCTTAAATTGGAGCACGGCAGCGACGCGGCGGAAGTCGCCCGGCTGTCGCAGATACTGGGCACGCAAGGTTCGCTCGGCGAACTCAATAAGCTGCTCGCCGATCGCATCGCGAAATGTGAGCTTGATCTGCAGACGCCCGGCCTTGCGCACCATCTGTGGCAGACCACGATGGAAAAGCTCGCGGTCGACCAGCCGAACTATGCCTCATACAAGAGCGAACTTAACAAGTGAGGCGGCGATCACTTGCCAAGCCATCTCGGTGGCCGCTTTTCCGAAAATGCTTTCGGGCCTTCGATGTAATCCTGCGACTCCGTCATGGCTTTCACGGCCGGGTATTCACGTTGCTCGGCCATCGCCTGCTCCAGCGACACGCCGAGGCCTCTCTGGATCGTCTGCTTGGAGGCGCGGATCGACATCGGGCTATTCTTGCATATGGTCTCGGCCCAGCGCTCGGCCGCCGCCAACGCTTCGCCTTGCGGCACCACCTCATTGACAAAACCGAGTTCGTGCCCCTCACGGGCGCCGACATGGCGCGCGGTCAGGATCATGCCCATCGCGCGTTTCAGCCCGATCTGGCGGGGTAGCCGGTGCAATCCTCCAGCCAGCGCCGCCAGGCCGACGCGCGGCTCGGGCAAAGCGAACGTCGCATTCTCGGAGGCGATAATAAGGTCGCAGGCCAGCGCGATCTCGAAACCGCCGCCCATGGCGACGCCATTGACCGCCGCGATGATCGGTTTGTCGCAATCGAAACGCGATGTCAGTCCGGCAAATCCGCCCTTGTCCCAGCCGCGCTTTCCTCCAGCTGCCTGCCATTTGAGGTCATTGCCGGCGCAGAACGCCTTGTCGCCCGCGCCGGTAACGATCGCCACCCATTGCTCGGGATCTGCGGAGAAGTCGTCGAACACCTTGTTAAGCTCGAAATGCGCATCCGTATGCAGGGCGTTATAGACCTCGGGACGAGACAGCGTCACGATCGTGACCGGGCCCTTGCGCGTGACTGTCGAAAATTTCAAGTCCATGTCTGCTCCCGTGGATTTTTCTATGCTTCTATACTAGCTCGCCCAACCCGTCTGATGCCACCCAATTGCGCAATGGACAGCGCCTCACAGGCCGTCTTCGGTTGCTTGACTTGAGCTTGGCGTCCGACCTTAATCGAAAAAAACGTTTTGCACGGCGTGGCGAACGAAAAATGCGCATGAGGGAGAACTGAGTTGGATTTTGCATTGCCGGCCGATCTGGTCGCCTATCTCGACGAACTCGATCGCTTCATTGCGCGCGAGATCAAGCCGATCGAGGAGGCCGATGACAACGTCCGTTTCTTCGATCACCGGCGCGAATGGGCTCGGACCGATTTCGAAAATGGCGGGTTGCCGAGGCATGAGTGGGAAGCGCTGCTTCGCAAGGTAAAGAATCTCGCCGACAAGGCCGGCCATTTGCGTTTCGCAATTCCCAAGCGTTACGGCGGCCGGGATGGCTCCAATCTCTGGATGGCTGTGATCCGCGAGCATTTTGCCTCCAAGGGGCTTGGCCTGCACAATGATTTGCAGAACGAGCATTCGATCGTCGGTAACCTGCCGCTGGTGACCATGCTCGACCGCTATGGCCGTGACGATCAGAAGGCGATGATCGAAGGCTCGATCACCGGAAAATACCGTATCACCTTCGGCCTGACCGAGCCCGAGCACGGCTCGGACGCAACCCACATGGAAACCCGCGCAGTGCAGACCACCCGCGATGGCGTCAACGGTTGGCTCATCAACGGCGAGAAGATGTGGACCACCGGAATGCACGTCGCCACCCATTGCGCGCTGTTTGCGCGCACTAGCGGCAATGATGGCGATGCCCGGGGTATCACCTGCTTTCTGGTGCCGGCAAAGAGCGCTGGCGTGAAGGTCGAAGAATACATGTGGACCTTCAACATGCCGACCGATCATCCCCGCGTCAGTTTCACCGACGTGTTCGTGCCTGAGGACGCGCTGTTCGGCGAAATCGGTCGTGGGTTGTCACTCGCGCAATGCTTTGTGCACGAGAACCGCATCCGGCAGGCCGCGAGTTCACTCGGCGCTGCCGTGTACTGCATTAAGGAGAGCGTGAAATACGCGCGCGAGCGTAAGCCGTTCGGGCATGCGCTGGCGGAGAACCAGGCAATCCAGTGGCCGCTGGTCGAACTGGCCACGCAAGCCGAGATGCTACGATTGCTCATTCGCAAGACGGCGTGGGAGATGGACCAACTGACCCAGGCGCAGGTCGAGCACACGCTTTCCGACAAGGTTTCGATGTGCAATTTCTGGGCAAACCGGCTGTGCTGTGAAGCCGCCGACCGCGCCATGCAGGTGCATGGCGGGATGGGCTATTCGCGCCACAAACCGTTCGAACATATCTACCGGCATCACCGGCGCTATCGCATTACCGAAGGCAGCGAGGAAATTCAGAAGCGCAAAGTCGCAGGGTTTCTGTTCGGGTATATGGGCGCGGCGAAGCATTGAGCGGAAGCATGATCATGGAAGGCGGCTGCACTTGCGGACATGTCAGATATCGCTTGGCGGGCAAACCGCTTATCGTTCATGCCTGTCATTGCTCCTGGTGCCAGCGCGAAACCGGCACCGCTCATGCTCTCAATGCGCTCTACGAGGCGAACCGTGTCGAACACCTGAAGGCCGAGCCGGAGTTCATCCAAACGCCGACCGCCAGCGGCAGAGGGCAGAGGATCGCCCGCTGTCCCAACTGCAAGGTAGCGATTTGGAGCAATTACCCGCAAGCCGGGCCGATGGTCCGCTTCGTGCGCGTTGGCACGATGGACAGTCCCGGCGAGTATCCTCCTGACATCCACATCTTCACATCTTCCAAACTGCCTTGGGTGACGTTTCCGGATGGCGCCAGAGTCGTGGCCGAGTCCTACAAACTGGATGAGGTCTGGTCGGATGAAGCCAAGGAGCGCCGCCGGATTATGCGAGATCGAGCCGCGAAGAAGTGAGCCCGGCGGCATCAATTCACCTGACGGTCCTTGCCTTCCCAATAAGGATCGCGCAGATGCCGGCGCAAAATCTTTCCGGACGCATTCCGCGGCAGGGCTTCGATGAACTCCACCGATTTTGGCGCCTTGAAGCCAGCGATACGTTCGCGGCTGAAGTTGACAATGTCGGAGGCAGTTGCTTTCCGACCGGGCTTCATCACCACGATCGCCTTGACCGCCTCGCCCCATTTTTCGTCGGGTACTCCGATCACGGCCGCTTCG
>NZ_DATEPI010000141.1:0-3489 GCF_035273305.1 Bradyrhizobium sp. | reverse complement strand
GGTTCGGCCAACGTTTCGGGAAGTGTCGGGCGGGGCGGGGGCGTCGCGGTCAGGATCTCTGCCGGTGGCTCGGTTGCCACCGGCAGTGGGCGGCTCGTCGGTAACTGGGGGGCCGGCCGTTGGAGCGCACGGCTGTCGGGCGGAAACTGCAGTGGCCATTGGCAGGCGACGCGAAGTTGATCACCGTCCAGCAAATTGGCCCGCCAGATGGTCTGACGGGCCGTTTCGGAACTGCTAAAGGCTGAGATGATCAGCGCGGCGCCAGCACCATCACCACCTGGCGGCCTTCGAAGCGGGCGTCCTGCTCGACCTTGGCGAAATCGGCGACGTCGGCCTTCACTTTGTCCAGCAGCTTGGTGCCGATTTCCTGATGCGCCATTTCACGGCCGCGATAACGAAGGGTGATCTTGACCTTGTCTCCCTCCTCGAAGAACCGCTGCATCGCCCGCATCTTCACGTCATAGTCGTGATCGTCGATCATCGGCCGGAGCTTGATCTCCTTGATTTCGACCACCTTCTGTTTCTTGCGAGCTTCGGCGGCTTTTTTCTGCGCCGAATATTTAAACTTCCCGTAGTCCATAATCTTGCAAACGGGAGGATTTGTATTGGGCGAAATCTCCACAAGATCCATGCCGGCCTCGAGAGCCATCTTGATGGCGGCAACTGTCTCGACGGTGCCGTGGTTCGTGCCGTTCTGATCGATCAGCTGAATGGTGGCGTTGCGGATTTCGTCATTGGTGCGCGGCCCGTCTTTGGTGGCAGCGGGCGGGGCTCTATTGGGACGGCGAATGGGTAACTCTCCATAGTTGTGAACGAAGCCGATAGTCTGAAGCAATAAGGCGCAGGCGGCAAGCGAACTCGCAGCCGCATCCGCGAAAAGCATCAAATGCGAGGCATTTTGGTCACGTCCGACAATGCTGACCGGCACCGCACGTTCAGACCCAGTCCAGATAGAGGGCAAGCCTGCATCGCGCAAGCGCTGCCACCGGACTTAACCAGAATGCGCGTCCGTTGACGGATCGGTCGGGCTCACCCAAACAGCAATCAACCGGAGTAATCAGGCATGACCAATCCCACGGCATCAAGCGTGGCACCCGCTTTTATCGAGGTCGGAGAGGGGAGTGCAAAGCGCAAGATCGCCGTACGCGCCCGAACAGGCTCCGCGCCCGGGCTTTTTTGGCTTAGTGGCTTCAATTCCGACATGCAGGGCACCAAGGCCCTGGCGCTGGACGCATGGGCGGCTGAGCACGGGCGAGCCTGCGTCAGGTTCGACTATTCCGGCCACGGCGAGTCCGGCGGCGCCTTAATCGAGGGCACGATCGGCCGCTGGCTTGAAGAAAGTGTCGCGGTGTTCGAACAGTTCTGTGCTGGTCCACAAGTCGTGATCGGCTCCTCGATGGGCGGCTGGATGGCGCTGCTGCTGGCGCGCGAGATCGCGAGCCGTGAGCGCAGTCGCGCGTCGTTGGCCGGGCTGGTCCTGATCGCGCCGGCGCCGGATTTTACCGAACAATTGATGTGGAATTCGTTCTCGCCAGCGATCCAGGACGAGCTCAGGACCGAGGGCGTGTGGCTGCGGCCGTCGCAATATGGTGAGCCTTATCCGATCACCTATGCGCTGATCGAGGAGGGGCGCAATCACCTGTTACTTGGCAGTGCCATTGAGGTGGGATGCCCGGTTCGCATTCTGCAAGGCGCGCAGGATCCCGACGTGCCTTGGCAGCATGCATTCGCGCTCGCGCATCGGCTGCCCAGCGACGACGTGGTATTGACCATGATTCAGGATGGCGATCATCGCCTATCGCGGCCGCAAGACATTGCGCGGATCATCGCCGCGGTAGCGGAAGTTGGGCAATCGGAAGAAGCGATGTGAACGCCGTCGACACGGACCGCGCGTTTATCTTGATCATGCTGGCGTCGAGGGCCGAACGGCCGGCATCGCCTTGCGCTGCGCCAGCGCGGCGACTGTGGATGTTCCGATCGCACCTTGCTCGTCATAGAGAATACATTCGCCGATGGCGATACCGTCGGTAGCCTGGTGGTTCACGACTTCGAACCCGATCCACTCCTTCACTGGCAGGCGGTGCAGATAAAGCGTGACATCACTGTTGATGTAGCCAAGGCCCTGGTCGCCGGCATTGGCAAAGGGGCTCGCAAAATCAGCGGCGACAGCGACCCGCACGAATGGGGTCAGCGGCGCGCCATCGACGAGATCGCGCACTTCGCTCATCCAGAGCCGTCGCGGGCCGAGTGTGCCCATCGCGCCGACGATCGGCCGGATGGCCCACTTGCCGTGCATGCCAAGCCGTGGATCGGTCGGCGGGGGAATTTCTGACGGGAGAGGAACATTCCAGTTAGGCGGCGACCACACCTTGCCCGGCGGAGTTTCGGTTTTGCGCAGCAGCTGACAAGACGCGCGCGCCATCGCGACACCGGCGCTGAAGAAATCCGCCTCGACCAACTTGATCCGCACGCCATCGCGGACGAGCCGCGTCTTAACCTCGATCAGCGCTAGCGTCGGCAGCCGAAACATATCCACCGTGAGCCGCGCTGGGACGAAATCGTCGCCGCGGTAGCGCTGCTCGATCGCGAAAGCCAGAAGGCCGATGATGACCCGACCGTGCAGCGAGTTTGGGTCCCAGGGTCCGCGCGCGGCGTCGGTTGGGATAAAGGCGTCGCGATCCCGGTGAAAAAAAGGCTGATTTGTCATGCAGGCGGACCATGACGGAATCGCCCGCATCAAATCAAGCGCCGAACACGCAGAGCATCATGCGCAACATCGCCATTCCCGGCGAACCGCTTCGTCGGTTTCCTCCTCATGGGCTCGTGCAGCGCGGACCGAAAATTCTTCGCGGCCGATCAATCGAGATAGCGCCCACACCGCCGCGCCGCGGACGAGCGGACTTTGGTCGTGGAGCAGTCGCTCAGCGTGCGTCGCCAACGCGTTGTCTCCCGAGTTGCCGATCGCGATCAGCACATTGCGCAGGAAACGATCCCTCCCGATGCGCTTGATGGGCGATTTCGAAAACAATTTCCGAAACGCCGCGTCATCGAGCATCGCCAGCGCCGCGAGCTCCGGTGCACGCAATACTTGCCTTGCGGCGAGCTTTGCCTCGCGTCCGGCTTGCGCAAACTTGTTCCAGGGGCAAACCGCGAGACAGTCGTCACACCCATAGATGCGGTTTCCGATCGCCTCTCGAAATTCGTGCGGGATCGGTCCCTTGTTCTCAATCGTAAGATAGGAAATGCAGCGACGCGCATCGAGCTTGTATGGGGCAGGAAATGCGGCCGTGGGGCAGATATTGAGGCACGCCTGACAAGAGCCGCAATGATCTGGATCGGCCGCCTCGCGTGGCAGCTCGAGGCTGGTGAAAATCGCGCCGAGAAACAGCCATGAACCGAACTCACGCGAGACCAGATTGGTGTGCTTGCCCTGCCAGCCCAAGCCCGCTGCCTGCGCCAGCGGCTTTTCCATCACCGCAGCGGTATCGA
>NZ_DATEPI010000140.1:0-28012 GCF_035273305.1 Bradyrhizobium sp. | reverse complement strand
CTTAATTTCCTGTTTGCCCAGTTGCAGCCCGACAAGGACACCGTCGATACCACTCCCAACTGCGGCAACATGCTTGCCGCGGTGGTGCCCTTCGCCCTCGAGACCGGGCTGGTCCGACCCAAAGGCGATAGCACCACTTTGAGAGTCTTGACCCTCAACACCGACATGCAATGCGACATCACCGTGCAAACGCCAAACGGTCAGGTCGAGTATGAGGGAACGTCGCGCATCGATGGCGCACCGGGCACGTCGGCCCCGATCACGATTAACTTCCTCGATACGGCGGGCTCGGTCGCGCCTGGCCTGCTTCCGACCGGGAACGTGTGCGACACCATCGATGGCCTTGAAGTGACGTGCATCGACAACGGCATGCCCTTGGTGATGTTCAAGGCGAGCGACGTCGGCCGAACCGGCTACGAGAACGTCGAACACATGAACGCCGATACCGAACTCAAGGCGCGGATCGAGCGACTGCGGATCGCCTGCGGTCACGCCATGAAGCTCGGCGACGTGACCGCCAAGAACTATCCAAAGATGACTCTGATCGCGCCGCCGCGTGCTGGTGGCAGCATCTGCACCCGCAGCTTCATCCCGCATGTCTGCCACGAAGCGATCGGCGTACTGGCCGCGGTGACGGTGGCGACAGCCTGCGTGCTCGACGGCTCGGTCACCCGGGGCATCGCGTCGATGCCATCGGGCAATGTCAAGAAAGTGTCCGTCGAACATCCAACCGGCGAGTTCAGTGTCGAGATCGAACTCGATCCGGCCAACCCGCAAAATGTAACGCGCGCCGCGCTGCTGCGAACCGCGCGACTATTGATGCGAGGCGAGGTGATGGTGCCGCGGTCGGTTTGGACCCGGCAGCCGACAGCCGCCGCGGCGGGAAAGTAGAATTCGAAAGAGACCAAGCAAAGCGACGATGCAGCGGCCCGATCGGGCCTGCCGCCATCCGGGAGGGAGCCAATTGATTATCGACGTGCACGGGCATTACACCACCGCGCCGAAGGCGCTCGAGGACTGGCGCAACCGGCAAATTGCCGGGATCAACGATGCAGCCGCCAGGCCAAAGGTGAGCGAACTCAAGATCAGTGACGATGAGCTTCGCGAATCCATTGTCAACAATCAGCTCAAGAAGATGCAGGAGCGCGGCAGCGATCTCACTATCTTCAGCCCGCGCGCCAGCTTCATGGCCCATCACATCGGCGACTTCAACGTATCCTCCACCTGGGCTGCGATCTGCAATGAACTATGCGCCCGCGTCAGCCAGCTTTTTCCCGACAGCTTTATCGGCGCTGCGATGCTGCCGCAATCGCCGGGCGTCGATCCAAAGACTTGCATTCCCGAGCTAGAGAAATGCGTCAACGAGTACGGCTTCGTCGGGATAAACCTGAACCCCGACCCGTCGGGCGGGCACTGGACCTCGCCGCCGCTGCCGGACCGGCACTGGTACCCGATCTATGAAAAGATGGTGGAACTCGATATCCCCGCCATGATCCACGTCTCGACAAGCTGCAATGCGTGCTTTCACACCACCGGCGCGCATTACTTGAACGCGGACACCACCGCCTTCATGCAATGCCTGACCTCGGATCTGTTCAAGCTGTTTCCGACGCTGAAATTCCTGATCCCGCATGGCGGCGGCGCGGTGCCTTATCACTGGGGCCGGTTTCGCGGTCTGGCCCAGGAGCTGAAGAAGCCGCTGCTGAAAGAACATCTGCTGCAGAACATCTACTTCGACACCTGCGTTTATCACCAACCGGGTATCGATCTCCTCACGAAGGTGATCCCGGTCGACAACATCTTGTTTGCCAGCGAGATGATCGGCGCGGTGCGCGGGATCGATCCCGAGACCGGTTTCCCGTACGACGACACCAAGCGCTACATCGAGGCATCGACGATCCTCACGCCACAGGACAAGCAGAAGGTTTACGAGGGCAACGCCCGGCGCGTATTTCCGCGCCTCGACAAGGCGCTGAAAGCCAAGGGGAAGTGAAATGAGTATCCCGATGAACAACCTTGGCGTGGTCAGGCGCAACATTGTTCGCGCCGACAAGGCAGCGGTCGAGAAGCTGTCGCGCTTCGGCGTCGCGACGGTGCACGAGGCGATGGGCAGGGTCGGCCTGATGCATCCCTACATGCGACCGATCTATCCCAGCGCGCAGGCCTGCGGACCTGCGGTTACCGTTCTGCTGCAGCCGGGCGACAACTGGATGATGCATGTGGTGGCCGAGCAGTTGCAGCCGGGCGATGTGGTGGTCGCGGCCTGCACGGCGGAGAACACCGATGGTTTCTTTGGCGACCTGCTCGCCACCAGCTTTCGGGCGCGCGGCGCAAAAGGCCTGATCATCGATGGTGGCGTCCGTGACGTGAAGGACCTGACCGAGATGAATTTCGCGGTTTTCTCCAAGGCCATCAGCGCCAAAGGCACGGTGAAGGCCACGCTCGGCTCGGTGAACATTCCGGTGGTTTGCGCCGGAGCGCTGGTCAATCCGGGCGACGTGGTGATTGCCGACGCCGACGGCGTGGTGGTCGTTCCCGCCGCCACCGCTCAACAGGCGGCGGATGCGGCCGAGGCGCGCGAGGCCAACGAAGAGGAGAAGCGAGCCAAGCTGGCGAGCGGCGTGCTCGGACTCGACATGTACAAGATGCGCGAGCCGCTTGCCAAAGCCGGCCTCAGATATATCGATTGATCGCCATGTCAGTCACCTCAAACCGTTGGCATGTCGGCCTCGTCGGATATGGCGAGGTCGGCCGCATCCTGGCCGAAGACCTTCGCAAGCAACACATCAACGTCAGCACCTATGACACCAAGCTCGGCGGCGATCAGGCCGGCCCTTTGCGGGAGCATGCCGCGGCAATCGAGGTCGGGTTGACTTCTTCGCACGCCGAACTCGCCGCCTCTGCTGATCTCGTTATCTCCGCCGTCACCGCAAGCCAGGCGGTGCCGGTAGCAAATGCGTGCGCGCCGGCGATGAAAAAACAGGCCTGGTTTCTCGACTTCAATTCGGCCTCGCCCGGGGCGAAACGCCGTGCCGCCGAAATTATCGATGGCGTCGGCGCGCGCTATGTCGAAGGCGCGGTGATGACGTCGGTGCCGCCCTATCGCATCAAGGTGCCATTGCTGCTCGGCGGCAAGGGTGCCCGCGAGCTTGCGCCGTTGCTGGTCGAACTCGGGTTCGATGCCAAGGTTGCCAGCGACGAACTGGGCGTCGCCTCGGCGGTCAAGATGTGCCGCAGCATCATGATCAAGGGCCTGGAAGCGATGGTGATCGAAAGCTTCACAACCGCGCGCGCCTATGGCGTCGAAGACGCGGTGCTTGCATCATTGGCGGAGACCTACCCTGGCATCGACTGGGAAAAGCAGGGTGCATATTTCTTCCAGCGCGTAATCGAGCATGGCCGCAGACGCAGCGAAGAGGTGCGCGAGGTGGCCGAGACAGTGCGCGAGATCGGACTGACGCCGTGGTCGGCAACGGGCACCGCCGAACGTCAGGCCTGGGTCGCCGATCTGTCCGATCAAGGCCTGTTCGGATCGAAAGACAGCAAGGAATTTGCCCGCAGCCCGGACTGGCGTATCGAAGCCGACCGTATCCTATCGAAGCTGAAGCCCGACACATGAACAACGTAGCGGTGGAATTTCAGAAGACTCCCGGCTGGCTGGACTGGTACGCCGGCCCGTCGAAGCCCCGGTTCAGGGTGCCCGCAGGCGCGGTGGATGCACACTGCCACGTGTTCGGGCCGGGCGCCGAATTTCCCTACGCGCCCGAACGCAAATACACGCCATGCGACGCGTCGTGGCGGCAGTTGTTCGCGCTCCGAGACCATCTCGGGTTTGCTCGCAACGTGGTCGTGCAGGCCACCTGCCATGGCGCCGACAACCGGGCGATGGTGGATGCGCTAAGGCATTCCGGCCGGATGGCCCGTGGCGTCGCCACCGTCAAGCGCAGTGTCAGCGACGCGGAGCTTCGCGCCATGCACGATGCCGGCGTCCGCGGCGTCCGCTTCAATTTCGTCCGCCGCCTCGTCGATTTCACCCCTAGGGACGAATTGATCGAGATTACCGGACGGATCGAGAAACTCGGATGGCATGTGGTGATCTACTTCGAGGCGGTGGACCTGCCCGAATTGTGGGAGTTCTTTACCTCGCTACCCACCATTGTGGTGGTCGATCACATGGGCCGGCCCGACGTCAGCAAGCCCATCGATGGCCCGGAGTTCGAGTTGTTTGTGAAGTTCATGCGGGATCACCCGAACGTCTGGTCAAAAGTCAGTTGCCCGGAACGCCTGTCGATCACCGGCCCGCCGGCGCTGAATGGCGAGCGCAATCCATACCGCGACGTAATCCCATTCGCGAAACGCATTGTCGAGAGCTTCCCCGATCGCGTGCTCTGGGGAACCGACTGGCCGCACCCCAATTTGAAAGATCACATGCCGGATGACGGCTTGCTGGTGGATTTCATTCCGCACGTCGCGACTACGCCTGAACTGCAGCACAAGCTGCTGGTCGATAACCCGATGCGGCTATACTGGCCCGAACATTCCTGAGGAGACGACCCATGTCGCTCGACAAACCCTACAAGGACGTACCCGGCACCACGGTCTTTGACGCCGACATGTCGCGTCAGGGCTATCATTTGAACCAGTTCTGCATGTCGCTGATGAAGGCCGAGAACCGGGCACGCTTCAAGGCCAACGAACGCGCCTACCTCGACGAATGGCCGATGAGCGAGGAACAGAAGCAGGCCGTGCTCGCGCGCGACCTCAACCGCTGCATCGCGCTTGGCGGCAACATCTATTTCCTCGCCAAGATCGGCGCGACCGACGGCAAGAGTTTTCAGCAGATGGCTGGCAGCATGACGGGCATGACCGAGGAACAGTACCGCGAGATGATGGTCAGTGGCGGACGCTCCGTCGAAGGCAACCGCTACACTGAGGAGAAGAAGTAATGGCCCGCATCACTGGGAGCGTCTACACCTCGCATGTGCCCGCGATCGGCGCGGCGCTCGATTTGGGCAAGGCGGCCGAGCCATATTGGCAGGCGGTGTTCAAGGGTTACGAATATTCCAAGCAATGGCTCCGGGATCACAAGCCGGACGTTATCTTTCTCGTCTATAACGATCATGCCAACGCATTCAGCCTCGACATAATCCCGACCTTTGCGATCGGCACCGCGCCGGAATTCACGCCGGCGGATGAGGGTTGGGGCCCTCGCCCGGTGCCGAAAGTCATCGGCCATCCGAAACTCGCCGCTCATATCGCGCAGTCGGTAATTCAGGACGATTTCGATCTCACGATCGTCAACAAGATGGACGTCGATCATGGCCTGACGGTGCCGCTGAGCCTGATGTGCGGCCAGCCACAAGCCTGGCCGTGTCCAGTGATCCCGTTCGCGGTCAACGTCGTGCAGTACCCGGCGCCATCGGGTCGCCGCTGCTACATGCTAGGCAAGGCCATTCGCAAGGCCGTCGACTCTTTTGACGAGCCGCTAAACGTTCAGATCTGGGGGACCGGCGGCATGAGCCACCAGTTGCAGGGTCCTCGCGCCGGGCTGATCAACAAGGAGTTCGACACCGCTTTCCTCGACCGACTGATCGGCGATCCGGATGGGCTCTCAACGATGCCGCACATCGAATATGTCCGCGAGGCCGGCAGCGAGGGCATCGAGTTGGTGATGTGGTTGATCGCGCGTGGCGCGATGGACGATGTGAATGGCGGCGAGGCACCGACCGTGCGCCACCGGTTTTACCACGTGCCGGCGAGCAACACCGCGGTCGGCCATCTCATCCTGGAGAACAATTGACGTGACCAGGACGATCAAAGTCGGCCTCGCCGGCGCCGGCGCGTTCGGTATCAAGCACCTGGACGGCATCAAGAACATCGAGGGGATTGAGGTCGTCTCGCTGGTGGGCCGCCGGCTGGAGCCAACCCGGGAGGTGGCTGCCAAATATGGCGTCGCGCACGTCACCACCGATCTCGCCGACAGCCTTTCCCTCGCTGAAGTCGATGCGGTCATTCTTTGCACGCCGACCCAGATGCATGCGGCACAATCCATCGCCTGCCTGAAAGCCGGCAAGCATGTGCAGGTCGAGATCCCGCTCGCGGATTCCTGGCGCGATGCGCAGGCCGTCCTCGAAGCGCAGAAGCAGAGCGGATTGGTCGCAATGTGCGGCCACACCCGCCGATTCAACCCCAGCCATCAATGGGTACATCGCAAGGTCGTAGCCGGTGAGTTCAATATCCAGCAGATGGATGTGCAGACATTTTTCTTCCGCCGGTCGAACATGAACGCGCTCGGCCAACCCCGCAGCTGGACCGACCACCTGCTTTGGCATCACGCGGCCCACACTGTGGACCTGTTCGCTTATCAGACCCGCTCGCCCATCGTGAAGGCTAACGCGGTTCAGGGACCGATCCATCCGACGCTCGGAATCGCCATGGACATGTCGATCCAGCTCAAGGCAGCCAACGGGGCGATCTGCACGCTCAGTCTCTCGTTCAACAATGACGGCCCGCTCGGCACGTTCTTTCGCTACATCGGTGATACCGGCACCTACCTTGCGCGATACGATGACCTCTTCAACGGCAAGGATGAAAAGATCGACGTTTCGAAAGTGGACGTTTCGATGAACGGGATCGAGCTGCAGGATCGCGAGTTCTTCGCCGCCATCCGTGAGGGGCGCGAGCCGAACTCGAGCGTCGCCCAGGTTTTGCCGTGCTATCAGGTTCTGCACGGGCTGGAGCAGCAGCTCGCTGCCGGCTAAATCGCGCGGCGCGAGCAACCGGATTGTTTCGCTGCTGCATCGCACAGCAGCCGCAAATGTACTGTGCCCCCCATTCCGAAAGGCTATTTTAGCCGCGCAGCGCCGTACTTTGGTCGAACGTGAGTTCGCGCGTGCCCCCCGCTGCGGAGTGGTGATCGGCGGTTCGGACGATTGCGATCAGCGTGCATCCCGCAATTCACACCATCTTTTTTGGCGGATGCTGCAACCAACGGCATTGAAGAAGGTTTTGCAATCGCTGGGCGGCCTTATCAGGAGCGCATCCATGTGCGATTACAGCTTACACGCGGTCGCGAACCGTCCCGCCGAGTTGGCGGAGACGTTGGTTTCGACCAAATTCCCAAACACGACGACCCGAGGCTTTTCGGCGCCGGACAATCCGAATATGGCGGTTTGTCTTCGTCCCGGGACTGAGTTGGCGTTCGAGGACGATGTTCAAACTGATGGCGTGATTTTTCGCAAGAAGGTTCGCGATCGACTGGCGCGGTTTCGGCGAATACGGGCCGACGAACCCCACCAGCATCACGATGCGCTGGAATTTTCGAACGGCATGATCGTACTGCTCACCGATCTCGTGCCCGGACAGCGAGCCACCGTGCTGCAACTGCCGGCAAAACCGATCGAGGAAAAGCCCGACGTATTCGCGCCGACAACGCTGGGACGCCGTCTCACCGAGGTTTAGCCCCGGCAGTCGATTGTGACTGATTGAACACATGGACGCAGTGACGTTCTTTCGAACCGCGGCATCTCGTTTTGAAGACGCCGCGGTTCGATCGTTTTCAGGTTGAAAACATCGATCGTCAGACCTGAGACCTCATCACGAATTTGGTGATCGGCATGGCAGCCAAGGCTGGCGAGACCCCTTGAGAAACCGGCGACTTCCGATGTGCGCGGTGTCATCAGCAGACGCATGTAACCAAAGGTCATAAAATTCCCAAGTGCCCGCATTGCGGAAGTGACACTTTCGACACCCGATATCACGAACCCGGCAACAAAAGCTGATCGGCAAGCCTCGCGCTCGATTGCGCGACCGTTCGGCCTATTCCCCTCCCGCTTAATCCCATCGGGGAACGATGGAGGGGTTCTGGAATTGGACAAAACTCGGGTACGGCTGAGAAGTCCCATGCCAAATGTAAGATATTTGAACGGACGCGAGGGTGGGCGTCCTGCCGCTAACAACAATGTCTCCGGCAATGCTTCGGCCGCGGAGCAGCACGGGCGACACGCGGCAACGCCCTGGCAAATTCCCTGGCGCGGCTGGAAAGATATTCTCATCAGAACTTACGAGCAGATCAATGAGGACCGCCTTCTGGCGGTAGCAGCCGGCGTTGTGTTCTACGGCTTGCTGGCGCTGTTTCCGGCTATTACCGCGATCGTGTCCTGTTATGCGCTGTTCGCGAAGCCCAGCACCATCAACGATCACTTATCGATGCTGTCGGGGATATTGCCTGGGGGCGCATTTGACATCGTGAAGGAGCAGGTCGGCCGCGTCCTCGAAAAAGGCAATCTCAAACTGGGAACGGCCTTTGTCGTGAGCTTCCTGTTCGCGCTTTGGAGCGCCAATGGCGGAATGAAGGCCATCATCGATGCCCTGAACGTGGTCTATGACGAACAGGAAAAGCGCGGCTTCTTCAAATTGAACGCGGTATCCTTGGCCTTTACCTTCGGGGGACTTTTGGCGGTCCTGATCGCGATCGGCACGGTGGTCGCCCTTCCGATCGTACTGGCGACGATCGGTCTCGGCTCGATCACGGAAATTCTGTTTCAGGTTGGAAGATGGCCGCTGCTGATCGTCTTGATGCTCTTGGGGCTTGCCCTGCTTTATCGGTTCGGCCCAAGCCGGCGCTCTCCGCAGTGGCAGTGGCTATCCGTCGGCAGCGTCTTTGCGACGTTGACGTGGCTCGCCGGTTCGGCCCTGCTTTCTTACTACCTGGCGAACTACGCGAATTACGATGCGACTTACGGCTCGCTCGGCGCGGCGATCGGCCTGATGATGTGGATGTGGATGTCCACAATCGTTGTCCTGTTTGGAGCAGAACTGAATTCGGAAATTGAGCATCAGACTAAAGTGGACAGCACCGAAGGCGGCGGTAAGCCGCTGGGACGGCGCGGAGCGCACGTCGCGGATACCGTGGGCGAAGCCAAGGCGTGAACGCCAAGGCTTGTTCGGGACGCCCAGCCTAACGCGCGACGCGGCCTTTGCCTGAAAAAAGTCCAAGTTGCGGGAACCCGGCCAGCCGCTTGCTTGTTGGCCGAAATGAAGCACCCGAGGAAACCGCAAAAGGAATGTCAGCTCCGTCCATGATGTATCAAAGCGTTGGTAAATGAAGCTCACTCACAAGTTTGAATTATTGGCGCCGGAAAGGCGTCCGCAGGATCCTCGTCTGGATGGATCGGGCCTTCGCTTCGAAACCATGGAGCACGGCGGGGAATATCCGGATGCAATGCCGCAGGCGATCAAGCTGATCGATGCGCAAGGCCGCTCCTGCATTTACGTCCCGATTTCGCAGGACGGCAAAGTCGTTGACACGCAACGGTTTGCGTTCGACTTCGGCGATGATTGATCGGCCGAAACCTGGTTTGATGCCGCCGGTCCGGAACTTTTTCAGAACAGTCGAATTTGAATAGTTGCTTCTATGATCTTGCCGGGCAATCAGGAGTGTAAGCGATGGCAGTGCAAATCGTAATGGATCACAACGGCGACACGCGGCATGTTTTCGATGCCAACAACGCGAAAGAACTTGCCAGGGCCGAGAAGCGGTTCAGGGAATTGACGGGCGCCGGCTTCACCGCGGCGACGCGTACCGGATCAGGCGATGCGAAAGTCATTCGCAAGTTTGACCCCACTGCGGAAGAAACGCTGTTCGTGCCGCGGCTCGTTGGCGGCTGAAAATCCGGTCTATGTTCGGGCAAGCGCGAGATCTTTTGACAGCGCGATGCCGGGAGTTGCTGACGAATAGCGCGCGTTGGGCAAAAGCCTTTTCCGACTGGTTTCGCGAACCGGGCCGCGCTCGTGAAGCGCGCGGCATCAAGTTGTTGCGGGAATGGTTGTCGCCGGAGCAACTCGCTCAATACGACCGCTTCGGCTATTTCGACGTGACCGGCTGCGACAGCGGCAAGCGATATCGCATACGCCACGGCACCGGCACCAACATCTATGAGATGGACGATGCTGGCCAGACGAGAACTGGCTGGTGTTTCGTGCCCGACGGCTACCTGGTCGCCGGCGACGTCGTGCTTGCGCAGAAGATTGCGCTCGAAACCGACGAGGTCGGCGCCCTCACGGTGGCGAAGCATTTTGTGCTGAGATAGCCGCCACGAACGCCGTTATCTTTGACACCGATACGCCAGCGGTAACAACTTCGTGCAAGAGTCGGTTGGCGCACAAACTCCTCCGTTCGCGTGAGCTAGCTTGATTGCCTAACCTCCGGGTTAGCGTTCCTCTAGACGGCCCCGCCCCGCTCGCTGCGCCCCGCTGCGGGCGGGGCATTCCGTTTAAGCGGTCACGGGCTCGGTTAGCCAGAACCATGCGCCTGAAGCCAAGCGATCTTCCGGGGCTCGCAAGCTTCGGCTTGTGCAGCGCATATTTTGAGCGGTTCTTCACCACGGACAAGCCGGCGGATTGAGCAGACCTCGGGGCCGGTTCGATAATGGCCGCCTGGCACAAGAAATGCGAAGCCGATCGGGGATGGCGTGAGTTTCCCTGTGCAAAGTGAACCGACCCGAACGTTATTGCGATGTCTCTGATGCATGCGGGAAGAACGCAAGGGGTGGTGCAGTTCATGGCAAATTACCGGGCTTATGCTCTGGGTCAGGACGGCCACTTCGTCGGTGTCCAGGTGCTACTTTGCGCCGACGATGCCGCAGCAATCGAAACGGCGAGGCGCCTGTTCCAGGGTCAGATCGTCGAGCTTTGGTGCGGTGATCGCCTCATCGTCCAGATGAACGAGTCCAGGTCGAATCTCGACGGGCCCGCCCTCTGAGCCCTTGGTTTCCGCGCGCGACGGCGAAAGCGTCGTGGGAACGACTCTTTAAATCTCGATTTGTTTCAGTGGGCCGCTTGTGTATCGCGGCTCGGCGCGGTCTCGTCGCTTTTCAGGCCCCTCCAGCCCCCTGGGCGCGGGGCCGCGCTCTTCTCTCCCCCAACGCGTCGGCGCATGCGACCTGGTCACGCGGCAACCATCGAGTTGCAGGATTGGCAAAACTGACGCAGAGTCCGAACTAGCGCCGGAGTTCAACCGGCTAATTTTTAGGACAAGGGAAGCCGCCATGATCAAGGTAAGCGTGATGTATCCGAATACGCCAGGGGCGCGCTTCAATCACGAGTACTACCGGGACAAGCATATGCCACTTCTGAAGGCCCGGATGGGCGATGCTTGCAAATCCTATACGGTAGACAAGGGACTTGCGGGCGGAGCACCGGGTGCTCCCGCCACGTATATCGGCATGTGTCATATCTTCTGCGACTCGGTCGAGGCATTCCAGGCCGGTTTCGGACCTCATGCGAAGGAGATCATGGCAGACATCCCAAATTATACCGACCAGTCTCCGGTCATCCAGATCAGCGAAGTGGTCGTCGGCTGACGCCGCAGCCGAGGCATTTATGACCGATCCACATCTAGTGAACTCAATAATCGCCACGGCGATTTGCGACGCTCACAAAGATCAAGAGCACCGAATGGACCCCGAGGAAGCCAAGCAAATCGCGAAGGGCATCGTCGAGGCGCTGTCCGACGCCGGTTTTCAGATCGTCCTTGCCCGGAAAGACTGACCGGGGATGGCTGGTGTCGGCTGCGCCTGGTTTTGGTTCAGAAGGTTGCCTTTAAGCCCGCACAGACATTCGCTCAGCCAGTCTCGAATATTGCAACCGCCGCCGGGGCTACGGCGCTGGAGCCGCACATCATGACGGTCGAAACTGTATCCCTCAATCGATCCCACGGCGGGATGCAAGGCGTGTACCGGCATGCCAGCCGGGAGACCGGAACGGACATGACTTTTTCGGTCTTTGTCCCTCCGCATCAAGGCGGGGCGAAACTGCCCGTGGTCTGGTATCTTTCAGGCCTGACCTGCACTCACGCCAACGTCACCGAGAAGGGCGAATATCGCAAGGCATGCGCCGAACTCGGCTTGATCTTTGTCGCGCCCGACACCAGCCCCCGTGGTGAAGGCGTCCCCGCCGATACCAATGGTTCTTGGGATTTCGGACTAGGCGCGGGCTTCTATGTCGACGCGACGCAGCCGCCGTTCTCGCGCAACTACCGCATGTGGAGCTATGTAACCAAAGAGCTTCCGGAGCTTGTGTCCTCGGCGTTTCCCGCCGACCTCAAGCGCCAGTCCATCATGGGCCATTCAATGGGTGGCCACGGGGCACTCACGATCGCGCTTTCGAACCCCAGCGGCTACCGTGCCGCGAGCGCCTTCTCTCCCATCGTGGCGCCCTCTCAAGTCCCCTGGGGCATCAAGGCGCTCGGAGGCTATCTCGGCAGCAACAAGGAAGCGTGGCGCAAGCACGACACGGTCGCGTTGATTGAGGACGGCGCTAGATTTCCGGATTTCCTGGTCGACACTGGTGACGCCGATCCGTTCCTGAAAGAGCAGCTTCGCCCGGAATTGCTGGAGCGTGCATGTGCGAAGGCCAATATCCCTCTCAAGCTGCGAAGCCAGAGCGGGTATGACCACAGCTACTACTTCGTTTCGACCTTCATGGAGGATCACCTTCGCTGGCATGCGGCGCGGCTCGATCGCTCCGGTCGATAGTTCAATGCGGCGCGCCATAGTTCGGGGCGAGCAGCCGGTTTCGAATAAGATAGCTCATCGCGCGAGACCAGGATTCGTCGGTGTTTCCGCGAAAGTCGGCGCTCATTGCGGTGATCTGTTTCCCCGTATGCACATCCCGCAGGTAGATATTCATATTGAGAATGAGCGCGGAGACTTTTTGAACGAGGCCGGTGATCGAAAGATCGGCGCCGAGCTTTCGTGCATATTCCACATCGCAACCGCCACAGCTCTGCAAATTACTGGCCTGCGCCGCGGCGCTGACGGGGCCGATATCCAGAACCACGAAATTTCCACTCTGCGTCAATGCGTTGCGCAACTGTTGGCTCACGTCCTTCAGTCGCCTCTGCTCGTCGGCCTGAGGCCCGTTCGCCGCCCCTTGCAGGCTGGTATCGAGCAGTTCGAAATCGAACACGGCGACTTTGGGCGCCTCGGCGGCAGCAGGCGAGGAGATCGCCAGCATCAGTACAATGACGAGCCTGAGCACTCGCATGATCGTGTTCCGGCAATTGATCGTGCAGGTCGTATAAATCACTTCGGCCATGTTTCAAGCTGGAACCAACCCTATCGTTGGCCCCGTCGAACGTAACTTCAAGGAGGAGACATGATCCGGCTGCTTGTCGGTCTCGTGGCACTGATCGCATTGGCCACGAGTGCGCTCGCGGCCGATCCCGTCGAGGTCGGCATCGGCTATCTTCGGCGCGCAGGGGTCAAGCAGACCTTGTCGCTGGTTGAACAGCCTGCCGAGAATGATGGCGTGGCCGGCGCCCGGTTGGCGATCGAGGACAACAACACCACCGGCAAATTCCTCAATCAGCATTTTACGCTTGAAGAGGTCCATCTCAAGCAAGGCGAAGACGCCGCTCAAGCCGCGCTCGCGCTTGCTGACCGCAACATCGGCTTCATCATTGCCGACCTTCCTGCTGACGCGCTGTTGAAGGCCGCCGACGCCATCCGCGACCGCGGCGCGGTGTTGCTCAATGCCGCCGCCACCGACGATCGCCTGCGCGAGGAAGACTGCCGTGCCAACGTCATTCACGTGGCGCCGACGCGTTCGATGCTGGCGGACGCTCTCGCCCAGTATCTCGTCTGGAAGCAGTGGAAGCGCTGGCTGATGGTGGTTGGCTCGCATCCGGAAGACAAGTTGTACGCGGACGCGATACGGCGTGCCGCCGCACGGTTCGGAGCGAAGATCGTCCAGGAGCGCGTGTTCGAGGATACCGGCGGCGCGCGGCGCACCGACAGCGGCGTCAGCCTCATCCAGCGCCAGATGCCGGTGTTCACGCAACAGGCACCTGCATACGATGTTCTGGTTGCGGCAGACGAAAGCGAAGTGTTCGCGCCGTATTTGCCGTTCCGGACCTGGGACCCGCGCCCGGTCGCCGGGTCAGCCGGGCTTGAGCCGAAAAGTTGGGACGCCGCTCACGATCAATGGGGCGCAGTGCAAATCCAGAACCGGTTTGTGAAGCTGAACTCGCGACACATGACCGCGCTCGACATGCAGGCATGGACGGCGGCGCGCATGGTCGGCGAAGCGGCCTCGCGTGTGAATTCAGGCGATCGCAAGGCGCTGCTCGATTTCATCAAGAGTCCGGATTTTTCCGTGGCGGCATTCAAAGGCCAGGGGCTCTCGCTTCGAAGCTGGAACCTGCAGCTTCGCCAGCCGATTTTGCTGGCGGATGGGCGCATGGTGGTTTCGGTATCGCCGCAGCAAGGATTTCTGCACCAAGTATCAGAACTCGACACGCTTGGCGTTGATCAACCCGAAACCAAGTGCAAGCTTCACTGAAATCGATGGAGGTCGCCCGGATGTGGGTTCGTTGCCTGGCTTTCGCAATTGCGCTTTGGCTTGCCGGCTCCCTGCCCGCCCGCGCCTTCATCGCCTATGTTTCCAATGAAAAGGGTAACACCGTTTCCGTGATCGATACCGACAAATGGACTGTTACAAAAACCATCAAGGTCGGCCAGCGGCCGCGCGGCATCGAATTCACGGTGGACGGCAAGTTCGTGCTGGTCGCGGTCGGCGACGACGACACCATTCAGATGATCGATACCTCCACGCAGGAAGTAGCGGATACCCTGCCCTCCGGCCCCGATCCCGAGCTCTTCATTCAGGATAAGGCCGGCAAGATACTCTACGTCGCCAACGAGAATGACAACACCGTCACGCTGATCGATCTCGAAAAGCGCACGCGGATCGGCGATGTTCAGGTCGGGGTCGAACCGGAAGGCATGGCGATCAGTCCCGATGGAAAGCTACTGATCAACACGTCCGAAACCACCAACATGGCTCACTTCATCGATACCCAAAGCCATCAGATCGTGGCGAACGTGCTTGTCGATTCCCGCCCCCGTTTCGCGGAGTTCAAGCGCGACGGCTCCGAATTGTGGGTTTCATCTGAAATCGGCGGCACGGTGTCGGTAATCGATCCGGCCAAGCACGTCGTGACAAAGAAGATCACGTTCGAGATTCCGGGTTTGCGGAAGGAAGCCATTCAGCCGGTCGGCATCAGCATCACTCCAGACGGCAAGACCGCTTTTGTCGCGCTGGGCCCTGCCAACCGGGTCGCCGTGATTGACGCCGCGAGCCATCAAGTCGAGAAATACCTGCTGGTCGGCCAACGGGTCTGGCATATGGCGTTTACGCCTGACGGAAAATACCTGCTGGTGACCAATGGCCTTTCGAACGACGTCTCCGTCATTGATGTTGCGGCCCTCAAGGTGATCAAGACGGTTCAGGTCGGCGAACTGCCCTGGGGCATTACGATCGCGAAGCAATGACCGAACTCGCAACCCCAATGACCCCGAACCATCCGACCGATATCGCGCAGCCCATTGGCTCGGTCGAAAAAGCGCTGTCGATTGCGAATGTCAGTCATTCCTATGGGGCCCGTCGCGCGCTGGACAAGGTTAGTCTTGCGGTGATGCCAGCCAGCTTTACGGCTCTGCTCGGCCTCAACGGCGCTGGCAAGAGCACGCTGTTTTCCCTGGTTACGCGCCTGTTCGGCATACAGGCCGGCTCCATCCGCATCTTCGGTCACGACATCGGGCAAGAACCCGGCGAAGCGCTGCGCTGCATGGGCGTGGTGTTTCAGCCGCGCACGCTCGACCTCGATCTCTCGGTCCGACAGAATTTGCTCTACCATGCCGCGCTGCAGGGGATTGGCCGGCGCGAGGCTCGGCTGGCCGCAGGGGAAGTGCTGGCACGGATCGGCCTTGCTGACCGCGACAGCAGCAAGGTGCGGGATCTTTCAGGAGGTCAGATGCGACGGCTCGAGATCGCCCGCGCGCTGATGCATCGGCCGCGGCTGCTGCTGCTCGATGAGCCGACGGTCGGGCTAGACGTGAAGGCGCGGGCCGATATTCTCAACCATGTCCGGAATCTGGCGAGCGAGCAAGGCATCGGCGTGCTGTGGGCGACCCACCTGTTCGACGAGATTATTCCCACTGACGACATTGTTGTTCTGCACCAGGGGCGCGTGCTCGCCGATGGCAAGGTCGCACGCATCATCGCTGATACCGGAGCGCGCGACCTGCATTCGGCTTTCATGCACCTGACCGGTATCATCCCCGATCCGGGGGAGCTGGCGCCATGACTTTGAGCGTCGCCAACACCCAACCGGCGGGATTTTCCATTGCGCAATATCTCACATGCCTGACCGGCATCGTGTGGCGCGAGGGGCTGCGCTTTATTCACCAGCGCGAGCGCTTCATCTCGGCCCTGGTGCGACCACTGGTCTGGCTGTTCATTTTTGCCGCCGGGTTTCGCCAGGTGCTCGGCATCTCCATCATCCCACCGTACGAAACCTACATTCTCTATGAGGTTTACATCACGCCGGGATTGATGGCGATGATCCAGCTCTTTAATGGCATGCAATCGTCGCTCTCGATGGTTTACGATCGCGAGATGGGCAACATGCGCACACTGTTGGTCAGCCCTTTCCCGCGCTGGTATCTGTTGTCCTGCAAGCTTCTCGCGGGCACCGCGGTTTCGGTGCTTCAGGTTTATGCGTTCTTGCTGATCGCGTGGTTCTGGGAAATCGAGCCGCCACCGATTGGTTATCTAACTGTATTGCCTGCGCTGGTCCTTTCCGGGCTGATGCTGGGAGCACTGGGCATGTTGATCTCGTCCGGCATTCGGCAACTTGAGAACTTCGCGGGCGTGATGAATTTTGTGATCTTTCCGATGTTCTTTGCCTCCTCTGCGCTTTACCCGCTGTGGCGGGTGCAGGAGGGAAGCCCGATGCTTTACTACGTGTGCCTGTTCAATCCATTCACCCACGCGATCGAACTGGTACGTTTCGCGCTTTATGCAAAGATGAACTGGGTTTCGTTGGCGGTGGTTGCAGGGTGCACGGCAGTCTTCATGATCGGCGCCATGCTTGCCTATGACCCGTCACGGGGCCTCAGTCGCCGCGGACCTGCTGGAGGTGAGACATGAGATGGCTGACGGCTTGTTGTATCGTCGTTGCGATCGCCGGCTCAGCGAATCGAAGTCGTGCGGCCGATCCTCGCTATCCCGACTGGCCCTGCAGCCAGGCCAAAGTACCGGAGATATCGGTCGCCGCGGTGTGGGCCGGCCCGCCACTTGCGGATGCCGTGAACAATTGGAAAAACGATCCCAAAGTAAGCGCGCTTGTGCCAAGATTGGCCGCAAGACGCACGTCGCTGGACGAGGCGCAGAAGGAAATAACGGAGTTTCTTGCGGCCTCTCCTCCGGACAAGAACGAACGAGGCAAGCTGTTGTTCGCGGGTTTGTTCGATACGCTGAATGCCCAGCGTTCATCTGTGATGAACGGTCTCGAACGGGTCACCCGCAAACAGCGCGAAGCGGCGGAAAAGATTCGTTCCGACACCATGACGCTCCAGGGCCTGCAGGATGCCCCGACAAAAGATCAGGCCAAGATAGATGAACTCGGCAACCAGCTCGTTTGGGAGACGCGGATTTTCGAAGACCGGCGTCAGGTCATCAAGTTTGTCTGTGAGGTGCCCACCGCGATCGATCAACGACTGTTCGCGCTTGCTCGGGACATTCAGCAGGAAATCGAATAACGGCCCAAGCGTTGAGTGAGCTTCAGTGGAGTCGGAGCAACGCACCAGCCGCACACGCTATTTGGGAAGCGCGCCGGAGCGAGTTTCAGAATTGCCGCGCCGCATCGCCATGTGCTTGAGATAACCGATGATCAGATCGATCTCGCTGTCGCTCATTTGATCAGCCGCAAACCCGGGCATTTGCTGACCAGGCCAACTGCGAACCGATTTCGGATCGCGGATAAGAGCGCGAAGGCCGTTCAACGTCAGATACTCGGTCGGATTCATTGGCTGATTTAAGTCGGGGCCGAAGGAACTTGAGCCGGCGCCGTTGAGGGTATGGCAAGCCAGGCATTGAGTCACAAACAGCGCGAGCCCGGCGCGCGTGGGATCCGTGGCTGATAATCCCGGATCGACATCGAGCGCCGGCCAGCGTGCCACCGGCGACGGTTGGCTTTCGAGTTTCGCCAACTGATACGGCCATTGCTCGCTGCGGATCATCGCCACCGACGCTCCGGTCCAGACGATATAGAACGGCCCCGCACTGACAGCCTTACCCGGAAGCGGCGGCCATGGCATCTGAGCCGGTTCAATAGCAAGCCACGCGACTGGCTTGGCAGGATCCGTGTTGGTCAGAATATCAAGCGGCAATTGTGCGGCGAACCCGTCGAGCGCGACCGACTCAATCACACGATCGGCTGGAGGATTGAGCCCAGCCAGCAGCGCGGACACAGGGACTGCGCGGTAGCTCATGGACTTGCCGTAAGCGATATCGTTCGCAACCGTCACGCTGATCACGTCTGGCCGGCGCAGAAGCTCGTCCCGTCCGAATTGACGGGTCTGTCCGCCGATCACGACATCGAGCACCGGCTCTGCTGCGACGATGTTCGACGCAAGCAAAAGCCAAGACGCGACGATCAGTGAAAACCTGCCGAGCCATTTCTTGCCGCTTGAGGCACTCATTGCGATGTCCGCGTCCCCTGCACTTCGCGCGGCTCTGGGTGGGATTCCGCCATCGGCAGTTCGGCGCGCTCCCATCCATCCGTGCCTTCGGGATACCAGGCCACATTGGAATAGCCGTACGACATCGCGCGCTTCGCCGCATTCCATGACATCCAGCAATCGGCCTGACAATAGATCACGAGCAGCTTTGCCTTGCTGCCACCGGTGGCTTTCCGAAGCCCTTGCTGAAAATATGTTTCGGTTGCCGCGGCGAGCTCGCCGTAACCGGTGTCGGGCAGCCAAATGCTTCCCGGAATATTGAACCTCGGCTTATCGCGCCAGATCGTACCTGCAGGAAGATTTGACGGCTTCGGCGGACGCGGCAGCACGTCCACGAAAACACCGGACCTGGCGCGCCAGATCATTTCGGCCTGTTCGGTCGCAAGAACGCGGGCGCCGGCGAGCGTTGCCGGCACCGGCGCGCGATAATTGTCGGTGCGGTATCCCTCGGGCTCGGCAGCATTCTCCGCGAGTGCCGACGCAATCCAGGGCAGCGTGAGAGCGACCAATCCGGCAAGCGCCGATCTCATGGTCGCTTGGCCGTCATCTCCGCGGTAATCAGCCGATTGTTCTCGTCCAGCAGCGGCACGCCGAAACCGAGCAGGATTTCGTTGATAGCCGGCTGGTTCTCCTGGATCAGGCGGTTGAGCAACCTCTTCCAGTTCTGATCGGCTGGGCGAACCCCCATGCCGATGCGGTAGACCAGTTGGGGCCCGGATGTTTCCTTTACCAGCGGCGAAATGTGCAAGGCGGGATCAGAATGCATGGCGTAATAACCTGCCATCGGCCCCCACAGCACGGCGGCCTCGATTTCTCCAGCCTTCAAGTCCTTGATCATCGCCGCCACCGAGGAATCGACGCGGGTATCGATCATCAACGGATAAGGTTTGGCGCTGGCCATTAGTCCGTTGGCGGCCATGTTGGTTGCCGGTGGCGTGCCTGCGACAATGCCGAGATGTTTTCCCTTCAGGCGCTCATCGCCTAGCGATGCGACGTCCTCAAGTCCGCTACCGGATTTGGTGACCAGCGCATACGCGGTGCGATAATAGGGATTAGTGCCCTGGACGAGTTCGTCACCCTGCGGGATGCCCATGATGACATCACATCGATGGGCGCCAAGCGTCATCCGGACGAAACCCGTCGCTTGAGGAAAGTACATGTAGTCGAGTTTCTTGTGCAGCTTTTCGGCGAACAGTTCGGCAATCTTGTTCTCAAAGCCCTCCCCCTTCTCGTTCGAGAATGGGAGATTGCGCGGATCGGCGCAGACCCTCAGCACTTTCGGATCTACCAACTCGATCGAGAGGTCGGTGTTATCCATCGGCTGCTGCTGCGCCACAGCCGCTCCCCGGTGCGCCGTCAGCATGGCGGCGATGGAAAGAGCCGTAATCGTCAACCAACGGTGCAGCGAAGCATTGTTCATCGTCGTCTTTCTCCGTCTTGTTCACACGGGCGCGCAACTACTCTCGCCGGTGCTGCGGCTTGGGCCGTCATGGTCCCCCAGCTTTC
Organism: Bradyrhizobium sp.; assembly: GCF_035273305.1. Classification (GTDB taxonomy): domain Bacteria; phylum Pseudomonadota; class Alphaproteobacteria; order Rhizobiales; family Xanthobacteraceae; genus Bradyrhizobium. The sequence continues at coordinate 7,919 of NZ_DATEPI010000140.1, read as the reverse complement.
ATGCAGGCATAACTCTGCCTTTTGTGCGGCGGCTGTTTGTCTTGGCCCGCGTTGCGAGCTGCGGTCGGCGCTGCGATCCGTATCATCGTCCCTGGCTGGCAGATTGTGCTTGCCAATTGACCCGTGCAACACACAATAAGCTTTCCGATTTTCAATTTTCCGATTTCCTTGCTGCGATGCAGCGCACGGAACATCGCGTGCGTTGCCTGGACACTGTTCGGATGGCTCGCCGCTCAGCCCTTCTTTTGATGGCATTCGTTTTGGGCACGCTTACAGCCCTTGCGGCGGCCGTGCACGCGCAAGGCCCGAAGCCGCTGACGGTCAGCGAGATCGCACCAGGAGTGTTTATGTACATTGGCGCGACGGCCCTGATGACGCGAGAAAATGAAGGAGCCATCGCCAACATCGGTTTCATCATCGGTAAAGAGGCGGTGGCGGTGATCGACACCGGCGGCAGTCCTCGCGAAGCTAGGCAAATGCTCGCGGCCATCCGCGCCCGCACCGACAAACCGATCCGGTATGTCATCAATACGCACGCTCACCCCGATCATATGTTTGGAAATATCGCATTCGCGAGCGAGGGCGCGACCTTCGTCGGTCACAAGAACTTGCCGCGGGCGCTGGCCGCGCGCGGACAGTTCTACATCGATGCGTTTCGGCGCATTATGGGCGACGATCTGATTGACGAGGTTCGGCTCGTACCACCCACGCTTCTCATTGATGGCACCCGTCAGCTCGATCTCGGGGACCGCGAACTCACTCTGCGGGCCTGGCCGACGGCGCACAGCGACAGCGATCTCACCGTGCTCGACCGGCAAACCGGCACGCTCTTCGGGGGTGATCTGGTTTTCCTGGCTCATGTCCCTGTCCTCGACGGCAGTATCCGCGGCTGGCTGAAGGTGATGCCGGAGCTGGCGGCTGTTTCCGCGCAAAGGGTCGTGCCCGGTCACGGCTCCGTGAGCAGCTGGCCCGGCGCGCTTGATGATGAACGTCGTTATCTCGAAAGGCTGGCGGCCGACGTGGGCGCGCTGGTTGCCCGCGGCGAGCCGATAAAGGTCGCATCCGAGACGGCCGCAGCCTCCGAGCGAGCGCGATGGGAGCTGTTCGACGACTACAATGCCCGCAACGCGACGGCCGCATTTTCGGAAATTGAATGGGAATAGGCCGCCCGCTGGCCTATATTGAATTAGCGCCGATTGTTCGTCAGGGACCGCAGCTATGCCAGCTCCCCGTTGCCGTTCGCTCCGTTGCCATTCGCTCGGTGTCGCCGCTTTGCTGGCTACGTTGCAGTTTTGTGCATCTGCCGCGCCCGCCGCCACGCCGGATGCCTACGATCCGTGGCCCGGCCTGGTACAGGACATCTTCAGCAATCGCCCCATGGACGATGCCGCCGGCGTTCTCGCACTCGAAATGCCAGCTCGCGCGGAGGACGCCGCGATTGTCCCGGTAACCCTGCGCGTCAAGCTTTCACCGACCGACACCCGACGAGTCCGGGCGATCACGCTGGTGATCGATCAAAATCCTTCGCCAATGGCGGCACGCTTCGAGCTTGGGCAGTATTCATCGGTGTCTGAGATTTCCACGCGCGTCCGCGTCAACAGCTACACCGACGTCCATGCGGTTGCCGAACTGAGCGACGGCAAGCTCTACATGACCAAAACATTTGTGAAGGCCTCCGGCGGATGCTCGGCGCCGGCCACCAAGAACGCGGAGGAAGCACGCGCGAGATTAGGCCAGATCCGCTTTCGACAATTCGCAAAGCCGGCAGAAGGTCCTCAAAGCGGCGCCCGCGAGGCCCAGATCATGATCGGTCACCCAAACAATTCCGGCCTCCAGATGGACCAGGTCACCCGGCTGTACGTTCCCGCTTTTTTCGTCAACGAATTGCGCATCTGGCAGGACGACAGTTTGGTCCTCTCGATGGAAGGTGGAATTTCCATTTCGGAAGATCCCAACATTCGCTTCACCTATATTCCGAACGGCGCCAAGGATATCCGCGCAGAAGCGAAGGATACCGAGGGGCACGTTTTCCAGAAGGAATGGAAGCTCGACGCTTCCGCCATGTGACGCATCCCCGGTCCGACGCAGCGCGAATGCTGTTTAGAAACACCTCACTTCGGCTTCGGCCTGGGCGCGCCGCAGGTCATTGAGCGCGCTGGCCGCCTGCTCGGAAGAGCGAAATTGTCCACCGAGGTTGCCGCGGACCTGCGACATGCTCAACACGGTTTCGGCCGTAACGTAACGATCATACGGCAATAACGACGCGATGACGTCGATCGAGCAGGAGCATTGAGTGATGACCTGCCGCGTTTCACCGTTCGCCTTCAGGCAGCCGTAGACATATTCCGACCGCGCCGCCGTGGGATAATCGTTGAAGTCCTCGGCGCGTGCGCCCATCACTGTTGCCGCCAGCGTGAACAGCAAGCAGCTGACCCGTCGTATCGATCCGCCAGAGCTCATCACATCCTCCTGCTGGTGGGCCGGTGAGCTGGATCAATATATGAAAAAGAAGCGCGTCGGGAAACCGACGGACGCGTGATAAAAAGGATTGAACTGGAGGAAACCGAAGTGAAGCTTACGTTTGGAGGCGCGGCGCTGGGTTTCACCCTGCTGGCGGTGACGGCAACGGCGCAGGATATGATGCGCGGCCTCGACCTGTCGTCGCCCGAGATGGTTTCGGCCGAAATGACCCGCGAGCAGGTCCAGAACCTACTGGCAAGCGCGACCGCAGGCGCGCCGGCCGATTTCAGCGGAAAGAAATTGTCCAATCTCGACCTTTCGGGGCTCGACTTTTCCGGCGCGATTTTTCGGGCGGCGCGGCTCAACAAGACCAAGCTTGCCGGCGCCAACCTCGATCATGCCGTCCTCGATCAGGCGTGGATGCTCGAAGCCGACCTGACGGGTGCAAACCTCAAAGGGGCGACCATGTTCGCCTCGCAGATGGCTCGAGCCCGTCTTGACGGCGCCAACCTGTCGAAAGCCCGGATCGCGGCCGATCTCAGCGGCGCCAGCCTTGTCGGCGCGTCGATCGCCGATGCGCGTTTGGGAGCCGACATGCGCAACCAGTCGATGGGCTTGATGCGCGCTGTGCTGAAGTCCGCCAATCTGGAACGGCTGAATGCGCGCGGCGCCGACCTGTCGCGCGTCGACCTCGAATTTGCTTCACTGAAAGGCGCCGACCTGACAGGCGCTTCGCTCAGAGGGACCCAGCTCGGAGGCGCGGACTTGACGGGCGTGACCATTGCCGGCGCGGATTTCGAGGGTGCTGATCTCGCTTCAGCGAAGTTGATCGCGCCGGTTGGGCTCGACCAGGCAAAGAATTTCGACAAAGCAAAAAATCGCGATCGTCTGATCAAGCAGTAGTCGGCAAGCGTTTCACCCCCGGGAGGATTGTAATGACACGATGGATACTGGCCGCGGCGCTTTTGCTGACGAGCGCCGGACAGCTTGCCGCGCAGGGCAAGGGCATCAGGTTCTGGAATCTGACCACGGCGACCGTTTCGGGATTTCAGCTTTCGCCGGCCGGCAAGGACAATTGGGGCCCGAACCTGGCGCTAAACGACAAGGACGGGGAAGTCGATCATGACGAGCGGCTGCGCATTACCGGCGTCGAGCCCGGGCGTTATGACGCGCGGGTCAGCTATCGGGACAAGCGGCAATGCGTGGTGCGAAACATTGAGCTCAAGCCAGATGCGGTGTTTTCGATCGCCGACAAGGATCTGACGGATTGCCACAACTAAGACCCGCACGACATCGGTCGCGCGGGCACGCGAGCAGCTATTATCCCGCGGGTGGCGCGCCGGCTGTATCGGCCTTGTCGTGCATGTGCGGATATTCGCAGCGCCAGCGCACGACGCTCCACTTCGGATGCTCGCCCACCCATTGCGCGACGTAGGGCGGCGCTCCCATCGCGCACTGGCGCAGCGAAGCTGCCCCGGAAAACATCAGATGGGTCTCTTCGCACGTCGCCGGCGATAGCACCGCGCAGACCGTCACAATCAGGTCAATTGGATTCATGCCGAAGTCCTTTGAGTCGCAAGTATACCACGAATAGAAACGGCGATCATCGGTGCGAGGTTTCAAACTGTTGGGGAAATCCACCTCATAATACCGCCCGCGCGTGCTTACGACGTCAGAAGTTAATCCCGAATATCAGGCGAGCCTGATGACGCTCGAAATTGACGAGATCGAGCGACGCCGTGGATGCCGTCGGCCGCCCCCACAGCTGCGTGCTCCAGGCGAACGTAAGTCTTGATCGCTCCGAAAGCTGCAGATACGCGGTCGGACCCGCGAATAGTGCCTGCCCGGCAAATTCATCCAGGCCAACACCTTCATACTTCCGGAGGTACCGCGTTTCGCCGCCGATCAGGAAGCCCGGAAGGATTTGCGCCATCACAGCGATCGCACCGCCGGCCGTCGATTCCCGCTGGGCCAATCCTGTGCTGGAAAAGCGCGTCCATTCCGGCTCATACATCAGATTGAAGGCGGCGACGATGCGGTCCGGGACCAATTCCCGATCGATGGCGAGGGTCAGCTCGGTCCCAAAATTGCTGGCAGGCTCCGCCGTCGTCTCATCCAACCGGTTGCCGTGAGTCTCCAGCGCGAATGTCAGGCCAAACGGCGCCGTGCGTCGGTCGAGAAACCGGTATCGCAAATCAAGCGAAGCGCCTTGCCAATTCATTTGGCGGCGATCCTCCAAACCGGGAACGCCGTTGATGTTGAAAGCCCCAAAAGAGCTTCCGACCTCAATGCGGAAATTATTGGCGGGCACGAACTCCAATTCCAGTTCCTGATTGAGCGCCCGGTATTGGCCTCCTGCTTTGGAAAATCGTCCCGTCGTCTGGCTCTGGAGTTCGCGCTCGCCCAGGCTCCCGACATCGGTGCCGATCATGAAGCCGAACAGATGCTCGGTATCGATGTCTTCCGCATGCGCGCTGGTTGGCAGAGACGATGGAATCAGCGTCGAGAAACACAAGATCACAATGCGCGTGGCTGCAGCAGCAAAAGACATTCAAAATCCCAGAGCCGCTGAGGAATCAACAAGCGCCCTCTCACCGCACGAAGAATGCTCTTATCACAATGCGCGGACCGGTGGGACGGCTTTGCTGCCTGGGGAGGTTTGCTCCTGCACCGCTACGCTTTGCGACTCTCGCGGTGCTTGCCCGCTCGCCGACATGAAAAATCTGCCGCGGCTCGAAAAGCAGGATTCGCTCTCGAGCCGGGCAGATCGACCTCACGCAATTTATTTGCGTGCGGCGCAGGCGTACATGTTGATCTCCATGCCAACCGGCACTTCGACAATCTTCGGAGTTTTCCAGGTCATTCTAAACCTCCCATAGACGCGCCGTTCGCGCGGGTAGAAAGTAAGACCAGCTCGAACGCAACGCAAGTATTCACAGCGAGATGTGATCCGGTGAAATGCAAGCCGACTACTTCAGCAACCGCAACAGCGCCGCACCGGCGCGGGTGTTCAGTTCCTTGTCATCCAAGGTGCCGTCCCGGTCCGGATTGGCCGCATTGAAGCGTCGCTCGACGACCGAAAGATATTCGTTCAGCGTCAGCGTTCCGTCGTGATCGGGATCTGCGGCGCCAAACTCCCTGGCGCTCAGCCTTCTACCCAACTCGCGCCTGTCCAGCGTGCCATCGTGATCGCGGTCAAGTTTCGCAAACAGGCGTGAGGCCGCCTTCTTCACCTCAGCAAGATCAAGCGAGCCGTCGTTGTCCGTGTCGAACATTTTTACCGCATTGCGGCCACCCGAAGCAGCCCAGAGCGGACGGACTCCGCTGGAGAAGGCGGCGACAAGCAACGTCATGAGGACAGAACGCCGCGATATCATGGCCTCTCCTTTGTCGCGCCGACGGGTTGGGCGCGCTGTACGCGGTGCTCCAACCCTATCTCCAGCGTTTGGCGTATCAGCAGCCTTTATCGGCCGTCTGCGTCTTTGCGCCTTCGGCGCGCTGCGCCGCCGTGGGCTCGCCTTGCATCTGCTTTTGGGTATCCTGCGAAGACGCCGCGACGTTTCCGGTTGCACGGTTCATGGTGCTGGTCGGCGGGTGCTCCTTGTCTTCCTTGGCCATGCCAGCGCTTGTTTGTGCTGAGCTTCCTACCGTGGGTCCGGAACCCGCGTCTTTTTCCGCCGTGCGACCGGTGGTCGTATTGCAGGGACCGGCTTGCGCGGCGCTAAGGCCTAAAACCATGGTAGCGAAGCTCGCGAGAACTAGTGACCTGGTATTCATCTGCCGCTCCTCGATTTTCGTCTGGCCTGCGTTCTGTCGCAGCCAGGAAGACGAGAAACGGACCCAGGCCTTTCAGGTTCCTAGTCTTGGCGTAAATCTCCTCGGCACTTCCAGTCGTTCGCGTTGCATCAAGGAAGAGGTTTTCGTGAGTTCATGGGTCGAAGCGTTTGACGACCAGAATCGGAGAAGCGGATGCGCTCGAGCGACAGGATCGCTGCCGAATGTCGGGCCTGCCTGCTGTCGGTCTTGCTGATCGCACTTCCCTGCCACGCAGTTGCCGAGCAATTGTCGATCACCCCGGTGAGCATGGTCCGCATCGGCACCGTCGACAATCGGTTCCAATCCTATAACGTCGAAATGGTTGAAGTTACCGGCGGCAGGTTTTGGAAGCCGTATGGGCCCCAAACATCGGTCCGGGATTCGGATTTGTTTCAATACCGTCCGGCCCTCGATCTGACCAATCCGAGGCTGCGCAAGCTCGCTGCAGCCTTGGGGCCCGCCTACATGCGCGTCAGCGGCACCTGGGCAAACGCGACTTATTTTGCCGATTCAGACAGTGCGCCGTCCGCGCCGCCCGCGGGCTTCAACGGAGTTCTCAGCCAGCAGCAATGGCGAGCAGTGGTTGATTTTGCCGGAGCCGCGGGAGCGCAGATTGTGACTTCATTTGCGGTCAGTCCAGGCACCCGCAATGCCTCCGGTATCTGGTCAGCAGACCAGGCGCGCCGCCTCCTCAGCTACACCTACTCGATAGGGGGACGCATTGCCGCCGCGGAGTTCATGAATGAGCCCAATGGGATCGTGAACGGCAACACGCCAGTCGACTATGATGCTTCATCTTATGCGCGCGATTTCAGGATCTTCCGTGCTTTTCTGAAAGCAGAATTCCCCGACATCAGCGTGCTCGCTCCTGGTACCACCGGCATCAGCGACTTCGCTTCGGACCTGCTCGGCGCATTGAGCCCCGAGAGCATCGACATGCTTTCGTATCACTACTATGGAACGCTGTCGGAACGATGCACCGGTACCAGCGCTGCAGGTGACGCGCTTTCTGAAGAATGGCTCTCGCGTACCGATAAAGTCTTCGATTTCTACCGTTCTGTTCGTGACAGGCTTGCTCCTGGCAAGCCGATCTGGGTGACCGAAACCGCCGAGGCGGCATGCGGCGGAAACCGATGGGACGCGAGCTTCCTCGATACGTTCCGATACCTCGACCAGCTTGGGCGGTTGGCCGCGGCCGGCGTTCAGGTCGTGATGCACAATACGCTGGCAGCGAGCGATTATGGGTTACTGGATGAACGGACGTTCGCGCCGCGGCCGAACTACTGGGGTGCACTGTTGTGGCGAAGACTGATGGCAAGCGGCGTGCTGGAATCCGGCGTGTCCCCTCAAGCTGGCTTCCATGTCTATGCGCACTGCCAGCGGGACACGCATGGCGGCGTCGGCGTTCTCGTCATCAACAGCGATATGCATGGCTCGCGCACGCTGATGATCCCCAGTACTTCGGAGCGCTATACGCTCGATGCCGCTGACATGCGCGACACCACCGTGCGCCTCAACGGGCAGACGTTGCAATTGACGGCCAGCGATGACCTGCCGCGCATCACAGGCGAGCAAACGCCGTCGGGCACCCTGACGTTCGCCCCACTGACAATCACGTTCCTCGCCTTCCCCGCAGCAGCAAA
>NZ_DATEPI010000139.1:0-2442 GCF_035273305.1 Bradyrhizobium sp. | reverse complement strand
CTCTTCGCCCCCGCGATGTCGCCAAAGCCAAGGCGCTATTGAAGGAAGCCGGCGTTACTCCGCCGGTGAATGTCGATTTCATGGTGCCAAAGGGCGCCGAAACCGAGGCCGTTGCACAGGTGATCCAGGCGATGGCGGCGGAGGCCGGTTTCGACATGAAGATCAGGGTCACCGAGTTCGCGACCTCGCTGAAGCAGGCCGAAGCCGGCGAGTACCAGGCGTTCATGCTCGCATGGAGTGGCCGTATCGATCCGGACGGCAATTCGTACGTCTTCCTCAAGACCGGAGCGCCGCAAAATTACAGCGCCTGGTCCAATGCCGAAGCCGATAAAGCGCTCGATGGCGCGCGCCTTGTGACCGAGCAGGCGAAACGCAAGGCCATTTATGAAAACCTCACCAAAGTCGCGCTCGAAGAACATCCCATTCTCTACATCTACCATCGCCGAATTCTGATTGCGCACACGACCAAGCTTGAGGGTTACAAGCAGATGCCGGATGGACTAGTGCGTGTGATCGGGCTCAAGCTAAAGTGAGGACGTCCGGAGCCTCTTCGGTATTACGTCGCCAGTACGGCGCATTTTCGCGCTTCCCTTGCGCTTGCCCGGTTGCGACGAGACAGGCCCGGCTCGTGGCGCGCGTGACAACAAGCCGATGCTGAACTTTCTCGCCAAGCGCGTCCTTCAGCTGATTCCGACGCTGTTCTTTGTCTCGATCCTGATTTTTTCGTTACAGCACCTGCTGCCCGGCGATCCGGCGCTGGTGATGGCCGGGGAGGAACGCGACCCCGAGGCCATCGCCCATATCCGCGCGCAATATCATCTCGATCAACCGATTCCCGTCCAATACGTCTATTGGGTGAAAGGCGTGCTGCAGGGCGATTTCGGCGAGTCGCTGCGCATCAAGGTGCCGGTGCGCGAGCTGATCGAGCAAAAGCTGCCGGTCACCATTCAACTCGGGTCGATGGCGATCGTCATTGCCTTCCTGATCGGAATTCCCGCTGGGATCGTCTCGGCCGTGAAGAAGGGCACGGCCTGGGATTATGGCGCGAACCTGTTCGCGCTCTGGGGCATTTCGACTCCGAATTTCTGGCTCGGCATCATGCTGATCTTTCTGTTCTCGATCGAACTCGGCTGGCTGCCCGCCTCAGGCTATGTCCCTCTCTCCGAAAACTGGCGCGCCAGCATCGCCTCTACGATCATGCCCGCGTTTGTGCTGGGGAATGCGATCGCGGCAATCCTGATGCGGCACACGCGCAGCGCGATGCTGCAGGTGCTCGAAAGCGACTATGTCCGGACTGCTCGGGCGAAGGGCCTGTCCGAGCGGGCCGTCATCCTAAAGCATGCGATGCGGAATGCGCTAACGCCGGTGATTACACTTGGCGCGCTCGAACTCGGCACGCTTTTATCCGGCGCCGTGCTGACCGAGCAGATATTTTCGATTCCGGGGTTCGGAAAATTGATCGTCGATGCCGTTTTCAATCGCGACTACGCCGTGGTGCAAGGCGTCGTATTGGTAACCGCGACCATCTACATTGCGCTGAACTTGGTTGCCGATATCGCCTATATTCTCGTCAATCCACGGCTGAGGGATTGAGCGCATGAGCGACGCTGTTCTCGGCGCCATCCCAATCACCGCCTCCGAGAAGTTGGAGAGCCCGGCAAGGCGGGCGCTACGCCGATTGCTTCGGCGTAAAGGCGCGGTGGTCGGATTGGTGGTAATCGCGATGTTCATCGTGCTGGCGGTATTTGCGCCCCTGCTCTCGCCGTACGATCCCATCGCCACGAGTTGGACGCTGGTTCGCAAGCCGCCCTCGATGCAGCATTGGTTCGGTACTGACGACCTCGGCCGCGACATCTTCGGACGGGTGATCTATGGCGCCCGCGCTTCGCTGACAGCGGGCGTGATCTCGGTCGGGATTGCGCTGCTGATCGGCGTGCCGCTCGGGCTGCTGTCGGGCTATCGCGGCGGCTTCATCGACGCCCTGATCAGCCGGATCACCGATGCCATGCTGGCGTGTCCCTTTCTGATCCTCGCTATTGCGCTGGCGGCGTTTCTCGGCCCGAGCCTGGGCAATGCGATGATCGCCATCGGTATCTCGACGACGCCAAGATTCGTGCGGCTTACCCGCGGCCAGGTCATGAGCGTCAAGGTCGAGGACTACATCGAGGCTGCGCGGGCGATGGGCAATCCGCGCTGGCGGATCGCGCTGTTTCATATCCTGCCTAACATCATGCCCGCGCTGCTGGTACAGGCGACGCTGTCGATCGCGGCCGCAATCATCGCTGAGGCAGCGTTGTCGTTCCTGGGGCTCGGCCAGCAGCCGCCCGCGCCATCGTGGGGCAGCATGCTGAACACCGCCCAGCGCTTCCTCGCCCAGGCGCCGTGGATGGCCTTCTGGCCCGGCTTCGCGATCTTCTTCGCCGTCCTGTCCTTCAACCTCTT
>NZ_DATEPI010000138.1:0-12020 GCF_035273305.1 Bradyrhizobium sp. | reverse complement strand
TCGGGTTGGTCGCAAACACGGTGGGGATCGTGCTTACGTCTTCCTCAAGCTGCGTGAGGGCGGCATCGATGGATTTCTGATCATAAGGAATTTCGCCTTTCACGGTTTTCAGGATCACGCTGTATAGCTGCTTCCCTTGGGCCCGCATCAAATTATCCTGCTTCACCGCTACATCCTGCTGCGCCATCACAGCGCCCAGACCGATCAATAAGGCGCCCGCAACAACAACTGCTCGTATCATCGGTCAGTTCTCCATCTCATAAAGTATGTTTCCAGCCGCGAACCTGACGAGTTCGGGCCTACCAGCAGTAATACCGTGCGGGGAGGATTTTATTCCCGCGTCGAAATATCTCAGAGGCTATGCCGCCGCTGGTGCTCGCGGATCGCGATCCAGACCCGCTCTGGCGTCGCGGGCATATCGATGTGATCGATTTTGTATTCGCGCCACAGGCCTTCGATGATCGCATTGACCACTGCCGGACAGGAGCCGATCGCACCGGCTTCGCCCGCGCCCTTCACCCCCAGCGGATTAGTCTTGCATGGTACGTTGTGGGTCTCGAACACAAACGAAGGCCCGTCAGTAGCGCGCGGCAACGCATAATCCATGAACGTGCCTGTGACGAGCTGGCCATCCTTGGGGCTGTAGACCGCCTGCTCCATCAGGGCCTGTCCGATGCCTTGCATCGCCCCGCCCTGAACCTGACCCGCGAGCAGCAGCGGATTTAGCGTCACCCCGAAATCGTCCACCACCACGTAGTTCACGATGCTGACGATGCCGGTGGCCGGATCGATTTCCACCTCGGCCAGATGGGTGCCATTTGGGTAGGTGCCATCGGCCGAAGTAAACGTCGCGCTTGCGTTCAACTTCGAGGGATCGACGCCCGGCCGCTTTGCAAGATCGGCAAAGCTGATGGACCGATCGGTGCCAGCAACACGGATGGTCCCCTCACTGATCTCGAGGTCGCCGCTGCCGGCCTCCAGCGCTTCGGCCGCGATCTCGCGCAAGTTCTTGCCGAGGTCGCGGGTCGCGCGCTCGACGCTGACGCCGCCGGTCGGAATCGAAGCCGAGCCGCCGGTGCCGAGACCGGTTGCGATCTTGTCGGTGTCACCTTGCAGGATATGGATTCGCTCCGGCGGCAATCCGAACTGCTCGGCAACCAGTTGCGCATAAGCGGTCTGATGGCCCTGTCCGCTCGACTGCGTTCCGATCAGGATCGTCACGTCGCCATTCGGATCAAGCTTCACATTGGCAGTTTCTTCGCCCATGGTGCCGCAGACCTCGACATACGTCGAAAATCCGATGCCGCGCACCAGCCCTTGCTTCTTTGCGGCCCTGGCGCGCTTGGGAAATTCCTTCCACTTGGCGATATCCATCGCCCGCTTCATGTGCGCGGTGAAGTCGCCGGAATCGTACACCTTTCCGGTGGCGGTCTTGTAAGGCATCGCGCGCGGCGAGATGAAGTTCTTGCGCCTTATCGCGTCTGGGGTCATCCCCAGTTTGCGCGCCGACGCATCGACCAGCCGCTCGACCACATAGGCCGCCTCAGGACGGCCGGCGCCGCGATAAGCGTCCACCGGCACTGTGTGAGTGAACACGGTGCGGACTCGGCAATGGAATGCCTGGATATCATAGAGGCCCGGCAACATGCCGGCGCCACCGTGAGGAATATAAGGACCGAAAGTCGATAGATACGCGCCCATGTCGCCCATCAGATCGACATCCATCGCCAGAAACTTGCCGTCCTCCGCGAGTGCCATCCGCGCCGTGGTGACGTTATCGCGTCCCTGCGCGTCGCCCATGAAATGATCGGACCGGTCCGCAGCCCATTTGACGTTCTTGCGCAGCTTGCGAGCGGCAACCGCGACCAAGGCATATTCGCGATACGGAAAGAGCTTGGTGCCGAAACCGCCGCCAACATCGGGACAGATCACACGCATTTTTTCCTGCGGAATCTTCAGTACCATGCCGCAGAGGATTTCGCGCAAGCGATGGCTGCCCTGGCTGCCGATCGTCAGTGTAAGGTGATCGCGCTTGGAATCGTATTCGCAAACAGCCGCTCGCGTTTCCATGAAATTGGTCACGACCCGCGGATTGACGATGGATATCTCGGCGACCGCATGCGCGTTTTTGAATACGGCCTCGGTCGCCTTCTTGTCGCCGATGGGTACATCGAACAGCACATTGCCGGGATGGTCGGGCCAGACTTGCGGCGCGCCTTGCTTCACCGCCTGGACAACGCCGACCGCCGCCGGGAGCGGCGTCCAGTTGACTTCGATCGATTCAATCGCATCGCGCGCGTGATCGATCGTATCTGCGACCACGAATGCGACGGCATCGCCGACGTGGCGCACCTCGCCGTCGGCGAGAATCGGATAGGGCGGACCGGTAAACGGATCCACTTCGAGATTGAAAAGGCAGGGCAGACTGCCCAAGTCCCTGACGTCCTCGCCGGTCAGGATCGTGGCGATCCCGGGCAGGCTACGGGCACGAGTAGTGTTGATGACGAACTTCGCATGAGCGTGTGGCGAGCGCAGCACCAGCGCATGCAGCGCCAGCTGCGGCGCGTAATCATCGGTGTAGCGGCCGTTGCCGCGAATCAGGGCATCGTCTTCCTTGCGAAGAACGCTTTGACCGACGCCGAATTTGATGGGAGCCATCGTATCTCCGTTTGCCCGTGGTGACGCCCGGATATATTGCAGCGGATCGCGATCAAGCGCAAAGGGTTTAGCCGCGAACCAGCGCCCGGAGCCAGCTCCTGCCAAACAGCAGCAGGATCGATCCGATATAGACGATAGCGCCGAGTACGATCAGCACCAATAGCGCGGTCTCGTCACGCAATGCGCGCAGCTCCGCCAAATGCGGTCCGCCAAACTTTGCCGCCGACCATAGCGCTGCGCCGAGCACGGCAGCGGCTATCAGGAATTTCGCGGCTGGCCGCAGCAGTGCGCGATCAAGATCGAGATGTCGGGCACGGATGGCAAATCCGACCACAAGCAAAAGGTTTATCCAAGCCCCGACGGCGGTCGCCAGCGCCAGACCGACCTGAGCCAGCGATCCTACCAGCGCGATTTTAAGCGCCACGTTGACGGCCACGCCGATCAAAGCCGCCTTAACTGGTGTTGCCGTATCCTTGCGAGCGTAGAACGTCGCGACCGCACTGCGGATCAGCACGAATGGTATCAGCCCCACAGCGTAGGCCGCAAGCGTCGCACCCGCGGCGGCGGCATCGGCTCGGGAGAACGCACCACGCGCGAACATCGCGCGCGTGATAATTTCGGGCACGGTCAGGAACGCGGCCACGAATGGCAGCGCGAACAACAGTGTAAACTCAAACGCTCGCTGCTGCGAGGCCTTGGCGCCGTCGTGATCGCCTGCGGTCAGCCGCCGCGACATCTCCGGCAGCAACACCGTCCCGATCGCAATACCGATCACGCCGATCGGCAGCTGATTGAGCCGGTCGGCATAGTACAAGGCCGAGAGCGCGCCCGCGGGAAGAAAGGTCGCTATGATGGTGTCGGCGAACAGCGCGACCTGGGTGCCCATCGAGCCCACCGTTGCCGGGCCCAGCGCGCGAAAGAAAGCACGAACATCGGCATCGAGCTTGAGTGGCGCGAACCGAGGCAGGCCCCCATGCCGCGCCAAGTCCCCCGCCAGCAAAAAATATTGCAGGAAGCCGGAAATCAAGACGCCCCAGGCCGCGGCATGGCCCGCGCCTGGAAAGAATGCGGCGAGCGATAGCGTCATCATCATGGATATGTTGAGCAAGATCGACGCCGCCGCGGCGCTGGCGAAGCGCTGCATCACGTTGAGCATGCCGCCATACAGCGTCACCAGCGTGATCAGCAGCAGATAAGGAAACGTGATCCGCGTCAGCTCGATTGCAAGGCGCCGCTGCTCCGGATCATCGGTAAATCCTGGGGCGAGCAGGCTCATTGCCTGCGGCGTGAACACCCAGGCCAGCAGCAGCAGAACGAGTTGCGAAACCAGCAGCAGGCTGAAGATGCGATCGGCGAACAATCGCGCCCGCCCCTCGCCGCGCTGGCCGTAAACATGCGCGAATGCCGGCACGAATGCCGCATTGAACGCGCCCTCGGCAAAAATCGCTCGGAAATGATTCGGCAGGCGGAACGCGACAAAGAACGCATCCGCGACGGGTCCGGCTCCGAGAATGGCGGCGAGAATGATATCGCGCGCGAAGCCGGTCAGCCGCGAAAGAAGCGTATAGCCGCCGACGGTGAAGATGCGACCGAGCATGCGCCGCTTCTACAGCATGGGACGGCGCTTCAAAACGGCGAAATCAAGTGAATTAACGGTTGCGCATGGTCTTTTTCGAGGACCGAGCTCAGCCTCGATCAATTCTGGCATGCCGCCGAATCATGCGCCGGACGCGCCACGCACTGCCTTGATGATGCGCTCCTGAGTCGGCTCGTCGAGATAGGCATGCATCGGCAGGCTGATGACATCAACCGAAAGCCTTTCGCTGACCGGAAGCCCGCCATCCGCCACCGGGAAATCCCGATAGGCGGTTTGCTGATGCATGGACTTAGAATAATAGATCGCGGTCGGAATGCCCTGAGCCTTCAGCGTGGCGGCGAATGCATCGCGATCGCAACCCCTGGGCAGCCGGATCGTGTATTGGGCCCAGACAGAGGTGCAGCCGGCGGCGAGGCGTGGGATACCAACTACGTTACCAAGCCCCTGGGCGTAGCGCTCGGCCAACTTGTTGCGCGCGGCTATTTCTTCCTCGAAGATCTTCAATTTCTCGATCAGGATCGCGGCCTGAATGGTGTCGAGCCGACCTGTAAGGCCGAGTCTGACATTGTCGTATTTGTCCGAGCCCTGGCCGTGAACCCGGATACTGCGCAGCGTTTCGGCAAGCCCGGCATCATCGGTGAAGATGGCTCCGCCGTCGCCGAAGCAACCAAGCGGTTTGGCCGGGAAGAAGCTGGTCGTGGTGGCTAGGCCCGACGTCCCGAGCCGGCGACCCTTGTAGCTGGCGCCGAATGCCTGGGCTGCATCGTCGAGCACGAACAGCCCCTCGGCTTCCGCGATCTCGCCGATCGCATCGTGGTCCGCGCTCTGTCCGAACAGATCGACCGGGATGACCACTTTGGGCTTGAGACCCAGTCTGCGGGCGGTCGCAATGCCGCACTTGAGCGAAGCCGCATCGATATTGAAGGTGACTTCATCGACATCCACGAACACGGGTGTGGCGCCGATCAGCGCCACCACCTCGCCGGTCGCGCAGAACGTAAATGAAGGGCAGAATACCGCGTCGCCGCGGCCGATGCCTTTTGCCATCAGCACCATCAGCAGCGCGTCGGTGCCACTGGCGCAACTCACAACATGCTTCGCGCCACTAAAACTCGCGAGTTCGGCTTCGAGCCGCGCCACTTCGGGACCGTTTATGAATTGGCAATGCCCGAGCACGCGCGAAACCGCGTCATCGATGGACTTGCCCAGTCGACGACGCTGCGCAGCC
Organism: Bradyrhizobium sp.; assembly: GCF_035273305.1. Taxonomy (GTDB): domain Bacteria; phylum Pseudomonadota; class Alphaproteobacteria; order Rhizobiales; family Xanthobacteraceae; genus Bradyrhizobium. Next base: position 6,537 of record NZ_DATEPI010000138.1, on the reverse strand, counting down.
AGATCGATAAAGGGAATGGGTTCGAAACGCAGGTGCTGGTTCATGGAGCTTTGCAGGAGTTGAGAACGCGGCATCAGCGAGCGCTCGGCCGGGACGTGAGCATGCTTCAGCCGACTGCTCGCCGCGGCACCTTGCGCGCGGACGACGCAGGTCTCGCAGGCGCTTCGAGGCAGCGGGTGGCAATTTCAAGGCTGGCAACGCCTTCATCCCCGGTCACGGCCGGCAGCCCGCCGGAACGGACGGCCTGAACGAATGCAATCAGCTCGGCGCGCAGAGGCTCGTCATGACCTACCGGCAGATGCCGCATCGAGTAGCTACCATCAGGCTTGAATCCGAAACACTCGGTGACCTGGCGGGTGAGTAGATCGCCCATCACGTATTTGTCACGGGTGGCAACGGTGACGTTGCGCGCCTTGAACGGCGTCAGCCAGTTGGTGTTGATATGCGCGAGCACGCCGGAGGCGGTGCGGAATTGAAGCAGCGCAATGTCTTCGCGCTCCGCCACCGCGCTCGAGAGCTGCGGCTGCACCTCCACGATATCGGATTCGGTGAACCAGCGGATCAGATCTATGTCATGCACCGCGAGATCGATCACAACACCTACGTTGGACATGCGTGGCGGGAATGGTCCGACGCGCGTGATCGCGATTGACAGGATGTCTTCACCGGAAATTGCGTGCTTGATCGCCGCGACGGCCGGGTTGAATCGTTCGACGTGACCAACCATCAAGGTCACACCGGCCTGATGCGCGGCGGAAACGATGTCGCGTCCTTCCTCGACTGTAGATGCTATTGGCTTTTCAACGAGGAGGTGAATACCCCTGGCGATACAGGCGAGCGCGATTTCATGATGAAGATGGGTCGGCGCCGCGATGGTGACGGCGTCGACTCCTGCCACGATCAGCTCATCGAGGCTCGCGAACGTGCGGCACCCCGTCAGATCGGTGACGCGCGCCCGATGCGCCGGCAGTGGATCAACGGTTCCGACCAGCGTGACATCCGGCATGCCGGCGAGCACGCGGGCATGATTGCTGCCCATGACGCCCGCACCGATCACGCCGACTCGAAGTGCGCCCCTGACCTGCTGTTTCGCGCCCCCTGCGGACCCCTTCAAACTCATATGGCCGACCCCCAGTTCGCCGCTGATATCCCCTGGGGCTCTCGTAGCATGTCGCCAAGGAGGTGGCGATTGCCGAGTATCCTTCCAGGACACATTTTGATTCAAACAATTACATGCCGCGCGGCGACTGTTTGGCCGCCGGACGTTGCCCAAAATAGCTTGATTCGCCCCTCGCGTCGCTCCGGTCGGACTAACTGCGCTTATAGTCGTCCTCGATCCGAATGATATCGTCCTCCCCAAGGTAGCTTCCGGTCTGAACCTCGATCAGCTCAAGCGGAATCTTGCCCGGATTTTCCATGCGATGAGTCGCGCCGATCGGGATGTAAATCGATTCGTTCTCATGCACAGTCTTGACCAGTTCGTTGAGGGTGACCCGCGCGGCACCACGCACCACGATCCAATGCTCGGAACGATGGTGATGTTTTTGCAGGGATAGCCGACCGCCCGGTTTGACGATGATGCGCTTGACCTGATGCCGTGCGCCCATATCGACGGACTGGTACGAGCCCCACGGCCGGTGGACCTTGAGATGCTCCTCGGTGACCTGCGGCGCCACCTTCTTCAATTTCGTCACCAGTCGCTTCAGGCCATTGGCATCCTTCTGGCGCGATACCAACACGGCGTCCTGCGTCGCCACCACCACGAGATCGTCAACGCCTTCCAGCGCAACCAACGCCTTATCGGTCGTGACATTGCAGTTGCGGGAATCTTCAAACACCGCGGTGCCGACAGCGGCATTGCCTTCACTGTCCTTTTCCGACAACTCCCACACCGCGTGCCAGGAGCCAACGTCCGACCAGCCGCACGCGACCGGAATCACGGTGGCGCGCCCGGTCTTCTCCATCACCGCATAGTCGATGGAGATCGGTTTGACCGATTCAAATGCTTTGGGTTCAAGGATGACGAAGCCGAGATCACGCCCGGCATCGACGACGGAGCGCGTGACAGACTGCACGCTTTCGGCATCGGACTTGCTGTATTCCTCAAGCAGGACCGAGGCGCGGAACATGAAGTTGCCGCTGTTCCAGAGATAACCAGCGCTGATGTATTCGGCGGCAGTCGCAGGATCCGGCTTCTCGACGAATTTTGCGACGCTGCGGACCTCGCCCGAGATCATCTCGCCCGGGCTGATGTAGCCGTATTCAGTGGCCGCGCGCTCCGGCTCGACACCGAACGTGACGATATGCCCGGCCTGCGCCGCGACCAGGCCCTGCCGGCACGCAGCAATGAATCCGCCCGTATCGCGGACGACGTGATCGGCTGCAAGCGCGAGCACGATCGCTTCCTGGTCGCGCGTTTGCGCAAACACCGCGCCCGCTGCTATTGCCGGCCCTGAATCCCGCCGTGTCGGCTCGAGCAGGACATCGGCTTCGGCACCGATCTCCGCTAACTGCTCCAGCACCATGAATCGATAGGCGTTGTTGGTGACGATAATCGGACGATCAAACAGCTCCCTATCAGATACGCGCAGGATGGTATTCTGGAACGTCGATCGCGCACCAAACAAAGGCAAGAATTGCTTCGGATGCACTTCGCGCGAAGCCGGCCAGAGCCGCGTTCCAGCGCCGCCGCACATGATCAGTGGAACAATTCTTCCGGCCATCACCGCCTCAAAGCTTGTAGTGGTCGCGATACCACGCGACAAAATCGCGAATGCCATCCTCGATCGACGTGTGCGGCTTGAACCCGACATCGCGCATCAGATCGCCTATGTCCGCATAGGTCTCCATGACGTCGCCAGGCTGCATTGGCAACATATCCTTGACTGCCTTGCGTCCCAACTCTTTCTCCAGCAAAGCGACCACGTGCAAGAGCTGTTCCGGCCGCTGGTTACCGACATTGTACACCCGTGCCGGCGCAGACCCTGTGCTTGCCCCCGCTTCGGGGATGTGGTGCACCAGGCGCATTATGACACGGGTCACGTCATCGATATGGGTGAAGTCGCGCCGCATGTCGCCATGGTTAAAGAGCCTGATCGGGGTTCCCTTCAGGATCGCATCGGCGAATAGAAAAATCGCCATATCCGGCCGTCCCCATGGTCCATAGATCGTAAAGAAACGCAGGCCCGTCACCGGCAAACGGTAGAGATGACTGTAGGAATGAGCCATCAGCTCGTTCGCCTTTTTTGTCGCGGCGTAAAGGCTGATGGGACGATCCGTTTTGTCCTCGACCGAAAACGGCAGCTTGGTGTTGGCCCCGTAAACCGATGACGAGGACGCGTACACCAAGTGACAACAGCCATGATGCCGGCACCCTTCCAGCACATTGAGAAAACCGGTCAGGTTCGAGTCACCATAGGCGTGAGGATTGTCGATCGAGTAGCGAACGCCAGCCTGGGCTGCGAGATGGACGACGGTCGCAAACCGATGTTTTGCAAACAATTGATCGGTGATCGCACGATCGGCGAGTTCGAGCTGCACGAAACTGAATTGCCGATGCTGCCGCAGGATATCCAGCCGCGACTGCTTCAGGGCCGGATCATAATAGCTGTTCAGATTATCGAGCCCGACAACCGGGCGGCCTTCCGCCAAAAGCTGGCGAGCAACGTGAAATCCGATAAAGCCGGCCGCACCGGTGACCAAGATCGTCTGGTCCGACATTGCTCCCCCTTTTTCGTCATCGGTTCGGCTCGGCCTCTGCCGGAGCCTCTTTAACCGCCGTGTTGCGGATGTCGCAAGAGCCAGCCGCCCCGGCTATTGCCAGATGCGCTCGAAAAACATACCAAGGCGGCGACGTTCGGCGCATGCAGCGAATTGCGCTGTGACCATCCCCTCGAGCCTGGCGAGCGCGAACGAGATGCGCCAATTCCTGTTTTCGACGTTGAAAATACTGATTTCGGCGGCGCTGCTTTATCTCGCGCTCCGCAAGGCCAATCTCTCAAACCTTGCCTCACGGATCGATATTGCGAGCCTGGGCTGGATCGCGTTGGCCATCGCGGTGACGTTCCTGCAGATTTTTGTCGGGGTGCTGCGATGGCGCGAAATCAGCGATGTTTGTGGCGCGCCTCTCGGTACACGTCAGGCCATGCGATACAACCTGATCGGAACTTTTTTCAACCAGACGCTGCCCTCCTCGATCGGCGGCGACGCGGTGCGACTGTGGCTGGTCGCGCGCGGTGGCGCCGGATGGCGCGCCGCGACCTATTCCATTTTCGTCGACCGCGCCATCGGCCTGATCGCGCTTGCCATCCTCATCGTTGCTAGCCTGCCGTGGAGCTACAACCTGATCACCGATGCGGCCGGCAGGTCGGCGCTTCTGCTGATCGACTTGCTCGCGCTCGCCGGCGGGCTCGGATTTCTCGTGCTTGGCCGGCTGCGATGGCCCTGGCTGAAGCGCTGGTGGGGAACGCACCATGTTCACGCCTGCGCGGTGATAGCGAACCGCGTAATCTTCAGCCGGCAGCACGGGCCGATCATTGCGGCAGCCTCCTTGTTGGTGCACGTCCTCACCGTCATCATCGCGTGGTGCGTCGTACAATCAATTGCGGCGCCGGTGTCGTTTGGCCAGGTGTTTCAGTTGCTGCCGCCTGTCATGCTCATCACCATGCTGCCAATCTCGATTGCCGGCTGGGGATTGCGCGAAGCCACCATGGGACTGGCGTTCGGATATGCCGGGCTGATGACAAACGAGGGCGTCAACATTTCATTATTGTTCGGCGCGGTGTCCTTTATCGTGGGCGCCTTCGGCGGCCTGGTTTGGATCTTCAGCGACGAGAAAGCCGCGCAGGGCATCTCGCCAATCAAGGTGCCGGAATGATCAGCCGCGCGGCGATCTTCCTGCGGTTCTCCAAGTCGATTCCAATTCGCAAAATTCAGGTTTTCTAAAGCGGGCTGAGTGTCACGTCCGCATTGGCTGATGCGCTAGAACCGAATTCCGGGACGGCATCCTTGAGAACGGCCCTGATGGTGGCCCGATCATCTTCCGCGATCGCCTGCTCGAGCGCCGCGATCCACTTCCGCAGCGTCTCCATCGCCGGTTCATTGGGTTTCGCCGCCATCACCCCCGCCAACCCGATCTCGATCGTCGGCTCCTCATTGGCGAACAGGATTTCGTTCAGCCGTTCTCCGGGACGCATTCCCGTGAAGACGATGTCGATGTCATGGCCCGGCTGCAGGCCGGAAAGCCGGATCATGCGCTCGGCAAGCTCGACGATTTTGACCGGCTGGCCCATGTTGAGCACGTAAACCGAGACGTCCGGACGCACGGGCCCCAGCGCATGCGTAGCGGCCGTAATCACCAGATCGCAGGCCTCGCGGATGGTCATGAAATACCTGACCATATCGGGATGAGTGACCGTCACTGGACCACCCGCCTCTATCTGAGCCTTGAACTTCGGCACCACCGAGCCGTTCGACGCCAGCACGTTGCCGAATCTAACCGAGATCAGCCGCATCGGCGGCTTGGTGCCCGGCTGGGACGCCAGATCGTGATCGAGCGCCTGGCAATACATCTCGGCAAAACGCTTGGTCAGCCCGAGCATCGAAACCGGCTCGATCGCCTTGTCAGTCGAGATCATCACCATGGCCTCAGCTCCCGCCGCCAAAGCCCCGTCCGCCACGTTGATCGAGCCGAAGATGTTGGTCTTGACGCCTTCACTCCAATCGCGCTCGAGAATCGGGACATGCTTGAGGGCGGCCGCGTGAAATACGATGTCGGGCTTGAATTCGCTCATCAGCCGCAGGATGCGCTCCCGATCGCGAATATCGGCGATACGGCCCTCGATCAGCGCGCCGCTCTTGTGGGCCGCCAGCGCTTCGGTGACGGCGTAGAGCGCGGGCTCGGAGTTCTCGATGACCAGCAACCGCGCCGCCCCGAAGGTGATCACGCGCTCGCAAATCTCCGAACCGATCGATCCGCCACCCCCGGTAACGATGACCCCCTTGTTTTTCACCAGCGCTTCGAGCCGTGCGTAGTCGATATTTTCGCTGGGCCGCAGCAACAGATCCTCCACCGCGACATTCGTCAGCCTCGGCGTCTCTCCGCTGTCGAGAGAAGGGAGGCGGCTAACGATCAGGCCGAGCCTTCGCGCTCGCATCAGCACAGATTCAGGCCGGGCATCGGGCTCAAAGGCCGAGGGAGTCATAACCAGCCGCGCGATCGGCTTGTTGCGCCTGACGAAATCGGCAATGACGTCCTCGAAATCGTCAATTCCACCCTGCACCGGTATGTTCCGGATCAACTGGCCCCGATCGGCCGGCGATGGCGACAATACGCCAACAGGCCACAGGTGCTTGACCGCGCCACTTTCGATGCCACGGAGAAGTATCTCCGCATCGGCCGCGCGGCCAACCAGCAGCGTCGGTGAAGCGCCCTCGGTCCGGGCATGATGTCGAGTGCGTGAATAGCGGAAGTAACGGTAGGCGAAGCGCAAAGCGCTCAGAAAGAACACCTCGAGAAACCAGTACAGAACGATGGTC
>NZ_DATEPI010000137.1:0-2968 GCF_035273305.1 Bradyrhizobium sp. | reverse complement strand
CTCGCGGCGGGCGTGGTACTTGACGATGGAGCCTTCGATCTCGCTGTGCTCGCCGGCGTAACGCACATACGGCACAGCAAACAGAAGGCGGGATTCGTCCTGCTGCTGCAGCACGTCCTCGTTCGACAGCATGTAAGGCAGGTTAGCCTCGCCCTCGATGGCGATCAGAAAGCCACCGGCCTGCGCCTCCACGGCGTGGGAGTGGGCATCGTGAAAACGGGGAATTTCAGCGTTCATTTCGGACATCTTCGGTTGCATCAGGCAGGGGAAGCCGGAACGAGCGCGGATTCGACCGCATCGGCATAGAGGCGCCGTTCCGCCGACATCACGTTCTCGATGGTGAGATCGGCCCGTGGCGCGACGAGCACCTCGAAACCATAGCGTTCATTGTCGGTGTCGATATGGGCAATGTTGAGGCCCGTCCGCAGCCGCGCCCGCAGATTTGCGAGCGAGCGGATGCTGCCGGGCAGATATTGCATCAAGTTCGCGTCGTTCTTCTGCCAGATCCCCGGCGAGGGATCGTAGAAAAAATACATCGAAGAGCGGTCGGACGGAATCAGGCCAGATCTGATCGTCGCGCCGCGCAGCACGTCGCCGTAGCGCGACAGATAGGCGCCCGGAGCATCCGACAGAACCGAAACAAGATGGGTCGCGATATAGCCGCTCGATCGCGCAGCCATTTCAACCGGCACGAGCCGTCCGTCGCGCGCCTCCATAACTTCGAAATGCCCGAGCGTAGAATTGAGGCCTAGTGCCCGATAGCAATCCCCGGCAAAGCTCGCGATGCGTTGGAGGCGCTCACGCGGAACATCCGGCGGGTTGTAATGAAGCTTCACCGCAATGCGGTTCTTGCCGGTGTTGGCCGTGTGGTACTTCTTGGAGACGCCCCACACTTCCACGTGGCCTTCGGCATCCCCGATCATCTCAACGGTGTATTCCGTCCCGTCGATATACTCTTCGGCAAGAGCCACGCCGTTCCAGGCCGCTCCGGCGGCACGCTGGAAAATCGCGGCCCAATCCGCGCCGCCGATTTCATCCGCTTCAACCACGGTGATGCCGCGGGAGCTGGAGGCATCGGCCGGTTTCACGATCAGCTTGCCGCGAAAGTCCCGCGCGAAGGCCGCGAGATCGGCCGCGGAGGTGCAGGCGGCGTACTGCTTGCCCAACAATTTCGCATCTGCCCATGCGGCACTCATCGCGGGCTTGTCGCGCGCCCGCACGAGCGCGTCTGCCGGCGGGCGGGCGAGACCTTCGGCTGCGTTGATGCGTGCAACGGACTCGGTTGCCACATCGACGGAGGTGTAGGCAAACCGGATCTTCCCGGCGATTTCGCGAACCGCCGCCTCGACCTCCGTAGCCGCCTTGATGTCCAGCCGGATATGCCAATCGCACGGGATTGCGGGCTTCTCGTTCCAGTCCACGATGGCCAGTTTCGAGCCCCACTTTGCAGCGAGTTCGCAAAAGCCCGCATTGAGCTCGTTTCCGCCGAGAAGGACGATCCAGGATTCTTGCACCGAAAAGCCCCTGCTATCGCCGTTGCCCGCGCCACGCGGCAGCGAAATATTCGAAGAACGCGTAACCGTGAAATACCATGAAGAATGGCGTCAAGGCTTTCAGCCGCGCTGCCGTAAGCGCCGGATCGAGATTCACAACGCCGTCCTTCTTGTATTCCACGACATCGGTAACGAATGACGCCGCCACCCCTTTGCGCGCCTTCGTCCACAACCGCTCCAGCAGGGTGTGGAGTCGATCCGCATCGTCCTGGCCTGGAAGATCCGCAATGCTCCAGCTCTTGTTGAGGGTTCCGAACGTGACGTACCAATCGGCCGCGGGAAGCAGATCGAGGTTGCGAAAAGCATCGAACTCGACGATTTCGCAACCCGTTGCGCTTCGCGCTTCGGCGGCAAATTCCGGCACGGCTTCGACGCCGATGTACGAAATGTCGAGACCGCATTCGCGAAAGAAATTCGCGAGATCGGCGATGCCGCAGCCGATATCGACAACGACGTCACCTGGCTCTATCGGCAGCAGCGATAGCGGCTGAAATCGGGCTCGCGACTTCCAGTCGGCTGAGTCTCCCCACATGGCCCGGTAACCGAGCCCGAACTCCGCGATACGCGCCCGGTAAAACCGGAGCAACTCATCGTTCATACGCGCTCCCGCCGCTGGAACAGCGGCAAGTCCATCTGCCTGAGCCGGCTCCTCAGCTGGCCGGAGTCGATGGCCGGCTTCTGCAACGCGCGTTTGATCCGCCGCAGTGCATCGTGGATGCGCTCTTCGCTTTCGGTGCCCACCGAAACGCGGAGAAACCGCTCGGTGCTGGCGCCATAGGCGACGCCGGGCACCACGCCGATGTGCTCACGCAGCAAAAGCTCAAGCGCCAGATCGAAGCCGCTATTGGGAGAATCTGCGAGCGAGACGAAGAAGTAGAACGTGCCGCCGCCGGGAAGGTACTTGACACCGATCTCATCCATGAAGGCCGCGATCCGGCCGCGCGTCTCCACTAGCGCGCGAATCTGCGGCATCGTCACATCGATGATCCGATCGAAATATTCCGCAACGTAGTAGGCGAGCATCGATGGCGCGCAAGTGATGAGATGCTGATTGAGCTTGAGGATCCTGTTGAGCAGATGCTTCTCGGCGAGCACGTAGCCGATGCGGAATCCCGACATGCCAAGATTCTTGGAAAGCGAGTTGACCACGATCACGCCGTCCAGATCGGGGACCAGCGCCGCCAGAGATTTGAATTCGTGCGTTTCGCGCACGAAATCGCTGTAGGCTTCATCGACCAGCAGATAGACGCCCCGTTCGCGGCAGATCCAGTAAAGGTCGCGAAGCTCGGTCTCGGTGTAGATCCGTCCCGAAGGGTTGTTCGGATTGTTGAGGATCAACACGCGCGTGCGCGGTGAAAAATACTCGGCAAAGCCGGAAATCGGCACATCGTACCGGATGAATTTCGGCGTGGCAT
>NZ_DATEPI010000136.1:0-2459 GCF_035273305.1 Bradyrhizobium sp. | reverse complement strand
TCACCCCAGCGCTGGAGAATGTCGCGCTATGGCACGAGCGCGACATTTCGCATTCGTCGGTCGAGCGCATGATCGGCCCCGACGCGACGGTCACGCTCGACTTCGCGCTGGTGCGTCTCGCCGGCCTGATCGAGAAGCTCTTGGTCTATCCGGCCAACATGGAAAAGAACCTCGACCGCCTCGGCGGCCTGGTTCAGTCGCAACGGCTTTTGATGGCGCTGACGCAAAAAGGCGCGAGCCGCGAGGATGCCTACAAGCTCGTGCAACGGAACGCGATGCCGGTCTGGCGCGGCGAAGGCGACTTCCAGGCGCTGTTGAAAGAGGACACCGAGGTAAGGAAATATCTCAGCGACACCGAGATATCCGAGCAGTTCGATCTCGGCCATCATTTCAAGCACGTTGATACGATCTTCAAGCGCGTCTTCGGCGAGAGCTGATCGTGTTGCTCATGGTCAGGAGGCGCGTGTGCGCCGTCTCGAACCATGGTTTCTGGCCTCATCCTTCGAGACGCGGCAGATGCCGCTCGTCACGGGATGAGCATGGCAGGCGGTCTAGGCAATGTGCGAGTCCTGATGTTGAGAGGTATTGAATTGCCGCAGATGCCGCATCCGGCTATTGCTGCCGGTGTGACGTGTCGCCAATAACAACTGAATCGTAACTTCGGATCGGCTAGCATCGTCTTCGTGGCATCACTCCCAACCATTCTCGTGTTCGATTCCGGCCTCGGCGGCCTCACGGTCATGCGTGAAATCGTCAAGGCGCGCCCAGACGCGCACTATGTCTACGTCGCCGATGATGCGTTCTTTCCCTATGGCCATCATAGCGAAGACCAGATCATCGCACGTGTGGTGCCACTGATCGGCGACCTGATCGATGCGCATTCGCCGGACCTGGTGGTGATCGCGTGCAACACGGCCTCCACGCTCGTGATGTCGCATCTTCGCGAGCGATACGAAATACCATTCGTCGGCACGGTGCCGGCTATCAAGCCGGCCTGCGCCAGATCGAAAACCAAACACGTTTCAGTGCTCGGTACTAAAGGCACGGTGAAGCGCGAATACACCAAGGCGCTGATCCGTGATTTTGCGCAAGGCTGTGAAGTGGCGCTGGTAGGTTCAGCCGAACTCGCCTCGCTGGCGGAGGCCGCATTGAGCGGCATCGCGGTCACCGACCTCGAGATATCGGCGGAGATTGCGCCATGCTTTGTGCGACACAGCGCAGATCCTCGCGTGCGCACCGATACCGTGGTGCTGGCCTGCACGCATTTTCCGCTGCTGCTGGACCGGCTGGTCAGGTTGGCGCCGTGGCCGGTGGACTGGATCGATCCGGCGCCTGCGATTGCAAGGCGGGTAGCGGATTTGCTGGGGCCCGCCAGCCGTCAGATCGATCATGATGGCGCGGAAATGATTTTCACCTCGGGCCGCCCGCACAAACTGACCCGCGCTGTCATTCCGTTCTTCGGCGGTCGCGTTCCCGCGTGAGCTGAGGCGCTATGCGCCCACCTGCCAGCCTGCTAGCGTTTCGCGCGAGCAGCAAGCCATCGCCCTACGCAAAGCCAGAGGGAGCCCGGTTTTGACCCCCGCCAACCCTTTCCCTCTCAATCGTCTGCGCCGGCAATGGCGAGAGGGACGCCCGACCTTTGGGGCGATCGCGACCATTCCGAGCATTCAAACCGTACAGATCATGGCGCGTTCGGGGCTCGACTGGATCATCATCGATCTTGAGCACGGTCCGATCGATTTGGGATCGGCACACGCGATGATAACCGCCACCTCGGGCACGCCATGCGTGCCGCTGGCGCGGATCGCCGCCAACGAGCCGTGGCTTGCCAAAGCGCCCATGGATATCGGCGCGCTTGGGATCAATTTTCCCATGATCTGCAGCCGCGCCGATGCCGAAAAAGCCGTACGGAGTGTGCGCTATCCGCCGCGCGGCGAGCGGCTATGGGGTCCCTTCCACGCACCGTTCCGCTGGGGCGTCTCGATGCCAGAATACATGGCGAGCGCCGACGACAATATGATCTGCATGGTGACGATCGAGCACGTGGAGGCCATCAATCGGATAGACGAGATCATGGCGGTGCCCGGGATCGACGTTGCCGTGATCGGGCCTGGCGACCTCGCCACCAGCATCAACAAGCACGGGCGCGTCGATGATCCCGAAGTGATGGCGCTGATGGCACGCGCCGAGGCCGGGATTCTTAAGAGTGGCGTTCCGATTGGCGGGGTGGCGCGTACGCCCGATCAAGCGAACCAGATGATCGATCGCGGTTACCTGGCGCTGGCGCTGGGCTTCGACTGGTCATTGTTTCAGCGCGGCATCGCCGCAAGCTTTGAGGGCATTAAGCGTTGATTCTGCTTGGGCTGATCATAGTTGCGATCGCCCACCGGCGCGGTTGGTGCCAAGGTCCCCGGTGGTGCTGGATCCAAGTACCAGGTTAATTGGTGATCTGTGATTGG
>NZ_DATEPI010000135.1:0-35227 GCF_035273305.1 Bradyrhizobium sp. | reverse complement strand
GCCACCCGCGTGGTGGTGTTTCACCAGGGTCGCGAGATCGCGCGCGGAAGCCCGCGTGAAGTAACCGGCAATCCAGCCGTCATCGAAGCCTATTTGGGCAAACGTGCCGCAAAGGCGGCGGCGGGCCATACACCGATCGATCTAATGGGCGGCCCTCCGGAATGAGCGCGCCCCTGCTCAAAATCGAGCATCTTGAAGTTCGCTATGGCGACCTGATCGGCGTATCCGACGTCTCGCTTGAAGTGCCCGAGGGCAGCGTGGTGGCACTTCTCGGTTCGAATGGCGGAGGCAAGACCACTACGCTCAACGCGATCGCGGGTCTGATTCCGATGCACTCCGGCTCCATCGCCTTTCGGGGCGGCGACATCGGTGGCGAGAGTGCATTTTCGATTGTGCGCAAAGGTTTGGCGTTGTCGCCGGAAGGCTGGCGTCTGTTTGTGCAGCAAAGCGTCGAGAACAACCTGCTGCTCGGAGCAACTCCGCTGCGCGACAAGGGCCGGGCCGCCGAGCTGCTCGCTCGCGTCTACGACATCTTCCCGAGGCTCTCGGAACGACGCAGTCAGCGTGCGGGCACGATGTCAGGTGGCGAACGGCAGATGCTGGCGGTTGGACGGGCGTTGATGAGCGATCCCAAGCTGCTGATGCTGGACGAGCCGTCGCTGGGCTTGGCGCCAGCCGTGGTAGAATCCATGTATGAGACCTTCGGCCGGCTGCATAAGGAAGGGCTGACCATCCTGATTGCCGAACAATCGATCGAACTGGCGCTGGAAGTGTCGGACTTCGCCACCGTGCTACAGGTCGGCAAAAGCGTGTTGTCCGGCACTGCTGCGGAGCTAGCCCACGATCCTCAGGTCCAGCGCGCCTATTTGGGAACCGCCTGACACGACGGCGCTCAAGGCTTGCGCGTCTCCGGACCGAGGTGACCGCGCCGTTACTTGATCTTGTCGTAAGCGGCGGCGTAGTCCGCGAGCGGCATCGGAATCGTGATGGTTTCCTTGCCGAGGTTTTGAAACGAAACCTTCAATTGCTTACCCGATCTCAGCGCAGCCAACAGATCGGGAGCGATCGCGACGCTAGCATAGCAGCCTCTCGCCTCACAGGTCTGGATCTGGGCGTCGATAATTTTCCCATCATCGACCTGAAGCTTGGCGCCACCGGGAAGATTGAGTCCGAGTGGCAATTGGACCAGTGCAACCGGTGCATGAGTGTCGCTCGGCACGCGAATATTGATCAACACCAGCAGCTGCCCGGTCTTGCTAAGTACGGCCGTCTGCTCGATCGCGCATTCCAGCGGAGCTGCGCGGCTTACGCTGCTGCACCGAGCGGCCCAGCCGGGCTGAGGCGCGGGATTAGCGTTATCTGCGCGAGGCTCTGTGGACAGGGGATTGTTTTGCACACCGCGAGGCGAGGCACTGGATTTGGACGACTGTGCGAAGCTTGGACCGGATGCCAGAGCAGCGACTGCGACAATAATTGCGAGCGTGACGGGCGTCTTCACTGAGTGGCTCCGAAAAGAAGGGCCTCCCAATGTGCCGGCACGCCGGCAAAGTCAAGTCACTCCGCGGCTTGCTTGATGGACCCGGCTTGATCGGCGGACACATCCTGATCAGCACTGCCTGATCGTCCCCGACCCGCAAACCAATTCGAGAGCCGATCGAGATAGAGATACACCACCGGAGTGGTGAAGAGCGTCAGTGCCTGGCTGACGATCAGGCCGCCGACCATCGCATAACCGAGCGGCTGGCGGATTTCCGATCCGGTGCCGGTCCCCAGCATCAACGGTACTCCGCCCAACAACGCTGCCATGGTCGTCATCATGATGGGACGAAACCGGAGCAGGGCGGCTTTTCGGATCGATTGCTCGGGCGACAGATGTTCGTCGCGCTCGGCCGTGATCGCAAAATCAACCATCATGATGCCGTTCTTCTTCACGATGCCGATCAGCAGGATCATGCCGATCAGCGCGATCAGGCTGAAGTCGTAGCCGAACGCCATCAGGATCGCGAGCGCGCCGACGCCGGCCGATGGCAACGTCGAAAGAATTGTGAGAGGGTGGATGTAGCTCTCGTAGAGAATGCCGAGGATCAAATACACCACGACCAGCGCCGCCATGATCAGCAGCGGGACGGTGCCGAGCGATTGCTGAAATGCCTGCGCGGTGCCCTGGAAACTCGAGCTGAGCGTGCCGGGGGCGCCAAGTTCGACCATCGCCTTCTGCACCGCCTGCGTAGCCTGCCCCAGTGCCACGCCCTGCCCGAGATTAAAGCTGATGGTAATCGCCGGGAATTGGCCCTGGTGGCTGATCGAAAGTGGTCGGACCGGGACGGTGGTCCATTTCGCGAACGCGGACAGCGGCACCTGGTCGCCTGTGGTTGGCGATTTAACGTAGAGCTTGTTCAGGGTGTCTAGCTTGCCTTGAAGTTCCGGCAGGATTTCCAGGATCACGTGATAGCTGTTTAGCTGGGTGAAATACTGCGCGACCTGCCGCTGACCAAAAGCATCGTAAAGGGTGTCGTCGATCAGCTGAGGCTGGATTCCGAAGCGCGAAGCCGAATCGCGATCGATCGTCAGTGTCAGCGTCGTCCCCGAGGTCTGCTGGTCGGTCGCGACGTCCCGCAGTTCGGGCAAGGTTTTCATCTTCTCCAGAATTTTCGGCGCCCACTCATTCAGTTCGCCGAGATTGGCGTCCTGCAGGGTGAACTCAAACTGCGTGCGTGTAGGTCGCCCGCCGAGGCGAACGTCCTGAGCGGCTTGCATGAATAATCGCGCGCCCTGCACCTTTTCGAATTGCGGCCGAAGCCTCGCGATCACCTGCTGCGCGCTGGCATCCCGTTCGCTGCGGGGCTTTAAGGTAATGTACATACGACCGGTGTTAAGCGCGCTGCCGCCGCCGCCGATGAACATGGCGATACTGGCAACAGCAGGATCGGCCTGAACGATCGCTCCGAGTTCCTCCTGATGTCGCTTCATGTCAGCGAATGAAATGTCCTGCGCCGCTTCGGATGCAGCGGTGATCAGTCCGTTATCCTGCTGAGGGAAAAATCCTTTCGGAATGATCACGAACAAATAAACCGACAAGGCGAGGGTCGCGAAGAAGATCAGCAGTGTTGTCTTGCTCCACCGTAAGGCGCGGTCGAGACCGCGCTCATAGCCATGAAGCATCCTTTCAAAGGCACGCTCGCTCCATTGGTAGAAGCGGCCGTGCTTGGTTTCGCCTCGGGCGCGCAGGAAACGAGATGCCATCATCGGTGTCAGCGTCAGCGACACGGCCATCGAGACGAAGATGGTCATCGCCAGCGTCACCGCGAATTCCCGGAACAGGCGGCCGATGATGCCGCCCATCAGAAGTAGCGGGATGAGCACCGCGACCAGAGAAATGCTGATCGATATAATCGTAAAACCGATTTCACTGGCACCCTTGAACGCAGCGGCAAGCGGTTTCTCTCCCTCCTCCACATAGCGCGTGATGTTTTCTAGCATCACGATCGCATCGTCCACCACGAAGCCGACGGCGATGGTCAGCGCCATAAGCGATAAATTGTCGAGCGTGTAACCAAACACCCACATCAGCGAGCACGCGCCCAGCAGAGCGAGCGGCACGGTCACGGTCGGAATGACCGTCGCCCAGAAGCTGCGCAGGAAAATGAAGATCACCATGACGACCAGGGCGATGGTCACCAGCAGCGTGAATTGCACGTCTTCGACAGCCGCACGAATGGTTGTAGTTCGATCGCTGATGATGTTGATATGGATGGCTGGTGGAATGGCCGCCACGAGGCGCGGCAATTCCGCCTTTATCTTGTCGACGGTCTCGATGACATTGGCGCCGGGCTGCTTGAAGATGACAAGGAAAACGCCGCGTTTACCGTTCGCCCACGCCGCCTGCTTGTTGTCTTCAGGTCCAGAGACGGCCTGACCAATGTCCCGGATGCGCAACGGGCCGCCGTTGCGATAGGCGATGATGACATCGTTCCAGTCCTTCGACGCGGTCAGCTGATCGTTGGCGTAGATCGTGTAGCTGCGCGTGGCGCCGTCAATGCTTCCCTTCGGGCTGTCGACAGTCGTGATTGCGATCTGGCTTCGCACGTCCTCCAGCGAGAGTCCCTTGGCAACAAGCTTCGCCGGATCGATCTGGATTCGGATAGCGGGCTTCTGTTGTCCGCCGATGAACACCTGGGCGACACCGGAGATCTGGCTGATCTGTTGCGCGAGGTGTGCGTCCGTGTCGTTGCTCACCTCCGTCAGGGGTAACGTGTCGGAAGTCGCCGAAAGCAGCAGGATCGGCGAGTCCGCCGGATTGACTTTGCGGTAAGTCGGAGGGTTCGGCAGGTTCTTGGGCAGTTGACCGCCTGCGGCGTTGATTGCTGCCTGCACGTCATTCGCCGCGCCGTCGATACTGCGGTTTAGATCGAACTGAATCGTCACGGCGGCCGAACCGAGAGAACTAGTCGATGTCATCTGAGCAACGCCCGGGATTTGGGCGAATTGCCGTTCCAGCGGTTGCGCAACCGACGAGGCCATCGTCTCCGGACTAGCGCCAGGCAGGTTGGCGGAAACCTGGATAGTCGGAAAATCCACTTGCGGCAGCGGCGCCACCGGCAGGAGAGGGTACGAAACCAGGCCGATGAACAGAATGCCCGCCATCAGCAACGAAGTTGCGATCGGGTAGCGAATGAACGGTGATGAGACGCTTTCGTTCATGGCTATTCGGCTTTGGCCGTATCTGCCTGGGAATTTGCCACCTTCGTGGTCACCGTCGTACCCGGCTGTACCTTGAACTGACCGGCGGTGATCACCTGGTCTCCCGGCGAAAGACCGCTATCAACTACCGACTGTCCGTCGATGGATTGACTGACCTTGACCTTCCGCAGTTCAGCCTTGTTCTCCTGATTGACGACGTAAGCATACAGTCCGTCGGTGCTGTGCTGTATAGCATCATCTGGAGCGACCGTGGCATCCTTGAGCGTCTTCACGAGTAAGCGCGTTGAGACCGACTGGCCGGGCCATAGCGCGTGATCCTTATTATCAAACACCGCTTTCAGCCGGATAGTCCCGCTGGAGGTGTCGACCTGATTGTTCACGACCGCCAGGGTTCCTTCCGCCAGCGGCTTTTTGCCATCGGTCGTGATCGCGATCACCTTGAGCGGCTGGGTCGATTGCGCCTCATTGATGTAGGGTAATTGCTCCTCCGGTGCGGTGAAGATCACCGCGATAGGCTCGATCTGCGCGATCGTGACGATGCCGGTCTGGGTCGAAGCGTTTACAATGTTGCCGACGTCGACCTGGCGCAGACCGGCTACCCCCGAGATCGGTGACTTGACTTGGGTGTAGTCCAGCTGGGTCTGAGCATTGAAAATAGCTGCATCGTCCGCTTCGATCTGTGCGGTTAGTTGCGCAACGGTGGAACGCTGAGTGTCGGTCTGCTGCCGCGTCGCGAATTCGCCAAGTTTTGTGTAACGCTGCAGATCGAGATTGGCATTGGCCAGATTGGCCTCATCCTGCGCTTTCTTCGCCTTGGCCTGGTTGAGCGCGGCCTGGAATGGCCGGGGATCGATCTCGGCGAGCAGGTCGCCCTGTTTCACCAATTGACCTTCCTTGAAGGTGATCTTGTCGATCTGACCATCGACCCTGGTGCGCACCAGAACCGTGTTGAACCCCTGAACGGTGCCGAGCCCGGTCAAATAGACCGGGAAATCAGCCTTTCGGACAGGTGAGATCGTAACCGGAACGGCGTTAATTCGCGCCGCCCCGGATCCCTTCTGCGCAGCAATATGCGGTGATCGCGAGGCCAATCGTTGCCAGCCGAAGTAGCCCAACGCCGCGACGGCTGAGATCAGGAGAACCCAAACAATGGTCCGCAAGGTCTTCATCTTGGGCTCTCGAGGCAAAAAAATAAGAAGTAATCGCTCTTGGAAACAGTTCCGCCCTAGCTACTATATAATACGCGTGCAATTAATGCGCAAACACACCATTATTTGAGAATCCTAAATAATTGGAAAGCTTTGGAAGGCCTAACAACCCATGTCTCTAGACCTTAAGCGACAAGTTGTTGCACAACTTATCGAGACCTCGCGTTTGTTGCGCAACTACATCGACCATCGCGCAAAGAGCCGCGGTACCACGCGCGCGCAATGGATCGTGCTGTTCCGATTGCGGCAGCAGGAAGGATTGTCTCAGGTCGACCTGGCCGACGTGCTTGAACTGCAGCCGATCTCGCTAGTGCGCCTGCTGGATCGTCTGGTCGAGCAAGGACTGCTCGAGCGGTGCCACGATCCAAGGGATCGCCGCGCTAACCGGCTCTTCCTAACAGCGGCCGGCCGTCAGCTTGTGGATGATCTCGATGATTTGCGCGACGCCATTTCGACCGATGTGCTGCAGGACCTCACGACCGAGCCACTTGAAACGACGCTCGACGCGTTGAGACATATAAAAGAGCGGATCAAGGGAATCGCCGACACCCATGGCGTGGCGGCAAAATGATGCGCCTGCAGCTTGATGGCTCCCGCGGCCCGATCATCGCCGACACCTCCGCCCAAATCTAAGCGCGCCAGATCAGGCGTTCGCACAGCGAGCAACTAATCGAGAGCGCCATCAGTGCTTCCGATCGCGTCCGGCGCACCACAAATCGTTCATGACTTGCTCCGCTTGCGAAAACCGCACCGCACCGATTGAAGCGTATTCCGGTGAAATGAAACGCGCCGCTTACTCGGATTTCCTGGCTTCAGTTTAGAACGCGTCAAACCATACTTTAGAACCACTTCAATCTGCGTATTTGGAATCGTTTTGATCTGGATGGATTCAAAGATCATCAGGTCCCAATCACATTGACCCAAATTTCTTCGCTCGATAGCAACGGGCTCATCGCTCGTTGCAAATCAGTTGCGACGAGCGATTTGGAATCTGGTTTGAGGCGCGCGCGGAATGGATCAAGCAAAAGAACCGAAAGCGTCGCGTTCAATCGCGACGGGCAATTCGGTCGAAAAAAAAGCCAGAAATAAAGCCGGCCTAAAGTCCCATGCGCTCCGCTGCCCCAAGGCAAGCTTGTTTTCAATGAGCTATACCACGCTTGCCCTAATGAGCTCCGTCTCGGCCCATGCCCAAACCGCAGGAGCGCCGCAGCCGCAAGCGGTGTCGCAACTTCCGCAAATCGAAATCACAGCACCCGAGCCGAAGCGCCGCGCCAATACACCCGATCGACGCGCCGATCGCGCCGCCGGTCAGCAGCGCCGGTCGCAGGCGGCGCGGCAGGCCGAGCAAACCGCAGCGCCAAAAGCTTTCGCGCTATCGCAGGACGCAAGAACCGGGACCGTCGGCTATTATGCCGACAGTACGTCGGTCGCGACCAAGACCAATACGCCGCTGGTCAACGTTCCGCAGTCCGCCGCTATTCTGACCATGGAGTTCATTGAAGACCAAAGCACCCACAGCATCACCGAATTGTCACGTTACGTTCCGGGCGTGGCCGTGCATCAGGGCGAAGGCAACCGCGACGAACTCGTCATTCGCGGCGTCGACTCCAGCGCGAACTTCTTTGTCAACGGTTTCCGCGATGACGTTCAATACTACCGGGATATCTACAACACGCAGAGCATCGAACTCTTGAAAGGCCCGAGCGCGGTCGTGTTCGGGCGCGGAGCAGGCGGGGGCGTGGTCAACCGCACCCTTAAGGAAGCGGATGGGACGCGGACTTATACCGCGACCGCGCAAACTGGCTCTTACGGTGACAGGCGAGTCACGCTCGATGCCGGCCAGGCGGTGAACGAAAACCTCGCGGTCCGGGTGAATGCGTTTTACGAAGGAAGCGATACGTTCCGCGATTTCGGACATCTTGAGCGCTACGGCTTCAATCCGACGGTCACGCTAAAGCCGGACGACGATACCAAGGTCAAACTGAGCTACGAATATTACCACGACCGGGAAGTTGCCGATCGCGGCAACCCGTCGATCGGCACGGGAACGCGTTTCAATCCGACTTCGCCTTTTGCGCCGAATGGCAATCTGTCGGCATTTTTCGGCAGCCCGATCTACAACAATACCTATGCAGATGTTCAAACGGGTATGGCGGTAGTCGAACACGATTTTGGTAACGGATTGACGGTCAAGAATTCGTCGATGTATGCGGATTTTAACCGCGCCTACCAGAACGTCTATCCGGGCAGCTCGGTCGCGGCCAACGGCGGCTTGAATTATAGCGCTTACAACCATACTACCAACCGCGAAAACGCATTCAATCAGACCGATTTCATCTACAAGACGATAACCGGTCCAATTCGTCACACTATAGCGTTCGGAACGGAATTCGGCCGGCAGACTGGAATCGATCTGCGCAACACCGGAATCTTTGCGAGCACCGGAAAAAACGTGGCGCCGGGCGATCCATTCAATCCGACGTACTTCGGAACGATCAATTTCATCCATCATCCAACGGCCGTGAACTCGGACGGCGTAACAGCGGTAGACTCGAACAGCAAATATCGCCTCAACATCGAATCGGCCTATGTGCAGGACCAGGTCGAGGTCACGCGTTGGCTTCAATTGATCGCGGGTGCGCGTTTCGACCGCTTCGATTTCGGCGCAACCGATGAGAACACGAATATCTTTCGCGTGCGGACAGACGATAAGGTGTCGCCGCGTGCGGCTGTGATCGTGAAGCCGATCGACAATCTTTCAGTCTATGGTGCCTACAGTGTCTCGTATCTGCCGTCATCCGGGGATCAGTTTAGCGCCCTGAACACCGGCTCGGCGTTGCTCCCGCCGCAAAAATTCGAAAACACCGAGGTCGGCGTTAAGTGGAATATATTTCCGCGATTGCAGTATACGGCTGCGATTTATGAGTTGAACCGCACCAACGTCCCGCTCGCGATCGGCGGCGGATTGTTTGCCATCAGTGGCTTGAACATCATCAAAGGCTTTGAGACGGCCCTGACCGGTTATGTTACCGACAATTGGCAGGCAACGCTCGGCTATGCCTACACGGATGCGCGCATTGGCAGCCAGACCAATTCCTCCACCGCAGCTAATCCACCCCCGCCGACGATCCTGAAGGGCAACCGGGTGCAGCTCGTGCCATTCAATCAGCTATCGCTATGGAATAAATACCAGATTGATCCGATGTGGGGCGCCGGACTCGGGGTAGTCTACTTTTCGGATTCTTACGCGGCCTCCGACGACTTCGTAAAGCTGCCCGGGTTTGTTCGCGTCGATGCCGCGCTCTATCTGAAAATCAACGAGACGTGGAAGGCTCAGCTCAACGTCGAGAATATTTTCAACGCGGGTTATTGGTCGTCAGCCGATGGCAACAATAACATTTCGCCCGGCCAGGGTCGCACGTTTCGGTTATTGGCTAAGGCAATATTCTAGACCGGTGCCGCAGGTAGGGGGGAATAATGCACAACCACGTTGCTGCAGAACCCGCAGCAATTCGATCCCCATGCGGTCGCGCGAGACACTGTTTCGTGACGCGGGGGATGCGCGAGTCGCGGGTTGCGTCCTTTTTTCGCTCAGCGGAGCATGGTACGAGATGTCGACGCGTGCAGCATGATCTTCGACCTCGATATCGCTATTAAGGCCCTGATGGAGCGGCTTGGCCGAATTGGTCCCTGAAACGGTCAAATTGAGCGGTATTTAGTAAACCTTATCAGCCACTGGGCCCAACCATGAACCTCTCACATTTGCGCGCGACTGTAGCTGTGATCGGCGTGGCGATGCTGTCGTTGTCTACCCCGTTGCTGGCCCAGCAGAAGGCCGGATCGGGCGGGCAACCTGCGCCCGCGGTTCAGCAAGCACCATCGCCGGCTGCACCGGTCCAAGCAACACCACCGGCACCCGTGCCGGGCGCTGCGGCATTAGCAACGCCGGATGCGGCCGCGGCGCCTGCTGAGAGTGAAAGCAAATTGTTGAAACCGACGACGACCGGCGGCCTGCGCGAGCTATCGCCCTGGTCGATGTTCCTGTCGGCTGACGTGATCGTCAAGGCTGTGATGATCGGTCTGGCCTTCGCGTCCCTGGTGACGTGGACGATTTTTATCGCCAAGATGATCGAACTCACATTGATCAGGCGCAAACTCAGCGCGGCACTTGCCAAGATCAGCGGCGCGCGCTCGCTGGCCGAA
Source organism: Bradyrhizobium sp. (assembly GCF_035273305.1). Taxonomy (GTDB): domain Bacteria; phylum Pseudomonadota; class Alphaproteobacteria; order Rhizobiales; family Xanthobacteraceae; genus Bradyrhizobium. Next base: position 25,115 of record NZ_DATEPI010000135.1, on the reverse strand, counting down.
GCCCAATTCGCGTTGGGCGCCAAGGAATGCGTGCTCGCATCTCTGCTTGCGGCTGCAATGCGCGAGGGGCGACTCTCGGCGGGGATTTCCAGCGATGCCGGCATCAAGGAGCGCGCTGCCTCCAGCTTTGCCGAGATCGTGCGCGCCGAGGCACGGCGCATCCGGCTCGGCATGGGGCTGCTGGCGACGATCGGTGCCACGTCACCCTTCGTCGGGCTGTTCGGCACCGTCTGGGGCATCATGAACAGCTTTATCGGTATCTCCAAGTCGCAGACCACGAATCTTGCCGTGGTGGCACCTGGCATCGCCGAGGCCCTGCTCGCGACCGCGATCGGTCTGGTCGCCGCGATCCCGGCGGTCATTATCTACAATCACTTCTCGCGGGTGACTAGAACCTATCTCGAACTGGTCAACCGCGCCTCGGGCGCCGCGGGACGGCTGTTGTCGCGCGATCTCGATCGCACCCATGGTGGCTCGCACTCGCGCGCGGCGGAGTAGGGGTATGGGCGCATCGATCACCGGTACCGACCTCGACGACGACAGCGATTTCGAAGAATCGCACGAGATCAATGTCACGCCGTTCATCGACGTCATCCTGGTGCTCCTGATCATCTTTATGGTGGCAGCGCCGCTGTCGACAGTCGATCTTCCGATTGACCTGCCGACCTCGACGGCGATCCCGCAGAAGAAGCCGGACAAGCCGACTTATGTCAGCATCAAGCCCGACCTGGCGGTGGCGATCGGCGAAGATCTGGTCAAGCGGGTTGATCTTGTCCGCACGCTCGACTCCATGCCGGATGCTGGCAAGGATCGCTACATTTTCCTGCGCGCCGACCGCGCCGTTCCGTATGGCGAGCTAATGGACGTGCTCGAAATTCTCCGTGCGGGCGGTTATTCGAAGATCAAGCTGGTGGCGCTGGAGGGCGCGCCGGACTCGGCCGGCTCACAGGCGGCGCCGGCAAATTCGAAGTTTTAGAAGATGATCGGTGCGATCAAAATTCCAGCAATTTTTTCTGACGTGGTTACTTCACGTTGAGCGCTATTTTGGCTCGTTGATGGGCTATGGACGGCCGATGATTGATGTCTGATTTCGACGAACAAAGGCCGTCGCGGCGGCTCTGGATTTTTGCGGGCGTCGCTGCGCTCGCGCTGCATCTCGGCGGCGCCGCGCTTGCGGTCGCGCATCTGCATATTGATGACCCCGATGATCCCTTGGGCGCGCCCGCGATTGAGATCGGCCTTGAACTGGCCGCCGTCCATCGTGAGGCGACTGATCTGCCGCCGGGTCCTGATACGGATGCGTCGGTAGCTTCGCCGCAGATGGCCGAGCAGAAGGCCGAGATCAAGGAAACCGACCTGCCAAAGGACACACCGACGGAAGCCGATAACGCCGATCGGGTGGTAACCCAGAACGAGTCGGAAAAGCCGAAAGAGGAGGAGGCAAAAGTAGCGGCCGTGCAGACATCGGCTTCAAATGAGTCGGTAGCGGCAGAAGCAATGGCCACACCGAGCTCCGAAGCGATTCCCGAATCTTCGCATTCGGTTGCGCCGGCGCAAGGTACCGGAGAGACTGCGCGGCGCGTTCGTGCGACCTGGCAAAAGCAACTGCTTGCGCATCTCGACAAGCACAAGCGCTACCCGCATGAGCGCTCGCAAAAGTCCGCCCAGATTTACGTGCGATTTACGTTGGATCGGATGGGCCACGTGCTCTCGACCAGCATCGAGAAGGGATCTGGCGACACCGCGTTCGACGAGGCCGCGCTCGCCATGGTCAAGCGCTCCGACCCGGTGCCGCCCCCGCCACCTCTGATTGCGGACGAGGGGCTCAGCTTTACCCTGCCGGTCATCTTCCGGGTCAAGGGGCGGAGCTAGTTCGGGGTCGTTGCCGAACCACCGCGACCGCGTGGGCCGCACTTTACGGCCAAAAATATCGGATCCCGACATAAACCACGACCAGACAGGCAAATATCAGTGCCACTGGCATGCGGGGCTTTGTATGCGAAGGCTGGGCGGGGTTCTGCTGGACGGATCTACGCTGCCCCGACGGACGTTTGAAAGCGGTGACATTGTCCTTCACCGGACGACTCGACTGGGCGGGCAGTTCGGGCGGATCGCCGGCTCCGCCCATCTCTCCATAATATGCCTTGTACATGACTTTGATGGTGGCCTCGGTGGCATCAGCGTCAGACTTCTGCGTCAAGAGTGCCTTATAACTCTCCAGAAAGACTTGCGCCTCGTGGGGCAGCGCCGAGGCGCCGTTAAGTTTTGCCATCATCTTCCAGGTTGCGAGATCGGCCCTGGCCCTGGTGTCGGCGCGTCTTGCAATCAACATGTCCGCAGCTCTGATCAAGATCGCCTCAGCCCATTTTGCCTGTTTCAGCCTATGCGTTGCCGGTAACCACCAGCAGGAATTGGATCACGTAACCGGTCAAGCTCCGCAGTATGGCCGAAATAACATCAAGATTTAGACCGAACTGCGAACCGGTGAGGGGAAGAAGGATCAGAATTCCGATCAGGATCAGCATGCCAAAGGGCTCAAGCCGGGAAAGCGGGACTGCTAGCATGCGTGGCAGCAGGCCAACTGCCACCCGTCCGCCATCTAGTGGCGGGATGGGCAACATGTTGAAGATTGCCAGCACGACGTTGATGAGGAGCGCGTTTTTGAGGTTCTCGGCGGCCCACTGCGCGGCATTTGGGGGCACGGAACTCAGGAGATGAAATGCCGCAGCCGCCAGCAGCGCGAGCACGATGTTGGTGGCGGGCCCGGCAAGCGCCACCAGAACCATGCCGATGCGGGGGTTGCGAAGCGCCCGAAAGTTCACTGGCACCGGTTTGGCGTACCCGAACAAAAATGGCGAATGGGAGAGCAGCAGCATTGCCGGCAACAGCACCGTGCCGAATGGATCGATATGCTTGAGCGGGTTGAAAGTGACCCTACCGAGTTGCCAGGCCGTGTTGTCACCGAACGCGTGCGCGACGAAGCCGTGGGCGGCTTCGTGGAAAGTGATGGCGATGATGAGCGGCAATACCCAAACTGAGAGGTCGTACAGGGTGATGTTCACTGGTGTCCTGGTCGGTTCAAAGAATCGCGTGAAGCTAGCACGGACTCGAGTTGAACAGGGATGGCTCCCGGATATTGCGGCAACGTGGTGCAAAATACCCAGCGGCGCATGCGCGCCGCTGGGCCATGGGCAAATTTCAGTACGTCGCGCGGCCACCGGAAATGTCGAACACCGCACCGGTGGAGAACGCGCAATCTTCCGAGGCCAGCCACGCCACCATTGCCGCGAGTTCTTCGACGAGAACGAAGCGCCCTTTCGGAATCTTTGAAAGCATAAAATCGATATGCTGCTGAGTGAGCTGCTCAAAGATGGCAGTTTTTGCCGCCGCCGGGGTCACCGCATTGACCGAGATTTCGTAATTCGCGAGCTCCTTGCCGAGTGATTTAGTCAGGGCAATCAGACCGGCCTTGGAGGCGGAATAATGAGCGGCGTTGGCGTTGCCTTCCTTGCCGGCGATCGAGGCGATGTTGACGATACGCCCATAGTTCTGCTTGACCATCAAAGGCACGATCGCCTTGCAGCAGATGAACGGTCCGTCGAGATTGATGCGCATGACTTTGCGCCATTCATCGAGGTCGGTTTCCCATACGGTCTTGTTCACTCCGGCGATGCCTGCATTGTTCACGAGAATATGGATGCTGCCGAGGGCTTTGAGCGTCGCGTCTCGAGTCCTTTCGACGCCAGCGAGATCTGAGACGTCTACCTTGAACACGCTGACTGCTGCGCCGATCTCCTTCGCGGTCTTCTCGGCCAACGGCTGGTCATGATCCCAGATCGCGACTTTGGCGCCGGAGGCGACGAAACGTTCCGTGATCGCTCGCCCAAAACCCTGCGCACCGCCGGTGACCACAGCAGTGCGGCCGTTCAGATCGATCTTGTTCATTTCACTATTCCTTTGGTCAAAGTGTCCAGCCGCCGTCGATGATGTGCGCGACGCCGGTTGTGAACGCGCTCTCGTCGCTGGCGAGATAAACCGCAAGGGATGCTATTTCCTCAGCCGTGCCGAGCCGTCCCATCGGCTGGCGGCTCACGAACATCTCGCGCCCCTGCGGACCCGCCGCGGCGGCTCGGTTCAGCATGGATGGTGTTTCGATTGTCCCTGGGCAGATACAATTGCAGCGAATGCCCCTGGTGATGAAATCTACCGCGACCGCGCGGGTCAGAGCCGCCACTGCAGCTTTGGTGGCGCCGTACACATAACGGTTCGGCGCAGCCTTAAAGACGCCGGCGGCAGAGGAGATGTTGACGATCGAGCCGCGTCCGGCTTCCAGCATTCCTGGCAGAAACGCCCTGAGCGTCCGGTGCATCGATTTCACGTTGACGTCGAACGAAAAATCCCAGTCTTCGTCGGAGCAGTCAAGCACCGTGCCGTGATGCACGAAGCCGGCCGCGTTGAGCAGGATGTCGATGTTGCCGGTCCGTTTGGCAAGCGCGGCGACGGCCCCTGTGTCCCGGACATCAAGCCGGGCTACTTCCGATACGCCCTCCTTGTGCAGTGACGCGAGACCTTTCTCATCGATGTCGGTTGCGAAGACCGAAGCCCCTTCACGGGCAAACGCGATGGCGCATGCGCGCCCGATGCCCGCCGCGCCCGCTGTCACGAATGCGCGCTTGCCCTTGAGGCGGTCTGCCATTGATAGCTCCCCATATTTCGATTTCGAATTGTTGTCAGGTCAGCGCGACAATCCAACGGATCGTGCGAATGCCCTTGCGATCACAGGCGGAGTCCTCGAGTGCTAATGATTATCTCTCGCCACGCCGACCTTGCCGGCGATGTCGTGATAACGGGTGGCGAACTCCATGCAGGCTCCGGTGGCGTGTTGGCCGACCGTCGAACGGTAGAGCTCCTGCCATGGCGTCTGATTGGCTGGATGCGGATAGCCGCCCTTGGCCTTCAGGTCCGCGCGGCGCTTCTTCAATTCCTCGTCTGATATGAGGATGTTTGCGCTGCCCTTGTTCAGGTCGATGCGCACCTTGTCGCCGGTCCTGAGGATAGCGAGGCCACCGTCTGCAGCGGCTTCCGGCGTGGCGTTCAGGATCGACGGCGAACCTGACGTGCCGGACTGGCGGCCATCGCCGATGCAGGGCAATGAGAGGATGCCGCGTTTGATGAGGGCTGCGGGAGGCTGCATGTTCACGACTTCCGCGCCGCCGGGATAGCCGATCGGTCCGGTGCCGCGCACGAACAGGATGCAATGTTCGTCAATTTTTAACGCGGGATCGTCGATCCGCGCGTGATAGTCCTCCGGTCCCTCGAATACGATCGCGCGCCCCTCGAATGCATTGGGATCTTTGGGATTGATGAGATATCGGTCGCGAAATTCCTTCGAGATCACGCTGGTCTTCATGATCGCGGAATCAAAGAGGTTGCCGCGCAGAACAAGGAAGCCCGCGTCCTTGACCAGCGGTTTATCGTAGCTCCAGATCACATCGCCATCGGGCTTCGGCGCATTGCGGCAGTTGTCGCCCATGGTGTGGCCGTTGACAGTCATTGCATCTTCATGGATGCGCTTGTGCCGGATTAACTCACCGACTACCGCCGGTACGCCGCCGGCGCGATGATATTCCTCGCCGAGGTAGAATCCGGCGGGCTGCATGTTCACGAGCAGGGGAATGTCGTGGCCGAATTTCTGCCAATCGTCGATTGAAAGCTCCACGCCGATATGGCGCGCAAGTGCGTTGATATGGATGGGCGCATTGGTTGAGCCGCCGATCGCGGAATTGACGACGATGCAGTTTTCGAAAGCCTTTCGCGTCAGGATGTCGGAAGCTTTCAGATCCTCCCACACCATCCCGACAATGCGCGTGCCAGTCTCACAGGCGATCTGGCCGCGCTCGCGATAAGGCTCAGGAATGGCGGCGCAGCCCGGCAGCGACATGCCCAAAGCCTCGGCCAGCGAGTTCATGGTCGAGGCGGTCCCCATGGTGTTGCAGTGGCCGACCGATGGCGCCGAGGAGGCGACGATATTCATGAACTCCTCGTAATCGATCTCGCCGGCGGCCAGCCGCTCGCGCGCTTTCCAGACCACGGTTCCGGAGCCGCTGCGTTCGCCGTTGAACCAGCCGTTCAGCATCGGTCCCCCTGACAACACAATGGCCGGCATGTTGACGGTTGCCGCCGCCATCAAACAGGCGGGGGTGGTCTTGTCGCAGCCGGTGGTAAGAACGACTCCGTCCAGCGGATAGCCGAACAGAATTTCGACCAGGCCGAGATATGCGAGGTTGCGATCGAGCGCCGCAGTCGGGCGCTTTCCGGTCTCCTGGATCGGGTGCATCGGAAATTCCATCGCGATGCCGCCGGCGGCGCGGATTCCCTCCCGCACCCGATGGGCCAGTTCAAGATGATGCCGATTGCACGGCGAAAGATCACTGCCGGTCTGCGCGATACCGATGATCGGTTTGCCGGACTGGAGTTCCTGGCGCGTGAGACCGTAATTGAGATACCGCTCCAGGTAGAGCGCGGTCATCCCGGGGTTATGTGGGTTGTTGAACCATTCGCTGGATCGAAGCTTGCGCCTGGTGACGCCGGTAAGCGGCTTGTTCATTGTTTCTCCCGCAGCGCACATGCCTTGTTTTTGTGCGAAACCTTCGCATTGGCGCCGGATGTTTGCATGTCAATGTCCCCTCTGCAATGTTCACGGGAACGGTAACACCCTACGACTTTGATCCAACGACATCGACAAAAAAGTCTGGTAAGACGCCCGACAATAAAAGGACGATGGCGGCTTCCACCGCTGAGGCTCAGTTAACCGGGGAGGGATGAGTATGTCGTCGGTGCAGATTCGCGACGTGCGGAAATCGTTTGGGGGCTTTGAAGTTCTGCACGGCGTGTCGATCCCGATCGAGGATGGCGCATTCGTCGTCCTGGTCGGACCGTCTGGCTGCGGCAAATCGACCCTGTTGCGGATGCTCGCCGGGCTCGAAAACATCACCTCGGGCACGATCTCGATTGGCGAGCGCGTCGTCAACAATGTCCAGCCCAAGGAGCGGGACATCGCGATGGTGTTCCAGAATTACGCGCTTTATCCGCACATGACGGTCGCGGACAATATGGGGTTTTCATTAAAGCTTCGCGGCGCAAGTGCCGGGGAAATCAGCAAGGGAGTGAAGCGCGCGGCCGAGATTCTGGCGCTGACACCTTTGCTGGATCGCTACCCCCGACAACTATCGGGCGGACAGCGACAACGGGTGGCTATGGGCCGCGCGATCGTGCGCGATCCGCAGGTGTTCCTGTTTGACGAGCCGCTTTCGAACCTCGATGCGAAGCTGCGCGTCGCGATGCGCACCGAAATCAAGGAATTGCATCAGCGGCTAAAGACCACCACGGTGTACGTCACTCACGACCAGATCGAAGCCATGACGATGGCTGACAAGATCGTCGTGATGCATGATGGAATTGTCGAGCAGATGGGCACCCCGCTCGAGCTGTATGATAAGCCGGATAACCAGTTCGTCGCAGGTTTCATCGGCTCGCCGGCGATGAACTTCCTCAACGGCAAGCTCGCGGTCAATGGAAGCCCGGGGTTCGTGGGCCCGAACGGCGTCAAGCTGCCGCTGACGAGAGCGCCTGCCAATTCGGACGGTCAGCCCGCCGTCTACGGCATCCGTCCTGAGCATTTCACGATCGCCGACGATGGCGCGGAAGCCGAGATCGTTGTCGTTGAACCTACCGGATCGGAAACGCAGGTCATCGCCAAGCTCGGTGGCGAACAGGTCATCGCGGTGTTCCGTGAACGCCACCAGTTCAATCCGGGCGACAAGGTGCGCCTGAAACCCAATCCGACGCTGGTGCATCTGTTCGACGAGACGTCCGGACGTCGACTGAACTCTTGAGCACTCATGAACTCTTGAGCAATTAAAACGAGCCAAAAGGGAGAATGGACTATGCAGGATTTTACTCGCCGCACGCTTCTTCAAGGCGGCACCGCGCTTGCGGCGGCTGGCGCACTTACCGGGCCGGCGTTGCTGGAGTTTGCCAAGGCTTGGGCTCAGGCCGCGCCATGGAAGGCCGAGAAGGATGCCAAACTGACAGTCATGCGCTGGAAGCGCTTCGTGCCGGCGGAGGACGACGCCTTCAACGCCATGGTGGCGGCATTCAAGACCGCGACCGGTACTGAGATGAATGTGTTCAGCGAGTCCTTTGAGGACGTGCAGCCAAAGGCTTCGGTCGCCGCTAACACCGGTTCGGGACTCGATCTGGCTTGGGGCCTCCATACCCTGCCGCAGTTGTTCCCGACCAAAGTGCTGAAGATGAACGACGTCGCCGACTACCTTGGCAAAAAGTACGGGGGATGGACGGACGCGGCAGCGAAAACCTGCAAGCACGGCGACGACTGGCTCGGCATTCCAGTGGCCACGATCGGCGGTTACATGACCTACCGCAAGTCTGCCGTGGACAAGGCCGGCTTCAAGGAATTTCCGAAGGATTTTCCGGGCTTCCTTGAGATGTGCAAGGCGCTGAAGAAAAACAACACGCCGGCCGGCTTTGCGCTTGGCCATGCCTCAGGCGACGCCAACGGGTGGCTTCACTGGTTGCTTTGGGGCCATGGGGCTTACACGGTCGACAAAAACGACAAGGTGATCATCAACTCACCTGAGACCATCAAGGCGCTGGATTACTGCAAGGCCTTGTCCGAGACCTTCATTCCAGGTGTGGCTTCCTGGAACGACTCGTCCAACAACAAGGCGTACCTCTCGGGTGAACTCTACTGCACCGCCAACGGCATCTCGATCTACGTTGCGGCAAAAGACGATCCGACCAAGAAAGAACTTGCGGACGATACTTACCACGCGCTTTGGCCGGTCGGGCCGGTCGGGCATCCGACCGAGTTGCAGCTTGCCGTTCCCATTCTGGCGTTCAACTTCACTAAGTACCCGAACGCGGCGAAAGCCTTCATCGCCTTCATGCTGGAGAAGGAAAATTACGAGAAATGGCTCTCTGGCGCGCGCGGGTATCTGACCCACACGCTCAACGCATACGACTCGGCGCCGGTATGGACGGCGGACCCGAAGAACGCCGTGTTCGCCCAGGCCAGCAAGCGCGCGCTTCCGGCCTCCGGCATCGGCACTCCGGGCGAGAAGGCGGCGACAGCGATCGCCGACTTCCTCGTGGTCGACATGTTCGCCAACTACTGCACCGGCACCAAGGACGCGAAGAGCGCGATTGCGGAGTGTGAACGCCAGTTGAAGCGTATCTATCGCTAGGAGTACAATCGGGCGGGCCGCAGTTGCTTGCAGCCCGCCCGATTCATTGGCGTGACATTCTAGCGCGAGCAACGGTGATGACGGCATCGCCGACCCAAAGGGATTTCGTCAATGGCTGACATCGCACTGCAACGCAGTTCCGCTAAGCCGGAGATACGCGAGGCAACGGCATGGGACCAACTCAAGACCAACAGAAATTGGCTGGGGTTCTGGTTCATGCTGCCGGCGATGGGTTTCTTGATATTCTTTCTGGCCTATCCGCTCGGGCTCGGCATCTGGATATCATTTACTGACGCTCGGATCGGACGGCCGGGCGAATTCATCGGCACCGAAAACTACGAGTGGCTGTGGGGCGATTCGATTTTCTGGCTGTCGGTCTTCAACACGCTTTTGTACACCACAGTCGCCAGCGCGATTAAGTTCGCGGTCGGGCTCTATCTTGCCTTGCTACTGAACGAGAATATGCCGTTCAAGGCGATGCTGCGAGCGCTGGTGCTGATTCCGTTCATCGTGCCGACGGTGCTCTCCGCCCTAGCATTCTGGTGGATATTCGACTCGCAATTCTCGATCATCTCCTGGTCGCTCCGGCATCTCGGCCTGATCACCCAGAACATCAATTTTCTCGGAGACGTCACTTGGGCGCGGATTTGCGTGATCTTCGCCAATATCTGGCGCGGTGTTCCCTTTGTCGCGATCACACTTCTGGCAGGTCTGCAGACCGTGCAGCCGTCGCTGTACGAGGCGGCGACCCTCGACGGCGCCAGCAAATGGGAAATGTTCCGCTACATCACCTATCCCTTGCTCACGCCGATTATCGCGGTCGTGATGACGTTCTCGGTGCTATTCACCTTTACCGACTTTCAGCTGATCTGGGCGATGACGAGGGGTGGCCCTGTCAACGCCACTCACCTGATGGCAACCCTGTCCTATCAGCGGGCCATCATCGCGGGACAACTGGGAGAGGGTGCGGCGATCTCAAGCGCCATGATCCCCTTCCTGCTGGCCGCCATCATGATTTCATGGTTTGGGCTACAGCGTCGCAAGTGGCAGCAGGGCGAGAACAATGACTGATCTTCCCACCTCGCGCATCGATCTCAAAGCTGTGCTGTCGGGCTCATCGGCGACCGTCGCCATGGCTGATCACAGCGAGGGGATGAGCTATCTCCAGTCGGTGCCCCGACGCATCGTCACGCTGTATTTGCCGTTGGCGATCATCGTTTTCATCCTGTTGTTTCCGTTTTACTGGATGGGACTGACCGCGATCAAACCGGACGATCAGCTGCTCGATCTGGATAAGTTCAATCCGTTCTGGACCTGGAATCCGACGTTCAAACACATCCATAAATTGCTGTTTGAAAGCTACTACCCGCATTGGCTCTGGAACACGATGTATGTGGCGATCTGCGCCACCATCCTGTCGATCGTCGCCAGCGTATTGGCGGCTTATGCCATCGTGAGGCTGCGCTATCGCGGCGCGCAATGGGTAGGTGGCCTCATTTTCCTGTCCTATCTGGTACCGCCGTCGATCCTTTTCATTCCGCTCGCAACGGTCGTGTTCCAGTATGGCCTTTTCGACTCGCCGATGGCGCTGATCCTGACTTATCCGACGATTCTGATTCCATTCTCGACCTGGCTCTTGATGGGTTATTTCAAAACTATTCCGTTTGAGCTGGAGGAATGCGCGCTGATCGATGGTGCGAGCCGCTGGCAGATTTTGGTCAAGATCGTGCTGCCGCTCGCGATTCCCGGGCTGATCTCGGCCTTTATCTTTTGCTTCACGCTTTGCTGGAACGAATTCATCTATGCGCTGACGTTCCTGCAATCGACGCAGAACAAGACCGTGCCGGTCGCAATCGTCAACGAATTCGTCGACGGCGACGTCTATCGCTGGGGCTCGCTGATGGCGGGCGCCTTGTGCGGTTCGCTGCCGCTGGTCATCCTCTACGCATTCTTTGTCGAACATTACGTCTCGGCGATGACCGGGGCCGTCAAAGAGTGAGCGCCCGGGCCGGCGCGTAACAATCAAAAACAAGAAGGAGTTGGCTCTTGCACATTCTGGTGTTGGGCGCGGCCGGAATGGTCGGGCGCAAGCTTTCCGAGCGGCTGTTGGGGGACGGGCGTCTCGGTGAGCGCGAGATCACCCGGATGACACTGCAGGACGTCGTCGCACCCGCGCAACCGGATAAAGCGGGATTTCCGGTTGACACCGTTACATGCGACTTCGCCGTCCCCGGCGCCGCCGAGAAACTCGTCGCGGATCGTCCCGATGTGATTTTCCATCTGGCGGCGATCGTCTCCGGCGAAGCAGAGCTCGATTTCGACAAGGGTTATCGCATCAACCTCGACGGAACGCGGATGCTGCTCGATGCGATCCGGTTGGTCGGAGACGACTACAAGCCGCGTGTGGTGTTTACTTCCTCGATCGCGGTGTTCGGAGCACCGTTTCCGGACGCGATCGGGGACGAGTTCTTTCACACGCCCCTGTTGAGTTACGGTACGCAAAAGGCGATCGACGAACTTCTCCTGGCCGACTATTCGCGGCGCGGTTTCATGGATGGTATCGGAATTCGATTGCCGACTATTTGCATCCGGCCCGGTCTCCCCAATAAAGCGGCTTCGGGTTTCTTTTCAAACATCCTGCGCGAACCGCTTGCCGGGAAGGAAGCGGTGCTGCCTGTCAACGAGGACGTTCGACATTGGCACGCCACGCCAAGGTCGGCGGTCGGGTTTCTGCTTCATGCGGCTACGCTGGATTCCGGGGCAGTCGGGCCGCGTCGAAACCTCACCATGCCCGGGCTTTCCGCCACCGTTGGCGAGCAAATCGCCGCACTTAAGCGGGTGGCCGGCGACAAGGTCGCGGCGCGGATCAAACGGGACCCTGATCCGTTTATAATGGGCATCGTTGCCGGCTGGCCCCGTAATTTCGAACCGATGCGGGCGCTGAAGCTCGGCTTCACCACCGCCGAAAAGAACTTTGATGATATTATCCGCATTCACATCGAGGACGAACTTGGTGGTAAGTTCGTGACCTGACCCGATCGGCGGGAACTCACGGGAGAATAGTCATGACAGCCAGCATCGTCGGATGGGCCCACACGCCGTTCGGAAAGTTCGACAATGAAACCGTCGAAAGCCTGGTCGTCCGCGTCACGACGGACGCGCTGGCGGACGCCGGGATCTCAGCCGCGGATGTCGACGAGATCGTGCTGGGGCATTTCAATGCCGGCTTTTCGCCGCAGGATTTTACCGCGTCACTGGTGCTGCAGGCCGACCCGCAGTTGCGGTTCAAGCCGACGACAAGGGTCGAGAATGCCTGCGCCACCGGTTCGGCGGCAGTGCATCAAGGTATCCGGGCGATTGCGGCTCGCGCGGCGAAAATTGTGCTGGTGGTCGGCGTGGAGCAGATGACGCGGACGCCGGGCCCTGAAATTGGTCGGAACTTGTTGCGAGCATCCTATCTGCCGGAGGACGGCGACACCCCCGGCGGGTTCGCAGGCGTGTTTGGCAAGATCGCCCAGGCCTATTTCCAGAAATATGGCGACCAATCGGACGCGCTCGCGATGATCGCAGCCAAAAACCACAAGAACGGAGTCGCCAACCCCTACGCCCAGATGCGCAAGGATGTCGGGTACGAATTCTGCCGCTCGGAGAGCGAGAAGAACCCATTTGTCGCAGGGCCGCTGAAGCGAACCGACTGCTCGCTGGTCTCGGATGGCGCGGCCGCGCTGGTTTTGACTGACGCCGAAACCGCCAGATCCATGGGCAAGGCCGTCAGCATCAAGGCTACCGCGCATGCCCAGGACTTCCTGCCGATGTCGAAGCGCGACATCCTGCAATTTGAAGGCTGTACCGTGGCCTGGCAGCGCGCATTGCAATCGGCCGGGGTCCAACTCTCCGACTTGTCTTTTGTCGAAACCCACGACTGTTTCACGGTCGCCGAACTCATTGAATATGAGGCGATGGGACTGACGCCGAGGGGGCAGGGCGCGCGCGCCATTAAGGAGGGCTGGACCCAGAAAGATGGCAAGCTGCCAATCAACCCTTCCGGCGGATTAAAGGCCAAAGGCCATCCGATCGGCGCTACCGGCGTTTCCATGCATGTGATGACGGCAATGCAACTGTTAGGGCAGGCGCCGGAGGGCATGCAGATCAGGGATCCCAAACTCGCCGGCATCTTCAACATGGGCGGTGCGGCGGTTGCCAATTACGTCTCCCTACTGGAGCCGGCGAAGTAAACAGCTCGCGCATACCTGCGATCTCGCCGCGCCAGCATCTATGCCCGCGATAGCCTTGATCTTGGCGACACGCTGCCGTTAGTACGTTCTAAGAGCCGCATCGCCGCCAATAGAGCGCATCTGGAGCGAACAGGCATGGGACCTCTGAAGGGCATCAGGGTCATCGATATGACGACCGTGCTGATGGGCCCCTATGCCACTCAGACGCTGGGTGACTACGGCGCCGACGTGATCAAGATAGAGTCGCGCGAAGGCGACGTCACACGTCTGATCGGCCCGACCCGTCATCCCGGCATGGGTCCGGTATTCCTGAACACCAACCGCAGTAAGCGCAGCATTGCACTCGACCTGAAGAATCCAGCGGGGCGCGATGCGGTGTTGCGTTTGATCGCGTCGGCGGATGTGCTGGTTTACAACGTGCGTCCGCAGGCGATGGCGCGGCTAAATCTCGGATACGATGTAATTTCGAAACTCAATCCGCGCCTGATCTATGCCGGCGTGTTCGGTTTTGGGCAGGATGGTCCCTATGCGGCGAAGCCCGCCTATGACGACCTGATCCAGGGTGCTACCGCCTTGCCCGCACTGATGGCGCAGACTGGCGATGGCATTCCCCGCTACGTTCCAAACGCACTCGTCGACCGCATTGTCGGCCTGGCGGCGGTCGGTGCGATCTGCGCGAGCCTGGTACATCGCGACCGAACAGGCCGCGGCCAGCGCCTCGACATCCCGATGTTCGAAACAATGGCTGGTTTTGTCATGGGCGATCACATGGGTGGATTGACCTATGAGCCGCCGCTGGACAAAGGCGGCTATGCCCGGCACCTCTCGCGCGACCGACGGCCGTACAAGACTTGGGACGGCTACATCTGCGTCATTGTCTATAACGACAAGCAGTGGGAGAATTTTTTCCAGGCGACCGGACGCGACGATCTGCGCGCTGACACCAAATTCGCGACCTTTGCCGGACGCGTCGCCAATATTGACATGGTCTACGCTGAACTTGCCCGCATCTTCGAGACGAGAACCACCGCCGAGTGGACCGAACTGCTCGACAAAGCCGATGTGCCTGTGATGCCGATGCACAATCTGGAAAGCATTCTGGAGGACCCGCACCTGCTCGCGACCGATTTCTTCCCGGTGATAGATCATCCAAGTGAGGGCAAAATCCGCAACATGAAGGTGTCCGCCACCTGGTCGGAGACTTCAGTCGAGACCACCCGACTTGCGCCGCGCCTCAATCAGCATGGCCCGGAAATTCTTCGCGAAGCGGGATTCTCGGCGGAAGAGATTGCGGCCCTGGTGCGCGCCGGTGCTACCACGGCACCCGAAGCTACAGAGGTGCATTGAGACGATGGACTTCGCCCTCACGGCCAATCAGGAATCCATCCGGGAAGCGGTCGCAAAGATCTGCGCGCGTTTCGATGACGCCTATTGGTTGAAGAAAGACAAGGACGGCGGTTATCCCGCCGACTTTCATAGGGCGTTGGCCGATGCCGGCTGGCTCGGCATCTGCATTCCCGAGGCCTATGGTGGCTCGGGTCTCGGCATTATCGATGCCGCGATCATGATGCGGACGATTGCGGAGTCGGGCGCCGGAATGTCGGGCGCTTCGGCCGTGCACATGAATGTGTTCGGGCTCAATCCGGTCGTCGTGTTCGGAACGGAGGAACAGTGCAGGCGGATGTTGCCGCCGATCGTAGCTGGGACCGAGAAATCCTGCTTCGCCGTCACCGAGCCGAATACTGGCCTCAACACCACGCAGTTGAAGACGCGCGCGGTGCGCTCCGGCAATAAATACGTCGTCAATGGCCAGAAGGTCTGGATCTCCACGGCGCAGGTGGCGGAAAAGATTCTGCTGTTGGCGCGCACGACCCCGCTGGAGGAAGTCAAAAACCCGACCCATGGTCTGAGTTTGTTCTATACCGACTTCGATCGCAGCCGCATCGCCGTGCATGAAATCGCAAAGATGGGGCGCAAGCCTGTCGATTCCAACGAACTCTTCATTGAGAATTTTGAAATTGCTCTTCACGATCGCCTCGGCGAGGAAGGCCGCGGCTTCGAATACATTCTGCACGGCATGAATCCGGAACGCATCCTGATCGCGGCCGAAGCGGTGGGACTGGGAGGAGTGGCTCTATCGCGAGCGGCCGCCTACGCCAAACAGCGCAACGTGTTCAATCGCCCGATCGGCAAGAACCAGGCGATTCAACATCCCCTCGCCAGGAACTGGATGGAGCTCGAGGCGGCGTGGCTGATGACGCTGTCGGCCGCCTGGCAGTACGATCAGGGCATGCCCTGCGGACCGGCCGCCAATGCGGCGAAATATCTTGCCGCGGAAGCGGGCTTTCACGCATGCGAGCAGGCCGTGATGACACATGGCGGGTTCGGCTACGCAAAGGAATTCCACGTCGAGCGCTATTTTAGGGAATCCCTGATTCCGCGGATCGCGCCGATCAGTCCGCAACTCATTCTCAGCTTTATAGCCGAGAAAGTGCTTGGATTGCCGAAGTCTTATTGAGATGCCGATCGATGGGATGGGGGACAGAATTCTTACCACGCCATTCTGGAAGGCGCGAAACTTGGTTCGAGAGCCATGAGTTTCATCACCGGCGTCGGCCTCACGCCATATGGCAGGCATGAAGGCTCCTCGTCGCTCGATCTCATGAGCAAGGCCGCAGAGCTTGCGATCACCGATGCTGGTCTGAAGCGACGCGAGATCGACGGCGTTCTATGTGGTTATTCCACCGTATCGCCGCATATCATGTTGGCCACGGTGTTCGCCGAACATTTCGGCATTCGCCCGGCTTACGCTCATGCTGTCCAGGTTGGCGGTGCGACCGGGCTGGCGATGACCATGCTGGCACATCATCTGGCCGAAGCCGGAGTTGTCAGACATGTGCTGGTGGTTGCAGGAGAGAACCGCCTGACAGGGCAGAGTCGTGATGCCTCAATCCTGGCGCTGGCGCAGGTTGGAGACCCTCGGTACGAAGTGCCGTTGGGACCGACGATCCCCGCCTATTATGGTCTCGTTGCTTCGCGCTACATGCACGAATACGGCGTCACCCAGGAAGACCTCGCCGAGTTCGCCGTCCTGATGCGTACCCACGCGCTGTCGCATCCCGGGGCTCAATTCAGTACCCCCATAACCGTCTCCGACGTCATGGGATCAAAGCCGGTCGCGCTGCCGTTAAAGCTTCTGGATTGCTGTCCGGTGTCCGACGGCGGTGCGGCGTTTGTGGTCAGTCGTGAGGCGACCTCGCCGGTGCGCATTTGCGTGCGTGGCTGTGCGCAGGCCCACACCCATCAGCATGTCACGGCCGCACCGGCCCTCAGCGAGCTTGGAGCCGAGATCGCAATCGCGCGGGCAAAGCAGCAGGCCGGTATTGGCATCTCGGACGTACGCTATGCCGCGGTCTACGACAGTTTTACAATCACGTTGGCCATTCTGCTGGAAGACCTTGGCCTCGCGGCACGAGGCGAGGCCGCTTCCCGCGTCCGTTCCGGCCATTTCAGCCGGACCGGTGAGATGCCGCTCAACACGCATGGTGGATTGTTGAGCTATGGCCATTGCGGCGTCGGCGGCGCGATGGCGCATCTGGTCGAGACGCAGTTGCAAATGAGTGGACGCGCCGGAAGTCGCCAGGTGCGCGACGCCTCAATTGCGCTGCTGCATGGGGATGGCGGCGTATTGTCCTCGCATGTCAGCATGTTTCTGGAGCGCGTCCGATGAGCGAGCAGCCGGTGCCCGACTGGACTATGGGCGGCGAAGCCATCGTCTATCAATGCTGCGGCGCCTGCGGCAACCTGCAGTATTTCCGGCGCAGCTTCTGTTGGAGCTGCGGCGCGCCCGATCCGGTTGAAAAGTTCGCGAGCGGTCAGGGCACGATCTACGCCACTTCACTCGTCTGCCGCGCGGCAACGGCGGAAACCCGCGCCCACGTGCCGTACAACATCGTTCTCGTCGATACCGAGGAGGGATTTCGGATGATGGGGCATGGAAGCAACGATCTTTGCATCGGCGACAAGGTCAAAGCGCGGTTTGCACGATTTGTCGATCGGCTAATTCCTTACTTTGAGAAGGCGGTTTAGGGATGGGTCGATTCCACGGCATCTTGAGGCCAACTTCTTCACTCATCGCGAGTAAAAAATGAGGCTGGCGATGACGAGCATTGCCGTCACCGCCAGCGTTCGCGCGAGCGCTTCCGAGGCCGCCCTTTTGGTGGCTTCCTTCATGCCGATCTCCCTAGACTTGGGCATAACTCATCGTTGCGCGAAAGCGCACCGATGGTCAGATTTGTACTCGGAACACCCCGCGACGAGTATTCGCTTTGACGAGTCCCCACTCAGCGAATATCGACATTCGCAGGATCGAATAGTAATGCGGCGGCAATTTGACTGCGATGCGGCCTGTTGATCCGCAAGATTAGCCGAATTGTGCTTCAACGGCACGAGCAGGGAAACCAAGGTGAAACATGGCCCGTATCGAGTATTGCGATACTTCGAAATCGAATGAGCGAACGCGCGAGATACTCGGCAAGAACCGAAACGCCAACATCTTTCGGATGATGGCGCACTCGCCGAGCTATTTTGAGCAATATTGCCGGCTCGGCGGCGCGATCCGCCGCAAAGGCGAGCTTGATCCGATCGTGCGTGAACTGGCGATAACGCGCACGGGTATTCTGTGCGAGGCGCCGTATGAGGTAGTGGCGCACAAGCGCATGGGCAAGAATGTCGGGGTCACTGACGAGCAGAACGCGGCGCTGGAGCATTGGGAATCGGCGGCCTGCTTTGACGAATTGCAGCGCGCCGCGCTCGCCTTTACCGATGAGATCGTCAAGCTGCGGCGTCCGAGCGATGCGACCTTCAACGCCATTGCGGCCAAGCTGACGCCGGCCGCGCTCGTTGAACTGCAGCTCTCGGTTGGCTTCTACATCATGACGTCGAAGTTTCTCGAGACCTTCGATATCGACATGCAACCGGTAACCGAAGAGATCTGACGGACCAGTCGAAATTTGCCTGCGCCCTCAGGGCACGCGCAACGAGTTTGGCACGAGCGCTTGCCGACGCGCCAGCAGCACGGCGATCAAAACTGTCGGGACCAGGATGGCAACCCCAACACTGGTGATCTGCAATTGCGACATCGGCATGATGCCGCCACCGGGGGTGGCGATGACGAAGCCCCCAATCACCAGCAACACTCGCAGAGGCCATTCCAGCGGGCCGGCCTTTCGGAGATCGCCGACAAAGGCCTGATAACCCTGGATGCCGCCGCAGATGAAGAGCGTGCCGAGGGCCGCGAGCATCATCAGTCCGAGCGCGGCGAAATACGGACTGTCGCCCTGCAACACCAGCGCCGGATTGAGCACGAAGAAAAACGGAATGAAATAAATGATGCTGCCGACCCACATTGATTCCCATCCGGTCTTCATCGCAGGCGAGCCCGCGATGCCGGCCGCCGCAAAAGACGCGATCGCCACCGGTGGCGTGATCGACGACAACATGCCCCAGTAAAAAATGAACATGTGCACTGCCATTCGGTTAAGGCCGAGCTTTTCCAGCGCAGGCGCCACCAGAATAGCCAGGAAGATGTAGCAGGCGGTGGTGGTAAGGCCGAGGCCGAGAACGAGGCTTGTGAAGGCGCACATGCCAAGCAACAAAAATGCGTTGTCTCCGGCGATGCGAAGCAGGTCGTTAGCCAGGCTTGAGACCACCCCCGTCATCGAGAACGCTCCGATCAGGAGCCCGCAGCCGGCGAGGATACCGATCAGTTCGACGAACGTCCGGCCATTCACCTCGAGGAATCGATTGATCGTGGTAAGCGTCCAGCGGGTTTCCCGGGAGAATACCTGGTTCAACACCAACAGCAGCGCCGTGGCATAAAACGGGGCGTGGCTTTCGCGCTTGAAATACAGCAGCATGATGATGAGCAACGCGATCACGAAGACGTAGTACCAGCCGTCCTTGATCGTATCGATCACCTTGGGCAGCTCTGACCTTGGGATGCCCTTGAGGCCATGGCGTGCCGCATAGGAATCCACCTGCATGAACAGGCCGACATAGTACAGGATGGCCGGAATGATCGCGGCGACCGCGACGTCTGCGTAACTGACGTTGAGAAACTGGGCTATCACGAATGCGGTGGCCCCCATGACCGGAGGCGCCAGCACGGCGCCGGTCGAAGCACAGGCCTCTATCGCGCCAGCATAGGAGGCGCGGAAACCGCTCTTCTTCATGACCGGAATGGTCATCGTGCCGGCGGTCAGAACGTTGGAAATGATCGAGCCTGACATCATTCCGAGCAGGCCACTTGCGAAGATGCAGACCTTGGCCGCACCGCCGCGAAACGTTCCGCACATCGCAAACGCGAGGTTGATAAAGAACTTTCCGGCACCCGTCATCATCAGGGCCGTACCGAACACCAAAAAACCGATTACGGTATCCGCGAACGCCTGGATCGGAATGCCGAGCAGACTCTCGCCCGAGAGCACGTGATATGAAGTGGCCTGTTCGAGCGTCGATTGGGTTCCGCGAAACGGACCTAGCCAGTTCGCGTCGGCAAATAACGGATAAATGGTGAAAGGAAAAACGCTGATAAGAAGACTCCAGCCGCCGGTGCGGCGCAGCGCTTCCATCAGCATCACCCACATCACCACGCCGGCGACAATGACCGTCGTCGGGGCGCCGCCGAATTCCCACCCCGCTTCCGCCGCTTTGCGAACGTGGGCCATCAATACGATGGCTGAACCGGAGGTGAGCACGAAAAACAGAAGGTCGTACCAGGGAATGCGATCGAGCGGCGAGCGTTCGGAATTCGGAAAGATCAAAAAAGTGAACGGTAGCATCAGCGCAATCAGCAGATAGAAATACTCTGTGTTAAGCTGGGTGTAGCCGACAAAAAAACGAAGCGAGAATTGCTGGTTGATGCACAGCAGGATCGTAGCGGCGGTGGCTAGGATGAGCGCCCAACGCCAAGCGCCACGCAAGGTCCGCACCCGCGTAACCTCGGCCTCTTGCAGTCCGCCGATGCCGGCGTGCGGATCGTCGAATTCGACCCGATTTGCTACAGGTTTTTCCGAACCGGCGGACGGTGAGGCAGATGACATCAGTTTTCCGTTTAACGTCGGCGCGACAGGTCGAAGCGGAGCCTATTCCTCAAATCCGTTTGGCATATTGGCCTTCTTCAGGGCGGCAGCGCGCGCGCTCATCCAGCCTGCAAGGAACTCCTTATCGTCCGAGGGAGGATTCGATTTGCCGTAGGCGACCCATGCGGCCGCCAGAACCGCTTGCCGCTTGAACAGTGCGTTATTGTGCGCCTCCTGGTCGTCGCTCCATTGACCGGCTTCCTTGAGCGCCTTGACTGCGCCGGGATGAACCGGCACCACCCAATTTTTCGTTTGTCGGTCAGCGGCGAGCCCCGGCGCGCCTGCTGCGGCGTCTTTGTAAGCATCGTAGCCGGTAATCATCGCCTTGGTGATCGCGTAAACCTGATCGGCGGACTGGGAGCCATAGGCCACAAAGATCGGGTAGGGATAATTTCCAAGTTCGATCGGCTTTTCCTTGGAAATGCCGGCGCCGCAGGTTGCAACATGTCGGAAGAAAAATGAGCCGACCTTTTGAACGCGCTCCCAGCCGGCATTGTCGTTGTGGGGAAGCGGCGGCCAAACCAGGCCACGCGGCGAGCTCTCGGCTTCCCTCGCTGGGCCGGTAATGGTTGTCGCGAAAGCCGCATCCGTGTCGTTGTTTATCAGGCCCTTCCACATTGCGCTGTAGCTCGAGAATTCGACGATCTTGACGTCGCTCTGCTTGAGATCACCGAATGCTAAAATCGCCAGCGCATTCTGGTTCAACGCCGGCGATCCGACGACGAAGCCGACCCGCTTGCCCATCAATTGCTTGATCTCCGTTACCCCGGTATCGCGGGCAACGCCAAGTGAGCCGGCGTTGCAGTCAACCGACGAAAGCAGGATTTGCAACGCTTGAGGACCCCATTCCCGGCCGCCGAATTCGAACACGCCCTCCTGCGCGAAGTAGGTGCCGGAACCCATCGCCGAAGCCACCGCCCGTCCCGCCCGCAACGGAGCAAGGCGAGCGACGTCGTTCCCCGCGGGCAATACCCGCAAGTCGGTGCCGTATTTATCTTTCATCATTTTGCCGACCGCGACTGCGATATTGAATCCGGCAGTCCCGGTGTCGTAAGCGGTGAACGTCATCGTCGGCGGCAGCTTGGTGTCTTCGGCGCGAAGCGCAGAAGGTGTCAACGGCAGCATGCCCGTGAAAACGACAGCCGCAAGCGCCACCAGCCGATGGACCATGTTCGCCTCCAAGTGTTTCTCAATTAAAAATCGTTGGCTGGATCATGTCATCGCCATGTCGCGATGGCAACGTTGAGCGGTTCGCGCCACGTTGGTTTACATACCGGACAGAATGTCGCAGACCAGCAAAGACGTGGGTGCGTTCGGCGATTACGTCTCGACGATCGCTAAGACCTGGCCTTCGGCAACGACGTCATCAACATTAACCAGTATTGACTTTAGTCTGCCCGCGGCAGGCGCGGCGACAGGGATCTCCATCTTCATCGCTTCGACGAAAACGACGTCATCGCCGTCTTCGATGGTGCCGCCGACCTGAACGGGAAGCGCGCAGATGCGTCCGGCGACCTCGGTCACGATCTTGATTTCTGGCATTCCACTCTCCAGGACAGCGGCCGCGCGCACGTTAATGAAATGAACGCATAGCTAAGGGCGGGCGCCCTCGCTTTTTGTTGTCGTCGCAGATTGCCTGAGGTAGCTTCTTCCGCAAGTGGAATTTCATTCCGTATTACGGAATTGGGTAGCCATGGGACGACGCTCGGAGCGGCTCAGCAAAGAGGGAATTCTTGCCGGCGATCGTGCTGGTGAGGGCGACGTGATCCAGGTGGTGTCGCGCGCATTCGACGTGTTGCGCTGCTTCGAAGGCCATGAGGCGCGGCTTGGCAATCTCGAAATTTCCAATCGCTGCGGCCTGCCGCGATCCACAGTATCGCGGCTGACTCATACGCTGACCCGCATGGGTCAGCTCGTATACCTGCCCCGCGATCAGAAATACCGGATCGGTCCGAGCGCGGTCGCCATGAGTACCTCCATGATGCGCGGCCTGAAGCTTCGCAACCTGATCCGTCTGCGACTGCAGGAAGTCGCCGAACAACTGCCGGGAACCGTCGGCTTCGTGATACCGGACCGCTTCCATCTCGTTTACCTTGAGGTCGGGCGCGCTCCCAACGCACTCGGCTTGAGTTCGACCTCGGGCAGTCGGATTGCGATCGCGAGCACAGCGGCGGGCCACGCATATACGGCTGCGCTCGACGATAACGTCGCCGCCGGCTTGTTGGCCGAAATGGAACGCGAAATTCCCGAAAGCGCCAAACTGTTACGTCCGCTCTTGGAGGGCAATCGGAAATCTTTGCGCGAGCGGGGTTACGTCGTTGCTTGCGGCCTCTGGAGTCCGCACATCAACGGGTTGGCGGTGCCGCTGTGGTCGCCACAGTATCGAACTTTCGTCGTGGTCACGATCGGGCTTTTGTCGGCGATGTACGATGAGAAGCGATTGCACAAGGAGGTTGCGCCGCGGATTCTCGAATTGAGCGCGGCGATCGGCGGACTGCTTGACGGAGACGATGGGGAATTGTTCGGCAATCACCCCGAGGGCAAGCCGCTTCCGGCTGCGAACCATAAGAGCAACGAAATCATCAAAGCGGAGGAAAGGAATGAACTGGAAGCCGGAGCTCGACGACCTCGCCCGGCGCGAAGCATTCGCGCGCGAGATGGGAGGCGTTGACAAGGTCAAGCGTCAGCGCGACCAGGGCCGGCTCACCGTTCGCGAGCGCATCGACAGATTGGTCGATGCGAACAGCTTCCACGAAATCGGAGCGATTTCCGGCACCGCCGAATATGATGAGAACGGCGAACTCAGGAATTTGACGCCAGCCAACTGCGTGTTCGGAAGGGCTAAAGTCGACGGCCGAACCGTAGTCGTGGTCGGCGACGATTTCACAGTGCGAGGCGGCTCTGCGGATGCCTCGATTTCGGCGAAGCCGCTGATGGCGGAGGAGATGGCGCACGATTTTCGGCTGCCGATCATTCGATTGATTGAAGGCTCTGGCGGCGGTGGCTCCGTGAAGACCATTGAGACAAAGGGCGCGGCCAATCTGCCCGGCGGCATAGGCGGCACGCGCTGGTATTCGTACACGACTGCGAACATGTCTCGCGTGCCGGTGGTGGCCTTGGGCCTGGGCTCCGTCGCCGGACTTGGCGCGGCAAGGCTTGCGGCCAGCCATTATTCGGTGATGACCAAGAATTCGGCGATGTTCGTGGCTGGCCCGCCGGTTGTGAAGCGGCTCGGGCAAGACCTTACCAAGCAGGAACTCGGTGGACCCGACATACAGACCCGCGCCGGTAGCGTCGACGACGCTGTCGATACCGAGGAGGAGGCGTTCGCGAGCGCAAAACGTTTTCTCTCTTATCTGCCGTCATCGGTGTATGAGCTGCCGCCAACGCTTCCCTGTAGTGACGATCCGGAGCGTGCCGAGGAATCCTTGATGAAAGCGGTGCCTCGAAGCCGCCGTCAGGTCTACAAGATGCGCCCGATTATCGAGGCGGTCGTCGACAAGGGCTCGTTCTTCGAAATGACGGCAAATTTCGGCCGCCCGATCATTGCCGGCCTCGCGCGACTGGAAGGCCGCGCCGTACTGTTGCTCGCGAGCGATCCTTTTCATTACGGCGGATCGTGGACGGCGGAAGCCTGTCAGAAGGTAGTGCGCTTCGTCGATCTCGCTGAGACCTTCCACCTGCCGGTAGTCTACTTCATGGATTGTCCGGGCTTCATGATCGGACTGGAGGCGGAAAAAGCAGCGACCATCCGCCATGGTGTTCGCGCTATGGCTGCGGTCAATCAGAGTACTGTGCCCTGGTGCACCGTCATCGTGCGCAATTCATTTGGTGTTGCCGGCGTCGTGCATCAGCCCGCGGACCGGTTTTCCTTCCGATATGCCTGGCCATCGGCCTATTGGGGATCACTACCCCTGGAAGGCGGGATCGAGGCGGCCTATCGCGCCGACATCGATGCCGCGGAAGATCCAAAAGCGAAGCTGCAGGAGATCGAGGATCGCCTGAACAAGCTACGCTCTCCGTTCCGGTCGGCCGAGAAGTTCTGGGTCGAAGAAATCATCGATCCCCGCAGGACCCGTTCGCTACTATGCGAGTTCGCACGGTTGGCCGAGCCTCTCCGAACGCCGGGGCCGGCGACGAACATGACGATTCGGCCGTAATCGCCGTTCGCTTTGGGTCAGGCGGCCGCGAGCGGCTTTGGGTGCCGCGATATGGCCAACACGATCAGCCCGGCGATAACACACAGCGCACCGGCGACGAAGAAAGCCGGCAGATAGCTGGCAAGCATGGTGCGTGACAACCCGGCGCCGAGCGCCGCAGTGCCCGCGCCAATTTGATGCCCGGCAAAAATCCAGCCGAAGACGAGATTGGCGCGCTCCGATCCGAACCGCTGGGCCGTGAGCCGCACGGTTGGCGGGACGGTGGCGATCCAGTCGAGGCCGTAGAAAATCGCGAACAGCGACAGGCCGTAG
>NZ_DATEPI010000134.1:0-22423 GCF_035273305.1 Bradyrhizobium sp. | reverse complement strand
GTGCGGCCCGTCATCGCGATGCGCTGCGCTTCGGCGCGCTCGATCTGCTCGACGCTCAGCTTCAGTCCTTCCTCGATGTTCCAGATCACTTCGGGCTTGAGCAGATCGCGCTTGCTGCGCAATAGCGCTGCCTTGCTGATCGCAAAATCAAACGCGCGCAGCACATGGAAGCATTCATGCGCCTCCCGCAGGTCCGGATGTGCCTCCTCCACGATCGCGCCGGCTTCGGCGAAACGGGCGGCGGCCTTGCGGGTGATCGCGGCGACTTCGGCGTCAACCGGAGTGATCCCGAGATCAGGCGAATAAGCAATGCGCTTCGGTCCGCTTGCCGATCGCATCGCGGCGCGGAATGAAACCGGTAGTACCGGCAGCGACAACGGATCGGCTGGATGCTCGCCGGTCATGGCATCGAGCAGCAACGCAAGGTCCTCGACATTGCGCGCCATCGGCCCTTGGACGCCGAGATTGCGATCGATCTTGGCAACGGGAGTATGCGCCACCCGCCCAATACTCGGGCGCATGCCGACGATGCCGCAGAAGCTCGCCGGGTTGCGAAGCGAGCCGCCCATGTCAGAGCCGTGCGCCAGCCAGGCCATTCCCGTTGCGAGCGCCACGGCCGCGCCGCCCGACGACCCCGCCGCGGAGCGGGACGTGTCCCAGGGATTGCGAGTCGCGCCGAACACCTCGTTGAAAGTGTTCGCGCCGGCGCCGAATTCGGGCGTATTCGATTTGGCGTAGATCACCGCCCCATTGCCTTCGAGATGCTCGACCAGAACATCGGAACGCGCGGGGATTCTGTTTTTGTAGATCGGCGAGCCCTGGGTGGTCAGCACGCCCTCGACATCGGTCAGGTCCTTGATCGGGACCGGCATTCCCGCGAGCAGGCCGCGATCGCCGGCGGGCTTCTGCATCAATGCCTTGGCGTGGGTCCGGGCTCGATCGAAGCACAGCGTCGGCAAAGCGTTGACCTTATCGTCGACCTCCGCGATCCGCCGTTCCAGCATATCAAGCAGATCGAGCGGCGTGACTTCACCTGAATTGAGCTTATCGACGACCGCGCATGCACTCGCTTGTATCAACGCTTGATCGGATGCCAATTTTGCTACCCTATAGGTTTTGTTTGACGTCAGCAGACGTGTAATGCTGTAGAGCATTTTTCGGCAAAGTGGAAACCGGCGACAACGCACGGCAGGGGGAAAATTGGGAATGACGACGCCGTTCGACGCGCCGGATTGGCGGAAGATGAGCCAGGAAGAACGCGATCTCGGGCTCAACAACGGCGTTGCCGTGACTGGGAGCGCGGACATCGTCGCCGGCTGGGAGCGGCGTTCAACAGAAATCCGTGGAAAGCATTCCGATCATCTCGACCTGCGCTACGGGCCGCGCGAACGCAATCGCATCGATTTTCTAAAGGCGCGCGACAAGGGCCCGACGCTTTTGTTCATCCATGGCGGCTATTGGCAAGCCCGTGCAAAGGAAGTTTTCACGCTGTTTGCGGAAGGCCCGATGGCGCACGGCATCAATGTCGCGCTGATCGGCTACACGCTGGCGCCGGATGCTGCTCTCGACGAGATCGTTGCGGAAATTCATCGAGGCGTCGATTTTCTCACCGAACAATTGCCCGCGCTCGGCGGCGACGACAAGGGCATCGTGCTGTCGGGATGGTCCGCCGGCGGTCATCTCACTGCCATGGCGCTGGCGCATCCCGGTGTCCGTGCCGGCATGGCCATCAGCGGGATCTACGATCTCGAGCCTATCCGGCACAGCTATCTCAACGTCAAGCTGGGACTCGACGAGACGATGTCGCGCCGCAATTCACCTGTCATGCAATCCGGCGGCGCGATGAAACCGTTGTCGCTTGTGGTCGGCAGTGCGGAACTTCCGTTGTTACGCCGACAGACTGCGGAGTTCGCGGGTCACCGCGCCAAGTTCGGATTGCCGGTGACTTACGAGGAGGTTCCAAACGCCAATCATTTCACGATCATGAACGAGCTGGCGTCACCGGGCGGCCGCATCACCACGCTTATCCGGCAATTGTTCCAGCGGACGGAGACCAGCTAACTCCAGCCGGCGCTGATGCCGCCGTCGACCGTATAGATCACGCCGGAAGTATAGCCGGAGCGATCGGAGGCGAGGAACGCGATCAGGTCGCCGATTTCCCGGGCATGGGCCGGCCGTCCAAGTGGAAGGCTCTTCTGAAATTCCTTGTAGCGGTTCTCGTCTCCGAACTGATGCTTGGCGCGGGTCTTGAGCAGCGTGACATGTCGATCGGTGCCGACCGGTCCCGGATTGATGCCGACCACGCGAATGTTATCGGCGAGACTCTTACCGCCGAGCGCGCGGGTAAAGGCCATCAGCGCGGCGTTGCCGGCGCTGCCGCAGATGTAATTGGCGTCGAACTTTTCGCCGGCGGCGCCAATATCGTTGACGATTACCCCATGCCCGCGCGCTTTCATCTGCGCGTAAATGGCGCGCGTCAGATTGATATAGCCAAACACCTTGAGTTCCCACGCATGGCGCCATGTGGCCTCATCGATCTTGTCGATCGAGCCGCCGGGAATATCGCCGGCGTTGTTGACGAGAATATCGACGTCGGATGCATCTTTCACAAGCTTCATGATATCTTCGGGCTTCCGCAGATCGACAACGTGGGTGGCGGCATCGATTTGATGCGCCGATCGCAGGCGCTCTGACAGCGCCTTCAATTGATCGCCGCTGCGGGCCGCAAGCCTGAGATGAGCACCTTCTTCGGCAAAAGCCTCGGCAGCCGCCGCGCCGATGCCTTTCGATGCGCCGGTGATCAGGACGCGCTTGCCGCGCAAATGAAGATCCATGGGATTACTCGCTTGTTGTGGAATGTCTGGCGGTAAATTTGCGAGCTGGACTGTTAGGCGGTTGCCCGTGGGCCGGTCAACATTGCACTGCACCGTTGCACCGCGATCGGGTTTGGTTCATTGCATCTAATCAATTTCAGGGTCCGTCGGCCGGCGAAGCACAAGGAAACTCTCGATGAGCAATCAAAAAAAGCAGTACCGAATTGCGGTCATTCCCGGTGACGGCATCGGCAAGGAAGTGGCGCCGGAAGGCCTGCGGGTGCTGGAGCAGGCTGCAAAAAAGCACGGCGTCAGCGTGCATTTCGATCACTTCGATTTTGCCTCGTGGGATTACTACGAAAAGCACGGCGAGATGATGCCGGAGGATTGGAAAGGAAAGATCGGCAAGCACGATGCGATCTATTTCGGCGCGGTCGGTTGGCCGGCTAAAATCCCCGATCACGTTTCATTGTGGGGATCGCTGATCAAGTTCCGCCGCGAGTTCGATCAGTACGTCAATCTTCGCCCGGTTAGGCTGATGCCGGGCGTGCCATCGCCGCTCGCCAACCGCAAGCCGGGCGATATCGATTTCTGGGTGGTGCGGGAAAATACCGAAGGCGAATATTCATCGGTCGGCGGGCGAATGTTTCCCGATACCGATCGCGAATTCGTGACCCAGCAGACGGTGATGAGCCGCATCGGGGTCGATCGTATTCTGAAGTTCGCGTTTGATCTGGCGCAATCACGGGCGAAGAAGCACCTGACCTCGGCGACCAAATCAAATGGCATTTCAATCACCATGCCCTATTGGGACGAGCGCGTCGAAGCGATGGCGAAGAAATATCCCGGGGTGAAGTGGGACAAGTACCATATCGACATTCTTACCGCGAATTTCGTGCTGCATCCCGACTGGTTCGATGTGGTTGTCGGCTCCAACCTGTTCGGGGATATTTTGTCCGATCTCGGTCCAGCCTGCACCGGCACCATCGGCATCGCGCCGTCGGGCAACATCAACCCGGAACGTCATTTCCCTTCGGTGTTCGAGCCGGTACACGGCTCGGCGCCTGACATCGCGGGAGAGGGCATCGCCAACCCGATCGGCATGATCTGGTCGGGCGCAATGATGCTGGAGCATCTCGGCGAAAAAGCTGCGGCAGCCTCGATCGTGGGCGCGATCGAGCGGACCCTGGGCGAACGCACGCTGCGCACGCGCGATCTCGGCGGCAATGCCGATACCCAGACCTGCGGTAAAGCTGTCGCCGAGATGGTGGACTAGGAGTTCGATCCCGCAAGCAGGAGGGGTAGCGATCTTCACGCTTAGCCGCTCGCAATCCTGCGGCAGTGCTCCCAGGCCGCTCCGATCAGATTTTCGCTCGCCTCAGGCGTGCGGAATGCCGAATGCGCCGATAACGTCACGTTCGGAAGTCTGATGAGGGGATGGTCGAGCGGCAGCGGTTCGACGTTAAAGACGTCGAGCCCGGCGTGACGGATTTGGTTGGACTTAAGGGCCTCGATCATCGCGGCTTCATCGACCAGCGCGCCCCGCGCGGTGTTGACAAGGATAACGCCTGGTTTCATCGCCGTGATGCGTTCGTTCGAGAGAAACCCGCGGGTCTCATCATTCAGCAGCAAATGCAGCGACACTACATCGCTTTCGGCGAGCAGCTTGTCCAAGCTGACGAAGCTGACCGCACCAAAACTCTTCGGTGTCCGGTTCCAGGCAAGCACGCGCATGCCGCTGCCCAGCGCGATGCGCGCGACTTCCGCGGCGATACCACCGAACCCGATCAGGCCCAACGTCTTGCCAGTCAACTGCATGCCGTCTTCGCGCAGCCAGTTGCCGGCGCGCATCTCGCGGTCCATCCGGGCGATGCCGCGGGCGGCTGCCCACATCAGCGCGATCGCGGATTCGGCCACGGCAGTATCGCCATAGCCTCGGATCAAGTGGACGGCGATGCCAAGCTCGGCGAGTTCGTCCGGATTCATGTAGCTGCGCGCGCCGGTGCCCAGGAACACCACGTGCTTGAGGCCAGCGCATTTGCGCGCGATGTCTGTCGGCAGCGCGGTGTGATCTACAATCGCGATCTGCGCGCCGGCTAGTACGCCGGGTAGCTGGTCCGGCGTGACGTCCGGATCGCGATGAATGCGAACCTCGGGATCGCGCGGTTTTGCCAGTCGTTCGAAGATCACCGCCAATGCTTCGTTGGCATCGACAAAGACACCGCGCAATGAGCTCTCCATGATCAGGAGGCCACGCCAGCGAGCGCCAGCACGGTATGCATCAACGTGTTGGCGCCGGCGGTACAATCGGCCTGTGTCGCATCTTCCAGTTCGTTGTGGCTGACGCCGTCCTTGCACGGAACGAAGATCATCGCCGACGGCACCACATTGGCGAGATTGCAGGCGTCGTGGCCGGCGCCGGAGGTGATGCGACGGTGTGTATAGCCGAGCGACTTGGTGGCATTCTCGACC
Source organism: Bradyrhizobium sp. (assembly GCF_035273305.1). Lineage (GTDB taxonomy): Bacteria > Pseudomonadota > Alphaproteobacteria > Rhizobiales > Xanthobacteraceae > Bradyrhizobium. Next base: position 17,138 of record NZ_DATEPI010000134.1, on the reverse strand, counting down.
GCCTCGACCAGCTTGGGATTGAAGATCGTTGGCGGCTTCCGCCAGATTGCCTCGAAGCTGATCTCGACCCGGCGCCGCGAAGCGATTTCGGCCATCGCTGCGCGCAAATCCTTGTCAATGGCCTCGAGCGTTTCCGAAGCCGGGCTGCGGATATCGGCCGTGAAGGCGACCTCTCCTGGGATCACGTTGCGGGAAGGCGCTGCAATCACGGCTTCGCCGATGGTCCCGACCGCATTCGGGCTGTGCGCTCGGGCGATCCGTTCAATCGCCAGCACCACTTCGGACAACGCCGCCAGCGCGTCTCGTCGCAGCGGCATCGGGGTCGTGCCGGCATGACTTTCGAAGCCGATAATTTTGCCGTCATACCAGGTAATACCCTGGCCGCGATCTACCACGCCGATGATCTTGTTCTCGGCTTCAAGCAATGGTCCCTGCTCGATATGCAACTCGACGAATGCGCCAAACTTGCGCGCGCCGACCGGCTCGACGCCTCGATAACCGATACTGTCGAGTGCCTCGCCAACGCTGACGCCGGCAGCATCGGTACGAGCCAGGATGTTCTCGGTGGTGTAATCGCCGGCATAGGCTGCGGATGCCATCGTCGCCGGTGCGAACCGTGAACCTTCCTCGTTGGTCCAGTTCACAATGCAGATGGGCGTTTCCGTCTCGATCCCGGCGTCGTTGAGCGTGCGGACCACTTCCAGTGCCGCCAAGGTCCCGAGTACGCCATCGAACTTGCCCCCGGTCGGCTGCGTGTCCAGATGCGACCCCAGACCCACCGGCGGCTTGGACATGTCGCGCCCCTTGCGCAGCCCAAACATCGACCCCAAGGCGTCGACATGGACCTCGAGACCGGCGGCCTCGCATGCATGTCGGAACCAATCGCGCACCTGCTTATCCTCGGCCCCCAGCGTCAGCCGCCGCACGCCGCCTTTTGGGGTCGCGCCGAATTTCGCGGTCTCGTGAATGGTATCCCACAGACGCGCGGAATCGATCTGCAGATTGGAGGCGATTTTTGTCATTGATCCTGCCGGAAAAAACGCTGAGGTGCATAAGGTCGGGCTGCATGGTAGAACTATGGGGCATGGCCTGTCGAGGCGCGGAGCCTGATCATGATCGTCAGCTTGGCGAAGAAAGAACACGAAGACCGAGAAGCCGAGATGCTGCCGAGCTTGCAGGCGCGATTGGCGTGCCGGGCCGGGATGGCTACCACGACGGCCGGCATCGCGAATGGTTTCGTCCAGGGCAACCTCGCGATCTTGCCTGAAAAGCTCGCAGCTTCGTTTCACAGATTTTGCCAGCTCAACCCGAAGCCGTGCCCTGTGATCGGCATGTCGGACGTCGGAAACCCCCGCATTCCATCACTCGGACTCGATCTGGACATCCGCACCGACCTGCCACGGTATCGCGTCTGGCGTGAGGGCGAGGTGGCGGAAGAACCGATCGATATCCGGGAGCATTGGCGCGATGATCTCGTTGCTTTTGTGCTGGGCTGCTCGTTTTCATTTGAAGAGGCGCTGATGGCGGACGACCTGCCGATCCGTCATATCGAGCGCAACGTGCGTGTGCCGATGTACCGCACCAACATCTCGTGTGTGCCGTCAGGACCGTTCGCCGGTCCGATGGTGGTCTCGATGCGGCCGTTCAAGCCCGCCGACGCCATCCGCGCGGTGCAGATCACCTCGCGCTTTCCGGCGGTGCATGGCGCGCCAGTTCATCTCGGGCATCCGCATTCGATCGGAATCGCGGATATCGCAAAACCTGACTACGGCGACGCGGTGCCGGTGGAAGCCGACGAGATACCCGTGTTCTGGGCCTGTGGGGTCACACCGCAAGCGGTGATCGCGGCGGCGAAGCCGCCATTTGCCATCACCCACGCGCCGGGCTTCATGCTGGTAACGGATCTGAAAAACAAGCAGCTCGCGGTACTTTAGATTGATGGATTTATGGTCGCTCGCGAGATAGAAACTATTCGTGCCTGTGCTCCGGTAAGTCCAGCCGGAACGTCTTTGATAAATCCGCGATCTGGTTTGGTGTCAAATAGCGCGGGTTCAGGCCGCGCAGCAGCAAATAAAGCTTTGCTGTTTCTTCCAGCTCCTCCATCGCGAACACAGCCGCCTCGAGTGACTCGCCCGCGACCACCGGGCCGTGATTGGCGAGCAGCACCGAGGAGTATTTTCCGGCCAGGCCCTTGATGGCGTCGGCCACTGCCGGATCGCCTGGCCTGTAGTAAGGGACGAGCGCCGTTGATCCGCATTTCATCAGATAATACGCCGTCATCGGCGGCAACGCCGCGCGCGGATCGATCTCCGGAAGCATCGAAAGCGCTACCGAATGCGTGGAATGCAGATGCACCACCGCCCGCGCAGTGTGACGCGTCTGGTAAAGCGCGGTATGTAGCGGCACTTCCTTGGTCGGCGGATCGCCGGCGGCAAGCCGGCCGTGGTTATCGAGCCGCGACAATCGAGCGGGGTCCAACGTACCCAACGACGCATTGGTCGGCGTCACCAGCCAGCCGCCGTCTTCAAGCCTGATGCTGATGTTGCCGGAGGAGCCCGGTGTCAGGCCGCGCTCAAAGAGAGAGCGGCCGAGCCGGCAGATATCCTCGCGGGCCTTTGTTTCGCTCATGGCAGCTTCCTCTTTGCCGCCTTGTCTCATGCTTTGGCAGCAGGGCCAAGCCGTGATACCCAATGGCTAAAGCCGTTATCCGAATTTCGGCTGTGAGGAACGTCGAGGAATTTCCACATGCCTGAAACCGCGGTGCGAAAACCACCTGTCGCCGTCATAGGCTTGGGGTCGATGGGTTTCGGCATGGCGACTTCGCTGCGCCGCGCGGGCTTTGAGGTGACCGGCTGCGATGTATCGGCGGATGCGGTCACCCGGTTCGTAGCTGAGGGCGGCAAGGGCGCGAGCACGCCAGCGGAAGGGGCAAAGCAAGCCGGGATTGTCGTCAGCGTAGTGGTCAATGCTGCTCAGACGGAGACGATACTGTTCGGCAAAAACGGCGTAGCGGAGACGATGGCAAAGGACGCGGTGTTCATTTCGTCCGCAACTATGGATCCCGATGTCGCTCGGCGGTTGGCAAAGCAACTGGAAGCGAGTGGGCGGCATTACCTCGACGCGCCGATCAGCGGGGGCGCCCAGCGGGCGGCACAGGGAGAGCTGACTATTTTGGCATCGGGCAGTCCGGCTGCTTTCGACAAGGCCAGGCCCGCGCTCGATGCGATGGCCGCAAAGCTCTACGAACTCGGCGACGCCGCAGGCGAGGGCGCCGCATTCAAGATGATCAACCAGTTGCTTGCCGGCGTGCACATCGCCGCAGCCTCGGAAGCGATGGCCTTCGCAGCCAAGCAAGGCCTTGACATCCGCAAGGTCTATGAGGTGATCACGGCCTCAGCCGGCAATTCATGGATGTTCGAAAATCGCATGCCGCACGTGCTGGATGGTGACTACGCGCCGCGAAGCGCGGTGGAAATTTTCGTCAAGGACCTCGGCATCATCCAGGACATGGCTCGCACTGCAAGATTTCCGGTGCCGGTAGCCGCGGCGGCGCTGCAGATGTTCCTGATGACAGCCGCCTCCGGTATGGGCCGCGATGACGATGCTTCAGTGGCGCGGATGTATGCGCGCGTTACCGGCACGCATCTGCCGGGCGAGCCGAAATAATCGAAGAACAAGAGGAAAGTGGATGCCGCGCTTCGCCGCCAATCTCACCATGATGTTCAACGAGGTGCCGTTTCTCGACCGTTTCGAGGCAGCTGCAAAGGCCGGGTTCACGGCAGTGGAATTCCTGTTTCCCTATGACCATCCGCCGGAGGTCGTGGGCGAACGGTTGCACGGTTATGGCTTGGAGCAGGCGCTGTTCAATCTGCCTCCCGGCAATTGGGAAGCGGGCGAAAAAGGATTTGCTGCGTTGCCAGATCGCTTTTCCGATCTGCAGGAAAGCTTGCGCACCGCGTTGCCTTACGTGCAGGCGACCGGCGTCAAGCGCGTGCATCTGATGGCGGGCATTGCCGGTCGCAACGACCCCAAGGCGGTAACAGCGTTTCTTAAGTCGCTGGCATGGACCACCGAATTCTTCGCGCCGCACGGCCTTGATGTCGTGATCGAGCCTATCAATCCGCGCAATGTGCCCGGTTACTTCCTCAATGATTTCGCGTTCGCGCGCGATCTGATCGCCGAATTGAAAATTCCCAATTTGAAACTTCAGTTCGATATCTATCACTGCCAGATCATTCACGGCGACGTCACCATGCGGCTTCGCGAGATGATGCCGATCATTGGTCATATCCAGATCGCCAGCATTCCCTCGCGCAACGAGCCGGATGGCGAGGAATTGAATTATCCGTTCCTGTTCGGAGAGTTGGACCGGCTCGGCTATAGCGGTTTTGTCGGTTGCGAATATAACCCGCGCGGCAAGACCAGCGATGGCCTCGGCTGGTTCAGATCCTATGCCGGAGTAAAACCGTGACGCTGGCGCTGGGTTGCATCGCCGACGATTATACCGGGGCGTCGGATCTCGCGAATACCCTGACCCGCTGCGGCCTGCGCACCGTTCAGGCCATCGGTGTGCCCTCGGACGATCTTGCGCTGCCCAAGGTCGACGCCGTGGTGGTTTCGCTGAAAAGCCGCTCGATCGAGGCTGGTCTTGCCGTCTCGCGTTCGCGCGCGGCGGAAAAATGGCTGCGCGGACACGGGGCGCGCCATGTCCTGTTCAAGATCTGCTCGACCTTCGACTCAACCGAGGCCGGAAACATTGGCCCGGTGATGGATGCGTTGCGCGCCGATTCCGGCGATGCGACCGTGCTGGTGACGCCCGCATTTCCGGAGACCGGCCGTACGGTCTATCAGGGTAATTTGTTCGTTGGCGCGGTGCCGCTCAATGAGAGCCCGCTGCGGGATCATCCGCTGAACCCGATGCATGATTCCAATCTGGTGCGGGTGCTGGCACGGCAGAGCAAGTCCAAAATCGGGCTCGTCGATCTCGCTGACGTGGCACGCGGTGCCGATGCCGTTCGCGCGCGATTGGCACATCTGTCGAAAAATGGCTTCGGCGCGGCGATAGCTGATGCGGTATTCGAACGCGACCTGGAAACCCTCGGCACTGTGGCGCTCGAGAACCGTGTTTCCGTTGGAGCATCCGGGCTTGGGCTTGGTCTTGCCCGTGCATTGGTGGCTTCCGGCGCGGCGAAACCGAATCCGCCGAGCGCGACTTCCGGTGCGCCTCTCGGCGGGCCCGCGGCATGTCTTGCCGGCAGTTGTTCGCAGGCCACCTTGCAACAGATCGCAAGCGCGGAAGCGAGGATGGCTGTGCTGCATCTCGACCCCAACCAGGTGGTGGCGGGAAAAGATGAAGCCGGGCGGGCGCTGGCCTGGGCCAAGGACCGGCTGAAGCAGGGCCCCATCCTGATCGCCAGCAGTTCGACTCCCGAGCAGGTCAGCGCCTTGCAGGCCCGACATGGCCGCGATACGGCCGGGCATGCGATCGAGCAGGCGATGGCGGATATAGCCGAGGGCTTGGTTCAGTTCGGGGTACGACGGCTGGTGGTCGCCGGCGGCGAAACGTCCGGCGCCGTGGTGGATCGCCTGGAGATTCCGGGATTCCTGGTCGGCGCTGAAATTGCCGCCGGAGTGCCGGTGTTGGCTGCCGTTGGCGCCAGACAAGGCCCGATGTTGCTCGCCCTTAAGTCCGGCAACTTCGGCGGACCGGAATTCTTTTCCGACGCGCTCAAGCTGATGCGCTGACCGCCCCCTGCAAAGCGGCCGCTGGAGGGAACCCTAAGCCTGTTGCGGCGTCCAGGCTGCGCTTCCGGCTGATTGGTAACCGGTCCGGTTTCGGAGGCCCCAGAGCCTGCCAATGGAACTTTTTTGGTCGTTCCGCATGGAATCATGCTGGTGTCCTGGAGGCGGATCATGAGCAAGCGCGTGCCATCATCTCCCGGCGATCGGGATCTAAATGCCAAAGCCATGGAAGCCCTTGCGAAAGCCCGAAAAATGCGCCCGGGACCTGAGCGAATCGAAGCGCTGAAGAACGCGGAAAAACTCCGGCAGGCGGCAAATACATACAATTATCTCTTTTCCAGTGAACTGAAGCGGCCGGATTGATGGGAACTTGCTGAGCAAGTTTGCCGGCCACCACAGCGGCGCCCATCGAAGTGCAATTCAATTCGAAATTTCGGAAACCAGCCGACGCCGCATTGGTTAGGGCAGTGCTAGCTGGTGAATCTGATGCGCATGCCTGCTCTCGCGACCGAGTTGCTCGCGCCATGATTGAAGGGACCGGGAGCAAAGGCATGAAACTGGCAACTCTGGCATTCTTGGCCTTTGTCGCAGCGCTTGCCCTTCTGATCCTCTTTATCGCGGACCGTGAAAAGGAAGCGGGCGTGGAGAGGCTCTCCAATTACAAAATTCCTCCTCAGGCGGTGCTGGAAAGAAATCCCGACGTCAATCTGGTGAGCACGCCGAACCGATGACCGGCCTTTTTCACCATGGAAAAGAGGCGATGTAGGTGCTCGAGGGGGCCACACGGGTCGACTGGTAGCCCGTGAACATCTGCCCAGCGATAAACATTCCGGCTGCGAACGTTAAAACCAGCATCGCGCTCGCCAGCTGAGAGTGTTCGCTCATTCCGCTACGCCCGGTTTAATCACCTATAAACACGAAAACGTTAGCCGCAGCAGTAAGTTCCCGCGGACGTATCCAAGATGGAACCATCCAAAATGGAACCATTATGGCGGAAAGGAGTCTTACTACGGAGATGCGCCCTAGGGCCTAACTGGCCCTTGAGAGCCAAGGAGGAGGACAAGCAATGTTCAGGAAAGCAATGATCGGCGCGTTCGCTGTTGCACTCGCGGCGGCTGCGCCAAACGTCGCATCGGCGCGTGCCGGTGGAGGCCATTTCCACGGCGGCTTCCATGGCGGCGGTTTTCACCACCACGGCGGGTTCCCCGGAGCAGGTATCGCAGCAGGCGCGATCGGGTTAGGGCTCGGCTTGGCAGCCGCACCCTTTGCTTACGGTCCGTATTACGGAAGCTATGGCTATTACGGCGGCGGATGCTATCTCGTCCCGCGACGAGTGTGGACACCGTATGGCTGGCGGGTGCGCCGCGTTGACGTTTGCGACTAAGCGGCATTCGGCAGTAAGGGACAGAGCCGCCACCGGTCAAAGGTGGCGGCTTTTTTTGATGCGTTGAGCGGGACCGCGGTGTGCAGCTTCGTGCTTTCGTGTTCATCACTTCGACGCGGATTCACGAGGCTCAGGGCTCGGCGGTCTCGTGTTCGCGCCGGCGTGCTTGCTGATGTTCGACCGAGAGCGAGCGATAATGGGCGGCCATCTCTCTGTAATGCCGGCGGGATACCGGATCGACGGCTTGTTCAGCCCGTTCATCGAACATCCGGGCGCGCTCAATCAGATCTTTGGCGTTGGGCATTGGACACCTCGGTTCTGAAATCGCGATCTATGATGTGATATGGGGGCTTCGGGTTTGGCGCAGCAGGTCGACCCTTCTTCAAATAGGTGTGTGAAGCTCGTTCCAGCTGCCGGCTTGCTGCAAAGTGAACGCTCAACCGCTTGGCAGGCGTTGGCTATTTGCCGCGCTTCGGGTAAATCAGCGCCACCGATTGGTCGGGCGCGTCGATCTCCGCGTGTGCTCGATAGAGGAACTGCCGCGGTATGATCGCACTGGTCCGCATAGCGCTGAGCCGGCCGTATACCTTCGTGGTGCTGGCTCTGCTTCTGCTGATCATTGGACCGCTCGCCGCGCTGCGCACGCCGACCGACATTTTCCCGGACATTCGCATCCCCGTGATCGGCGTGGTTTGGCAGTATACCGGGCTGCCGCCGGACCAGATGGCCGGGCGCATTGTCACCCCGTTCCAGCGCGCGCTGACCACGACCGTGAATGACATCGAGCACATCGTCGCCAACTCCTACAACGGCGTTGGTATCATCAAGATATTTTTTCAGCCGAACGTGGATATCCGCACCGCCAATGCCCAGGTGACCGCGATTTCGCAAACCATGATCAAGCAGTTGCCCCCGGGCGCGACCCCTCCGCTGATCCTGAACTACAGTGCATCGACGGTTCCGATCATCCAGGTCGCGTTATCAGGCGAGGGCCTGACCGAGCAAAACCTGGCCGATATCGGCATCAATCAGTTGCGAACGCCATTGGTCACCGTACCGGGCGCGGCGATCCCGTATCCATTCGGCGGCAAGCAGCGCCAGATACAAATCGATCTTGATCCATCGGCGCTGCAGGCGCGTGGCCTGTCCGGACAGGATGTCGCAAATGCGCTCGCCGCGCAAAATCTGATCACGCCGGCTGGGACCACCAAGATCGGCGGCTTCGAGTATGTCATCCAGCTCAACAACTCGCCTCTAAGAATGGAAGACCTCGGCAACCTGCCGATCAAGGCCGTGAATGGCGCGATGGTCTATGTTCGCGATGTCGCCAGCGTGCGTGACGGCAATCCCCCGCAAACCAACATCGTTCACGTCGACGGCAACCGCTCAGTCCTGATGATGGTGCTGAAAGCCGGTTCGATCTCGACGCTCGATATCATCGCCGGAATCAAGCAGAAAGTCATCGACGTGAAGGACTCGTTGCCAGAGGCGCTCAAGATTGGGTTCATTGGCGACCAGTCGTTGTTTGTCCGCGGCGCCATCAGCGGCGTCGCCTACGAGGGGATCATCGCGGCCTTGCTGACCAGCGTGATGATTCTGCTGTTCCTGGGAAGCTGGCGTTCAACCATCATTATTGCGGTCTCGATTCCGCTGTCCGTGCTCGGCGCGATCGTGATGCTGTCGGCGATCGGCGAGACTCTCAACATCATGACCCTGGGCGGTCTCGCGCTGGCCGTTGGTATCCTCGTCGATGACGCCACCGTCACGATCGAGAACATCAATTGGCATCTCGAGCACGGCAAGCCCGTCGAAACGTCGGTCCTGGACGGCGCCAACCAGATCGCGACGCCGGCATTCGTTTCGCTGCTGTGCATTTGCATCGTGTTCGTGCCGATGTTTTTTCTTGATGGCGTCGCGCGCTTCCTGTTCGTGCCGATGGCGGAAGCTGTGATGTTCGCGATGGCGTGGTCATTCATCCTGTCGCGGACACTGGTGCCGACGATGGCGAAATATCTGCTGCGGGAGCATGTGCTTCATGGAGCCAGCGACCCGCCACGATCACGCAATCCACTGGTGCGGTTTCAGCGCGGATTCGAAGCGCGGTTCGAGCGCATTCGCGGAAGGTACCGTGAGTTGCTGTCGATGGCGATGCGGCGCCGGCCGATTTTCGTGATCGGGTTCTTGGGCGTGGTTGCAGCTTCATTCCTGCTGGTGCCGTTTCTCGGCCGGAATTTCTTTCCGTCCGTCGATTCCGGATCGATTCTGATGCATGTTCGTACCCAGATTGGCACCCGGGTCGAGGAAAGCGCCAACCAATTCGCGGATGTGCAGAAGGCGATCCGCAAGATCATTCCGCCGGCGGAAATTGATACACTCGCTGACAATATCGGCATGCCGATCATCGGCATTAACATGACCTACAACAACACCGGGGTGATCGGGTCGCAGGACGGCGACATCCAGATCAAGCTGAAAGAAGGTCATCGGCCGACTAACGAATATGTGCAGATGCTGAGAGAGCAGCTTCCGCGCGCGTTTCCGGGAATGACGTTTGCATTCTTGCCCGCCGATATCGTCAGCCAGATCCTGAATTTCGGCGCGCCCGCGCCGATCGACGTTCAGATCCGCGGCGCGGATGTGAATGCGAATTTCGCCTACGCCAGTAAACTGCTAGCTCGGATTCGACGGATCCCGGGCGTCGCCGATCCGCGGATCCAGCAGTCACCCAACAACCCAAGCTTCGATATCGATGTAGATCGTACCCGCGCCCAATATGTCGGCTTGACCGAACGCGACGTTACCAACAGCCTCGTCGTCAATCTGGCCGGCAGCGGGCAGGTCGCGCCGACCTACTATCTCAATCCGGCGAACGGGGTGTCCTATTCGATCGTGATGCAGACGCCGCAGTACAAGATCGATTCCTTGAGCGCGCTGCAGACCCTTCCGATCACGGCTGCCGCTACCGGCGTCCCGCCGATCCTGGGTGGCATCGCCGATATCAAGCGCTCGACCTCAAGCGCGGTAGTTTCGCAGTACGATATCCAACCGATGGTGCAGATTTATGCGACCCCGCAGGGACGCGATCTCGGCGCGGTAGCCGCCGAGGTCAAAGAGGCGATTGCCGCGACCTCGAAAGAGCTGCCGAAGGGCTCATCGGTGGTTCTGCTGGGTCAGGTGCAGACCATGAACAGTGCGTTTTCCGGGCTGCTGTTCGGGTTGCTGGCCGCGATCGTGCTGATCTACTTTTTGATCGTGGTGAATTTCCAGTCGTGGTCCGATCCGTTTGTGATCATCACCGCTCTGCCGGCGGCGCTGGCCGGGATCGTGTGGATTCTCTTCACGACGCAAACCACGCTATCTGTTCCGGCGCTGACCGGCGCCATCATGTGCATGGGCGTCGCCACCGCCAACAGCGTGCTGGTGATCAGCTTCGCCCGGGAACGCTATGAAGTGCTGGGGGATCCCGTTGCCGCCGCGATCGAGGCGGGGTTCGTGCGCTTCCGTCCGGTACTGATGACCGCGCTCGCGATGATCATCGGCATGACGCCAATGGCGTTGGCGCTCGGGGAGGGCGGCGAGCAGAACGCCCCGCTCGGACGTGCGGTCATCGGAGGGCTGATCTTCGCAACCGTGGCTACCCTGATGTTCGTTCCCGTGGTTTTTAGTATGGTGCACAAGAAGCAAGCCGCCAAATCCGCCGCCCCGGAGATCTCACATGCCCACTGAACAAAACTCGCCGGTTTCTCGCCGGCAGTTGGGCACCTTCGGGATTGTGGCCGGGCTGGTGGCGGTGGTTGCGGTCGTGACCGGGATTCGGGCGCGCGAGGATTCCAGCGCCAAGCTGCGCGAGTGGACCGACAACCAGGCGATCGCGACCGTCGCTGTGGTGTCGCCCGACGCCAAGGTTCTCAACGCGACCATCGACCTGCCGGGCCGCCTGGAGGCGTATTACCGTGCGCCGATTTTTGCCCGGGTCAGCGGCTACCTGAAAAGCTGGAGCGCCGATATCGGCGCGAAGGTCAAGGCCGGTCAGGTCATCGCGGAGATCGAAGCGCCCGATCTCGACCAGCAGCTGTTGCAGGCACGCGCCGATCTCGCCAGCCAGGAGGCGAGCGCGAAACTCTCTGAAGCTACGCTGAACCGCCGCAAATCGCTGATCGCTTCGAATTTCGTTTCGATGCAGGAAATCGACGAGCGCTCCGCCGATCTTTCGAACAAGAAGGCGGCGGTCAAATCGGGCCAGGCGAATGTTGAGAGGCTGGAGGCGCTGGCGGGTTACAAGAACATCACGGCGCCGTTCGATGGCGTGGTCACCGCCCGCGACACTGATGTCGGCGCCCTCATCAATGCGGGTGGCGGGAGTGGCCCCGCAATGTTCGTGATCTCCGACATCAGCAAGCTCCGGGTCTACGTCAACGTTCCCCAGAGCTACGTGCCCGCCATCAAGATCGGCGCCAAGGCCGTCATCTCGCTGCCGGAATATCCGAACCGGACTTTTGACGCCACGATCGAGGCATCTTCTCAGTCCGTCGATGTCGGCTCGGGCACGACCAGGATGCAGCTTGCACTCGACAATCCCAATGGCGAGCTGATGCCAGGCGGCTATGCCAATGTGCGCATGAGCCTGCAGCGCGATAGCGTGCCACTGCACATTCCCGCCAGCGCCCTGATCTTCAACCAGAGCGGCTTGCGGGTCGCCACGGTTGGTCCCGATGACAAGGTGCTGTTCAAGACCGTGACGATCGCCCGCGATCTCGGCCGCGATATCGAACTGGGATCGGGAATTTCGGCTGATGATCGCGTTATTGTCGCGCCGCCTGATGGGCTTGCGGACGGCGATCAGGTCCGCGTCGCGGGCTCCAAGGCGAAGCCGGCGACCGTCTCGGAGAAGCAGGATGTGAAGGGCTAGGCGGTTTAGGTCTCGCGCCTTGACCTAGCCTGCCCGCCATTCCAGGACGCCGTCATCAGCTGTTACGATATCGCCTGTCGATCCAACCGGCGTCCGGTCCATATTCAACAAATGCGCCAGGGTCCGGCGATCGCCGGCGGGCACCCGCGCCAACGCGCGGGCATTCGCCGAGGTGCGCAACATTACGACGCCGTGCTCGGCCTGATTGTCGCGGCCATAAAGCACCGTAAAGCTTTCGACCGAACCCTTTCCGTCGGCATCGGTCACAAACTCTGGCACTGCGCCGCGGTGCCGGTCCGCTTCGGCCTGCACGCTGGTGTCCTGTGCCAGCGGCGCCCTCGGCACGTTCCGCGACAGCACCAGCGCGTGATGCTTCGTGACAAACCCGCCTTGGCCATACAGCAGGCCGAGGTTGGCGCCATCGCGCAGCTTGCGGACCATCGCGCAAGCCGCATGGGTCATATAGGTGTTGAGCGGCGCGCCGAAGAACGTCAGCCCACCGGTGACCGTCGGCTGCACGTCGGGGCCTAATCCCAGGGTTCGCCGCGCCATTTTCGGCACGCAGGGAAAACAGCTGTAAAGCTCGATCGCGTCGAATGCCTTGCCGTCGCCGCCGACGAGATCCATCACCGCTCCGAGCACAGCATTCTGCGGATGGCTTTGGAAGAATTGGTCGCGGATCAAATAGTCGCGCTGCTCTTCGGCCGATGCTCCACCCCAGACGTAAATCAGCCGATCTTCGGAAATTCCCGCAGCCCGAGCCTTGGCAAGGCTGGTCACCAGGAGAGCCGCGCCCATGTTGACCATCGGGTTCGCGACCATCAACTTGGTGTAGGGCCATGCGATCAAACGATTGTCCGAAGTGGGGTTGGTGATTTCGTCCGACGTGAAGCGCCGCTTGAGCCACGCATTGGGATTTTGCGCCGCGACATTGGAATAGCTCGCCCACAACTGGCCCGATTCCGCCATTGCCTCACGCGGGGTCTGGCCCCAATGCGCCGAGGTTGCCGCTTCGTAAAACGGATAAACCGTCACTGGCCGGAACACGCCGAGCTTGACGGCTATCGGCTTCTGGAACGCGGCGCCGCGTTTCGGCTCCGGTACGTCATGCGCGAACGGCGTCCATGGCAGTTCGACGCCGGCGCGTTCGGCCTTCGTAGCCGTGGATTGCGCTTCGGCGCCGCACACCGCGGCTACGCTGCATTCACCGCGGGCAATGCGTTGAGCCGCCTCGTGCAGATAGCGAATCGGGCTCTCGCCGCCGACCGGACCGTAATAAGCGTGTTTCGGCTTGATCCCGAGCCGCTCCGAAAGCCGAATTTCCGGATCGCGGTAACGCCAGCTCAGGAAATTGACGATGTCCAGGGACTGAATCTCTCCGAGTAACTTGGCGCCGCTGTCTTGCTCGGCGCGCTGTAGCGCCTGTTGCAGCAAGTCGAGCGGCTCGAGCCCCGATTTCAAGTCCGCCGGCCGATCGGTAATTTCACCGGCGCCGACGATGACGGGGATGCGATCGGCAGGGGCAGGGGAGTTCGAGTTTGTCATCTACTTTGTTTGCTTCCGATTATTCGGTGATGATCTTGTCATTGCGAGCGAAGGCGAAGCAACCCACGAAGCCACAGAGCATGAACTGCTTCGTCGCTGACGCTCCTCGCAATGAGGTAAATTCTACTCGGCCACCAGCGTATTCATGTGCTCCACGGCCTCGATAAATTCTTCCTTGAATTCCTGCACCACGGCGCCTGCGGATTTCACGCTGTCGATCAGGCCCACGCCCTGTCCGACGAAGTAGCTGACAAGATCGCGCGCTTGGGCGTTCCCGGCCGCGGCGGCGCGATCGATGGAGTTGAAAGCGTCGCGGCTGATAATGCTTTGCAGCGGCATCGGCAGCGCGCCGGGACTGTCCGGCCCGCGATCCCATGCGTCGGTCCAGACGGAACGCAATTGTCGCGCCGGCTTGCCGGTACGGCCCTTGGAGCGCACTGCGTCGCGCGAGGAGGCTGCGATCATTTTCTCACGGAAGATTTCGGTGGTTTCGGATTCGACGGTTGCCAACCAAACCGAGCCGGTCCAGGCGCCGGCCGCGCCCATTGCCATGCACGCCGCCATCTGCCGGCCGGTCATGATGCCGCCCGCTGCCAGCACCGGCACCTCACGGATCGGTTTGATCGCCTTGATCACCTCCGGCACCAGCACCATGGTTGAGACCTCGCCGCAATGGCCGCCCGCCTCGGTGCCTTGGACCACCAGGATGTCGACGCCGGCCGCGACCTGGCGCAGCGCGTGCTCCTTGGCGCCGACTAATGCGGCCACAGGCACACCGTGCTGCTTGCCCATGTCGATCATCGCTTTGGGCGGCACTCCAAGCGCATTGGCAATCAGGCGGATCGGATGGCGGAACGAGGCGTCGAGAACCTCGAGCGCGCATTGGCCATCGAATGGCTGCGGCTGGTTGTCCGCGACGTTCGTGATCGCCAGTTCAATTCCGTATTTCTTCAGGAGGTTGCGGGTGAATGCGCGATGCTCGTTCGAAATTCGCGCCGCCAGGCTTTTCCAGGTGACGTCCTTCTCGCCCGCTGTCGAAATGTTTTCCGGAATCAGCACGTCGAGGCCGTAGGGCTTCCCATCGACGTGATCGTCGATCCATTTCAATTCCTGCTCGATCGATTCCGGCGTATGCGATGTGGCGCCGAGCACGCCGAAACCTCCGGCGCGGCTGACCGCCGCCACCACATCACGGCAGTGGCTGAAAGCCAGCAGCGGAAATTCAATTCCCAGCATTTGGCAGATCGGCGATTTCATTGCTTGTTCGCTCCCGGGGAAATTCTAGATGACGCTAGCCCAACAGGACGTGCCGTGCCAAGCGCGGTAACCCATCACGACCTGCGTTCCACGGCCCAGAATATCATGGGGCCTATTTGTCTCTTGCGCTTTCAATGCAGGAATAGAATGCTGCCCCCAAACACCGCAACAATCCCGTTGGAGCGCGAATAGATGTCGGCCTTGCAAACCAGTTCCATTAAAAGCCAGGCCGCGCCCGCCACGACTTACGATGTCATTGTGGTCGGCGCCGGTTTTGCAGGGATGTACATGCTGCACAGGTTGCGCGGGCTCGGATTTTCGGTCCGGGTTTTCGAGCAGGGCGGCGACGTCGGCGGCACCTGGTACTGGAATCGTTACCCCGGGGCGCGCTGCGACGTCGAGAGCATGCAGTACTCCTATTCGTTTTCCGATGAGCTACAGCAGGAATGGGACTGGAGCGAGCGCTACGCGCCCCAGCCTGAAATTCTCAAATACGCCAACCACGTCGCCGACCGTTTCAAGCTCCGCAGCGATATTCAACTCAATACGCGCGTTGACCGGGCGGAGTTTGACGAAAGGGCCCACTGCTGGGATGTCACCACAGCCGATGGGGCGCGGGTGCGCGCGACATACGTGGTGCTCGCCACCGGCTGCCTCTCGAATGCCCGGATGCCCGACATCAAGGGACTATCGGAATTCAAGGGCAAGGTTTATCACACCGGCCATTGGCCACATGAGGCGGTGGATTTCACTGGCCTGCGCGTCGGCGTGATCGGCACCGGCTCGTCGGCTATTCAATCTGTGCCGGTGATCGCCGAACAGGCCAGCCAGCTCACGGTGTTTCAGCGCACCCCGAATTTCAGCATCCCGGCCCGCAACGCGGCGCTGACCCCGGAGGAACGCCAAGCATTTCGCGCCAAATACCCGGAGATCAGGCGCTTCGCGCGGGAAGAGGCGCGCAACGGTATCTTTACGGATATGCCTGATCGCGGCGCGCTTGATGATGGCGATAACGAACGGCGTTCGAAATACGAAGCGCGCTGGGCTCGCGGCGGGCTGACCTTCATGTCGGTGTACAACAATCTCGCCATCGACAAAGCCGCCAATGACACCGCCGCCGATTTTGTCCGCGAGAAGATTGCCGAAATTGTCAAAGACCCCGAAACGGCGAGGCTGCTGCAACCTAACAACCATCCGATTGGATCGAAGCGCATTTGCGTCGATACCGATTATTTCGCGACCTTCAACAGGCCCAACGTGAAACTGGTCGATATCAGGTCCAATCCAATCGAACAGATCTCGACGAATGCAGTGCGCGCCGGCGGAAAAGACTACGAGGTCGATGCACTGGTGTTGGCCACCGGCTTCGATGCCATGACCGGTTCGGTCGCCAAGATCGACATTCGAGGTCGTAGTGGGTTGACGCTCAACCAGAAATGGGCCGAAGGTCCCAAAACCTATCTCGGCCTGATGAGCGCCGGTTTTCCCAATCTGTTCATCATCACCGGACCCGGCAGTCCGTCGGTGCTATCCAACATGATCGTCTCGATCGAGCAGCATGTGGACTGGATCGCCGACTGCCTCGCTTACATGCGCGACAGCAGCCTTGCCACGATGGAAGCGCGGAAGGAAGCCGAAGACAAATGGGTGGCCCACGTTAACGAGGTCGCGCACGCCACGCTCTATCCACAGGCCAATTCCTGGTACATGGGCGCCAATATTCCCGGCAAGCCGCAGATCTTCATGCCCTATATCGGCGGGGTCGGCGTTTATCGGCAAATCTGCAACGAGGTCGCGGCAAAGGGATATGAGGGCTTTGCGATGGAAGCGACTGAGGAGAGACAGAAAGCGGCGGTGTCATAGCTGCACCGTTGCCGCTTTAAGCTCTCGAAAGCGCGGCTTGATTCAGGCACGCTTTAGTGATTTGCCCGACAGGCGGTTCGGCGGATCACCTGTCCAGCCCCGTTTGCAAAAACATTTCCGTTCTCGCTTGACCCAAATCACTTCATAAGGGCCGCCGTCTCGTCCCATCAAAGGGGCGCTCGCGATCGTCACGGACGCGGGACGGGATGCGATGGACGCTGATGTGCCGCTGACGAACGGCATGTGATGCGGACGGCGAAGTCGTGTGGTTCTGACGCCTCGACGCTGGCGTTCAAGTTGGCGGGAAGTGTCCCGCCGATGACGGTGACAACAAAGCCCGATCACCGGGAAGAGCACGAAGGAAACCGTTAAAACCATTGCGTGCGGGAATGCCGGGTGAATCCGGTGAACCTCGCGTTGACTACGCTCGTGTGGTTC
>NZ_DATEPI010000133.1:0-2390 GCF_035273305.1 Bradyrhizobium sp. | reverse complement strand
AATTGTTTTCGGATGACCGAGTTGATGCCATCGCACGCGATCACGACGCCGCTACGGATGCTGCTGACACTGGCACCACCCGGGCCGTCGGAAAAGCTGATGGTGACGCCGGTATCGTCCTGCTCGACGGCGGTGCAATGGCGTCCGGTAACCAGCCGATCGCGGCCGGCGCGCGAAACGAACGCATCGAGCAAGATCATCTGCAGATCGCCGCGATGGATCGAGAACTGCGGATGCTCATAGCCCGCGGCACGGCCGAGCGGCTCCTGATAGATCAATTGGCCGAAGCGATTGAAAAAGGTCGCATCCGTCGTCTCGATGGCGAGCCGCGCCAACGCCGGCTCCAGCCCAAGAGCGGCAAGCTCCTTTGTTGCGTGCGGAAGGAGATTGATGCCGACGCCAACTGCCTTGATTTCGGCGGCGGACTCAAAGATCCGGCACCGGATTCCGGCTGCATGCAGCGCCAATCCCAGCGTCAATCCGCCAATGCCCGCGCCGACGATGACAACGTCGTCCATCTTTCCTCCGCGCCATCGACGATCGAACCGCTCGCCGGGATGAAACATGATTGGTGAGACTACTGTCAATCGGGCGTCGGGCGATTCTCCAGAGCGCATTGGCGCTGCTGTTGACGGGCTTGCGAGCGCGCTTGCCGTGCCGATGAGTTACCGAAGTCTAGTGCCCATCGCCGACAAAGCACATGCCGATTCGGGAGGCAGTGCCGAGCCGTTGACACGAGAGACCCTTTGCGCAGGTCCATGACTTGAAACTTCGGTCGTTCTCCGTTGGGTCCGCGTGCTGAACATAGCAGCTCGCACCCCAGCCATCCTCGTATTCGGTGCCGGCCAGTTCACTGCTCCCACGCAGTTGCGGTCGGCTTGAGAACCCGCGCGAGTAATCAGGTGGCCTTCCGTCCCGCAATGCCGCGAGAATGTCTCGTCGTCGAATCTGGTCGGCGAAGAAGTGCGGCGAGCCAGGCACAACGGTCGAGTTGTCGGGCTTGGCCGCCGTCCAGTCGACGCCCGGAAAATGAAAGCCGCCGATCCCCCGCGTCTGATGGCAGCCCGAGCAGGTGATGTCGTTAAGGCGGCGCTCAAACCCAGCGACCGACCGGATGTTTTGCAATTTGGTGCCGTGCTCGGTAGCGTTGTGCAACGCTGCAAGCACGTCAGCTTCCCTGAACACGGGACCGACCGCGGCATCGTCGCCTTCCAGCAGCCCGAACGCGGGTTGCAGGTTCGGGCTGGAGAAGCCAAGCGGTGTCGGCGCGATTGCCGCAGTGGCCAGGAATTTTTCAGGAATTAATATCGTGCCGCGATCGAGGTCCGCGAAATGCTCGGGCTGGAGCAGCCAAGCCTTGAACTCGCGCCTGAGCGTCCCATCCGCCAGAATGCGCTCGCGATCGACCTGGTTCTCAAGCGGCGCTTGCTCGAATGTCCCGGAGCCGCGATTGTAGTCGAACACCTTGAACAGGTAATCGGTCCGGAAATCGCGCACCGGCGATTTCGGCGCGTGCGCGATCTGAAGGTTGGTTTCAATGCGATGGACATGTTCAGGCCGGATCAAATCCAGCGGTCCATCCGCTTCGGTCAATTTTTTCGCGAGCGCGCCGCCGGTCAGCTTCAGATCGGCGGTGGACAACCAGCGACTTGCGATTTCGGCACAGGTGATCGGCTTACCGCTTTGATCGATCGCGCTATCGCTCTTTGCGTGCAGCACCACATTCAGCGTCATCGGCAGGCGTGGCGACGGTGCGCCCTCGTCCGCCACGCGATCCTCAACTCGCGTCAGGCGATAGATCAGGCGGATTTCACCGCAATTGCGCTCACTGACATAGGTGCGGTCCATGCGGTTGATGATGCCCGCCAGCACGAAACGCGTGCCGGAGGAATCGAGCAGCGCGCGATCGAACAGCTGGAAATCGAAAGAATTACCGATGCCGATGGTTTCATTCGGCAGGTTGGTCTTGTGACTTTCGATGTATTTTCCGAATTCCACATCGAGCGCTTTGCGAACCGGCACCATCGATGGCAACACGAACAACCGATCATTCGTGAGCGGCGCGTCGGTCGATCTCGCCGGCAATATCACGCGTCCGAGCGCAAGCCTGCCACGATCGAGTTCGCGCAGCGCTGCCGGGTCGAGAATCGCGACACCGCGCTCGAGTGCCGCGGCGCCCTGCGCACTATTTGCGGAGAGAACGCCGGCGAGTAAAACTACGAATGTGAGCAAAAATCGCACGCGGTCCATGAACTGACAAACACCGCATGCAAGGCCTCATTCCGGGACTTTTTGAGGCTGCATTTCGGCTTTCAGGAAGATAGCCGAACAGCAATGCGATTGTCTTGCTGAGTCCAAAGTTCAGGCCCCGCGATCGCTTCAAGTTGGGG
>NZ_DATEPI010000132.1:0-5390 GCF_035273305.1 Bradyrhizobium sp. | reverse complement strand
CTCGAAATGAGATACGCCGTATGTCTGGAACAGAATTTTGACATAGGGGTGATCGCCCGACTTGCCGCGCGACACGGGATGCGCGAGTCGGTGCTGACTCACCTCGATCTGGCAGAGTTTCAGGCGCGAGACGGTCTTGTAGTTGATCTGACCTTGGAGCGAGGGAGCGTCGAGCGGATCGACATCGAATTGACCGCAAAGCTCCGTCAGCGCGTCGGTCCAGAACTGGATCTGCTTCTTCGGCGCAAGTCCGAAGGTGCTCAGGGTATGGACGGAACTTGCCATGATCCAATCACATGCGTGAATCGAGATCAAAATATGACGCCATCAGACGTGCGGTCCTCGTCTGCACAGCTATCATTCGAGCAACACTACTAATTTTCCGCCTAAGCCCGGCCGCCGTCAAGCGGAAGTGTGGCCGCCAGGTGCAAGCAGTTTGCCTAAATTGCCGCAGAGTGGATAGAGGCGGGCAGACCTGCAGGTCGACTTTCGCGCTAGCCGACGACCGTCAACAAAAAAGCAAACTTCCGGACGGCAACGAAAAAGATCGTCGAGGTTCGCTGTCGAGCAAAGTTGCTTCCCTCTTGGGCAAGTTTCCCGCTCCCAACGGAGGTAGGAATAAGCACGAAAAAATAGAAATGATATCCGGCAGGTGAAACGTCCTCGGACGTAAACCCGAAGCTGGTATCGGGAGGTACAAGCTGCCGCGACGGCGTCATCCTGATTAACTCTACAGTATTGACTAAGGCAACCGGAGCCTCATGCTCCGGCGAGGCGTGCGGCGCTTGAGTGTGCCGGCAAGCCTGATTTGCGTTGAAGTAGCGCAGCGCCAAGGGCGGCGCGCGCTTTCGAAGAATATCTTCGCTGCAATAGTTGAGCGCTGGACGACCAAGGCCCAGCGTTAAAAGTGAACTTAAAAATCACATGGGAGGTCTCGTTATGCGCAAGGTGCTACTCGCAACCTGTGTTGGTGCTGTAGCGGCATTCGCTGCCGGCGCCGCTACCGCCAACGACGAACTGATGAAAATGCAGCAGAACCCAAAAGATTGGGTGATGCCGACCGGCAATTATGCCAACACGCGTTATTCGAAACTCGACCAGATCACTGCGGCCAACGTCGGCAAATTGCAGGTGGCCTGGACGTTTTCGACCGGCGTGCTGCGCGGCCATGAGGGTGGACCGCTGATCATCGGCAACATGATGTACGTCCATGCGCCGTTTCCGAACACGGTATATGCGCTCGATCTCGCCAACGACAACAAGATCGTCTGGAAGTATGAGCCCAAGCAGGATCCAAACGTTATTCCCGTGATGTGCTGCGACACCGTCAACCGTGGCGTGGCCTATGGCGACGGCAAGATTTTCCTGCATCAGGCCGATACGACATTGGTGGCGCTCGATGCCAAGACCGGCAAGGTCGAGTGGTCGGCCAAGAACGGCGATCCCAGCAAAGGCGCGACGGGGACATCGGCGCCGATGGTAGTCAAGGACAAGGTCCTGATCGGGATTTCCGGCGGCGAATTTGGCGTGCAGGCCCACATGACCGCCTATGACATCAAGACCGGCAAGATGGTCTGGCGGGCCTATTCGGAAGGTCCGGATGATCAGATCCTGGTCGATCCGACGAAGACCACTGAACTCGGCAAGCCAGTCGGCAAGGATTCCAGCCTCAAGACGTGGCAGGGCGATCAGTGGAAGATCGGCGGCGGTGCGACCTGGGGATGGATTTCCTACGACCCCAGCCTGAACCTCATCTACTACGGCTCCGGCAATCCCTCGACATGGAATCCGAAGCAGCGTCCAGGCGACAACAAATGGTCGATGACCATCTGGGCACGTGACCCGGACACCGGCATGGCCAAGTGGGTTTACCAGATGACGCCCCATGATGAATGGGACTACGACGGCGTGAACGAAATGATCCTGAGCGATCAGCAGATCAACGGCACCGAGCGTAAGCTGCTGACCCATTTCGATCGCAACGGGCTTGGCTACACGCTTGATCGCGCCACGGGCGAGTTGCTGGTGGCCGAAAAGTACGATCCGAAGGTCAACTGGACCAGCGGCGTCGACATGAACAAGAGCTCGCCGACCTATGGCCGTCCCAAGGTTCTCGATCAATATTCGACCGACAAGCAGGGCGAGGACCATAACGTCAAGGGCATCTGCCCGGCAGCGCTCGGCAGCAAGGACGAGCAACCGGCGGCGTATTCGCCGGACACCCAGCTGTTCTATGTACCGACCAACCACGTCTGCATGGACTACGAGCCGTTCAAGGTGAGCTACACCGCCGGCCAACCCTACGTCGGGGCGACGCTGTCGATGTATCCGCCTCCCGGTGAGAGCAACATGGGCAACTTCATCGCCTGGGACGGCAAGACCGGCAAGATCGCATGGTCGAACAAGGAACAGTTCTCGGTGTGGTCGGGCGCGCTCGCCACCGCTGGCGGTGTGGTGTTCTACGGAACGCTGGAAGGCTACCTGAAGGCTGTTGATGCCAAGACGGGGAAGGAACTTTACAAGTTCAAGACCCCGTCCGGAATCATCGGCAACGTCACTACCTACGAGCAGGGCGGCAAGCAATATGTTGCAGTTCTGTCCGGGGTTGGCGGCTGGGCCGGCATCGGTCTCGCGGCTGGCCTGACCGATCCGACTGCCGGCCTCGGCGCTGTCGGCGGTTATGCTGCGCTGAGCAACTACACGGCGCTTGGCGGTACGCTGACGGTGTTCTCACTGCCGCAGTGAAAAATCAATCGTCCCGGCGCGACAGTCGCGCCGGGACACTTGCTGTGATGCAGTGCCGAGGACATTCGATTGGGTAAGATCTGGTTTGGAGTTGCCGCGATGGCCCTCGTGGCATCGGGAAACATAGCTATCGCCGACACAGCCGCCGATCCGACGGCGGTCAAATCCGAGAACGGCAAATACCTGGACAAGGAGGGTAACCCGACATTCAAGGTCGCCCCGGACGGCACCGTCGATTGGTACACCTATTCCGGGTATCGCCGTTATCATTCGGAGTGTCACGTCTGCCATGGGCCGGATGGCATGGGCTCCACGTACGCACCGGCACTGAAAGACTCGCTCAAAACCATGAGCTATGCAGATTTTCTCGGGGTGGTCGCAAGCGGCCGTCAGAACGTCAGCACCTCGCAGGAAAACGTGATGCCCTCGTTCGGTAACAATCGAAACGTCGTCTGCTATCTCGACGACCTCTACGTCTATCTGCGAGCGCGCGCCAATGGCGCTGTCGGCCGTGGCCGTCCCGCCAAGCACGAGGAGAAAACGCCGGCCGCGCAAAAGCAGGAAGATGACTGCATGGCAGACAGCAAATGAATAGAAACAGATGAACAGAAAATGGGCTGAGGAATATCTCGAGATGCGAAGCTGGAGTTTACAATGAAGACCCGTGCCGCTGTCGCGTTCGAAGCGAAGAAGCCGCTTGAGATCATCGAGGTCGATCTGGAAGGCCCGAAAGCCGGTGAGGTCCTGGTCGAAATCAAGGCGACCGGCATCTGCCACACCGATGCCTACACCCTCGATGGTTTCGACAGTGAGGGGATTTTTCCGTCCATCCTCGGTCACGAGGGCGCAGGGATCATTCGTGAGGTGGGCCCGGGCGTCACCTCGGTGAAGCCCGGCGATCACGCGATCCCGCTCTACACGCCCGAATGCCGCGAGTGCAAAAGCTGCCTTAGCCAGAAGACCAATCTCTGCACGAAGATCCGCGCTACCCAGGGCAAGGGCGTGATGCCGGACGGCACGTCGCGCTTCAGCCACAAGGGCAAGCCGATCTTTCACTACATGGGCTGCTCGACTTTTTCCAATTTTACCGTGCTGCCAGAAATCGCGGTCGCCAAAATTCGTGAGGATGCTCCCTTCGACAAGAGCTGCTACATCGGCTGCGGCGTCACCACGGGCGTCGGCGCGGTGGTGAATACCGCCAAGGTTACGCCGGGCGCCAACGTCGTCGTATTCGGGCTTGGCGGCATCGGGCTCAACGTCATCCAGGGCGCCAAGATGGTTGGCGCCGACAAGATCATCGGGGTCGATATCAACGACAGCAAGGAAGAATGGGGCCGGCGATTCGGCATGACGCACTTCGTCAATCCGACGAAGATCGGCGGCGATGTCGTCCAGCACCTTGTCACGCTGACGGACGGAGGAGCCGACTACACCTTCGATTGCACCGGCAATACCACAGTGATGCGCCAGGCGTTGGAGTGCTGCCACCGCGGCTGGGGCGTGTCGGTGATCATCGGGGTGGCCGAAGCAGGCAAGGAAATTTCAACACGACCATTTCAGCTCGTGACCGGCCGGGTCTGGAAGGGCACGGCGTTCGGCGGCGCGCGCGGCCGTACCGACGTGCCCAAAATAGTGGACTGGTATATGAACGGAAAGATCCAGATCGATCCAATGATCACGCATGTCCTCAAGCTCGAGGACATCAACAAGGGCTTCGATCTGATGCATCAAGGCAAGTCGATCCGTTCGGTCGTCGTATTTTAAATCCGAAACGTCAAACAGGAGGATAGGCCCATGACAGTTCATATCCACCCATCCGTTGACAGCGGTGTCAAGAAAGGCTCAGGCAGCTTTAGCGGCGGAACGCTGGTCTGCAAATGCAAGGACAGGCCAGTCAAGGTCGGGATCAAGGGTGACGTCGCCCACAACCACGCGTGCGGCTGCACCAAGTGCTGGAAGCCGGACGGAGCCGTCTTCTCCGTGGTGGCCGTGGTGCCGCGCGAGAACGTCACCGTGCTCGAAAACGGCGACAAGCTCCATGTGGTCGATGCGTCGGCGACGATCCAGCGCCATGCGTGCAGGGTCTGCGGCACGCATATGTACGGCCGGATCGAGAACAAGGCGCATCCGTTCTACGGTCTCGATTTCATCCATCCGGAACTTTTTGTCGAATCCGGCTCAGCCGCTCCCCAATTTGCGGCGTTCGTGTCCTCGGTGATCGAGTCCGGCGTCGATCCGTCGCAAATGTCGGGCATCAGGTCACGCCTCAAGGAACTCGGGCTTGAGCCTTATGATTGTCTGTCGCCCGCATTGATGGACGCTATTTCGACGCACGTGGCGAAATCGAAAGCCAAGGCGGCTTGATCTTACAACTTTGGTGGCGGCAACAGTCCGCCACCAAAGCGATCTGGCGGCGCGGTGACTCCGCGACAGCCAATCGACAGGCAGCATAGTCGTGTGCCTGCAGCAGAGCTTGTCGGGATCAAGGATTCTGGCAAGCGCTGTTTGCTGCTGCGGGGAAGGCGAGGAACGTGATTGTCAGTGGGGCGAACGTCAGGGTGCCCGACGGCGTTTGCTCGCCTGTGATGCGCGGCAGGTCATCGCTGGCCGTCAATTGCAACGTCTGCCCGTTGAGGCGCACGGTG
>NZ_DATEPI010000131.1:0-2466 GCF_035273305.1 Bradyrhizobium sp. | reverse complement strand
CGAGATCATTGCACGGGGGCTCGAGGCGTATCGGGCGCGACCGGATCGCCCGGCGCAGATTCTGGCGCTGCATCATTTGTTAGAACGTCAGCACTACAGGTTGGCTCACTGGCGACTGGCATCGAGCGATATCAACTACCGCAGATTTTTTGATGTCAACTCGCTTGCCGGATTACGCGTCGAAGATCCCGGCACCTTCGAAGCCATCCATCGGATGGTGCGCAAGCTCGTCGCGGAGGACAAGCTGCAAGGATTGCGGCTCGATCACATCGACGGGCTACGCGACCCCGGACAATATTTTCAGCGGCTGCGGCGGTTGTTGCAAAAGGCGCAGGGGGCGGAAACGAAGCCCATTTACATCGTGGTCGAAAAAATTCTCGGCCCACATGAAAAGCTGCCGCCGTTTTCGGGCGTTCACGGCACTACCGGATATGAGTGGCTGAATGCCATCACCCATGTATTGATCGACAGCAAGGGTCTGGAGCCGCTCGACCAAGCCTGGCGACAAATCAGCAATTCACCGCCGAGCGTGGCGCCCGTTCTGAAGGAGGCCAAGCGCCGTGTGCTGCAGACGTTGCTGACCAGCGAGTTCACGGTTTTGACGCGGCTGCTTGCGCGTATAGCAGGGGGACACTACTCCACCCGAGACTATTCGGCAGACAGCCTGCGCCAGGCGCTCGAACTCTACATCCTGCATTTTCCGGTGTACCGCACCTATCTGATCCCGTCCGGGCCGACGGCGCGCGATCGAGGGTTAATCTCAGAGACCATTGAAAGAGCGCGCTCGGACTGGTTCGCAGCCGACGAGGGCATTTTCGAGTTTTTGCGCGACACCCTTACAATGGACCTGATCAGACCAGGCCGAGCGACGCACAGCGCGCCCCGCGTCCGGCGCTTCGCTTTGAAGCTGCAGCAATTCACCGGTCCGGTGATGGCGAAGTCGCTGGAGGATACCGCATTCTATCGCTACCACCGCCTGATTGCCCTCAATGAGGTCGGCGGGGAGCCATCGGCCGACGCGCTCTCGATCGAAGCCTTTCACAACATCATGATCATGCGGGCAAGGGAATGGCCGCATGGCATGACGGCGACATCGACGCACGATACCAAGCGCGGAGAAGACGCGCGAGCCCGCCTGATTGCACTCGCTGAGATACCCGGCGAATGGACCAGCGCTGTGGCGCGATGGAAAGTGCTCAATGCGCCACATCTTGTCACCAACGGCGAAATGCGTGCGCCATCCGCGGCGTTCGAATACATGCTGTACCAGGCGCTGCTTGGTGCATGGCCGTTGGGCCAACGCGATGAAGCGTTCAGGGAAAGGATACAGGCCTATGCATTGAAGGCAGCCCGCGAGGGCAAGCAGGAGACCAGCTGGCTCAACCCCCACGAAGCCTACGAGGCAGGCTTGCGAACTTTCATCGATCTGATCCTGAACGCCGAGGCGTCGGCGGAATTCCTCGAAACCATGGAGCGCCTGGCGCAGCGCGTTGCGCTGCTAGGAGCGCTGAATTCGCTGAGCCAGGTTACGTTGAAGGCCACTATGCCAGGCGTGCCCGATTTCTATCAGGGAACGGAATTCTGGGACCTCTCGCTGGTCGATCCTGACAATCGACGACCGGTGAGTTTTTCCGAACGGGCGAAGCTTCTGGCCTCCGTTGAAGCGCCGGACTGGAGCGGTCTCGCGCAGAGCTGGCACGACGGCCACATCAAGCTAGCGTGGACCAGACATCTCCTGAAACTGCGCGGCGAACTCGCCCACGTGTTTACGAATGGCGATTATGAGCCGCTGCAGGTTGGCGGCGCTCATCGGGATCACATCATCGCGTTTGCACGCCGCCGGGGCCGCGACGCAGCCATTGTCGCGGTCGCGAAATCGTTCGTGGTCTTCTCACAGGGCGGACGCGCCTGGCCTCAGGCCGAAGCGTATGATGCCGCGCTCAACGTGAGCGGCTATTCCGTAGAAGGTTTTGCCGACGCCGACGCTACCCAACTGCGGGTTTCTGATCTGTTCACCCACGTCCCGGCGACGGTGCTAAAGGCCAAGGTGGTGGGTGCGTCGAAGCCCCTGAAACGACTTGTGTCGGCTTAACGTATAAATCCGCCGCGCATCAGCGCTTCGTCAACAACAGATTGCCGCGCTGACTGATTACCGTTTTCGCTGCTTCCGCGAATCGTTGCAGCAGCCATGGCAAGGTGACTTCAAGCCGGACGTGATCATCCTCGACATCGACCTGGCCCGACGCCGCCTGCCCCATCGCGCGCACGCGAAAGATCATGCGATCATTGTCCCATCGCTCCTCGTCGACTTTCAAAATCGGAAAGCTCGAGGCAGCCCGAGACAATCCACCCCGTAGGCGACGGATGGCCTCCTCGCGGCCCAGCTGATGAGGAATCGAAACGATCAGAGGTGCGGACATTTTTTGCCTCCTGACAGCGTAAGTGCATGTAATGCTGAATCTTCTC
>NZ_DATEPI010000130.1:0-4356 GCF_035273305.1 Bradyrhizobium sp. | reverse complement strand
ACCGCCCGGCCCCTGGAATGACTTCACGCCGGCAATGGCGGAGCTTGCGCTCGCAGTAGCTGGCGTCGCAGCAGCAGGCACGGCCGTCGCGGCTGCAGAGGGATCGGCTCCCTGCCCGAGGCTGACGGAACTCACCGAGGCCACTACGGAATTCGCCGCCGCGGCGGTTAGCCCAGCTTTAGTCAGGCTATTTATAAATTTGCGCCGTGAAATGCCCTTCGACAGATATTTTACAACCAAATCTCTCATCGTTATCTCCTGTATGCCAAGCGGTGACGGCGCGCATTCCGTCTTGCGTTGCGCGTCATTTCGCCACCGGGGCGGACTTCGCAGCAGGGCCGAAGTCGGCGCCGAGATAATCCGCCATCAGTTTAATCTCTTCCGTCGTATACAGCGCGCCGCGCCCAATCATACGGTAGATCGCTGCCTCCCAGCCGCGCCGATCCTGACGCTGGTCGCGGAACATGGAGTCGGAGTGACACTGGAAGCATTTGCTCATGACCAAGTTGCGTCCAGGATTAGCAGCCGCATCCTGCGCCTGCGCCGCGCCGAGCCCCAACATTGAAGACAGACACCAGATCGCAATCAGAGCCCTGCAGCGTAATTTCATGGCGTTTCTCCCCTATCGAAATATAGCTGATCCTCCGAAATCGCGCTATCCATCGCCGCCGCGCCTCACGTCTATGAGCGCCCCAGTTGCCGACCGACCCGCAAGCGAGTGACGGCATAGCTTCGATCAGAATGTAATAAGCGCGCGCTGAGATTTGCTGTTCTCGTCCGGGCACATGGCATCAGGGGGGACTAGGTCCGTCGTCGAAGACGGACAACCTGACACTCCGTCAAGCTGCAACGCATAAGTCCATAACACGGGCGATCTCAAAGGATGGCTCGGTCTTTACGTGCCGAAATAATTGCGCGCTCAAGAGGCGACCGGGCAAGGCGCAAGGTGATGAGCACCGCAACCGTAATTATGGCCACCAGAGCCCACGCGTCATTGACAGCATTGATGAACGCCTGCTTTTCGACGAGGGTTGCCACCAGCGCCTGGGCTTTGGGGTCGAACGGCAAACGATCGACGACACCGAGTGGGATGGCCAGGATTCTTACGGCATCGAGATCTCCAGCAGCCAGTCGGTCAGTGAGCCTGTGCGCATAAATGGGTGCGCGGGTGTAGATTATGGTGTCGATGATCGCAATGCCGACGGCGCCTCCGAGATTGCGCATCATGTTAAACAATCCGCTCGCATCCGGGATGTCGGCCTTCGGGAGGTGCTCCAGTGCGAGCCGCGTGGGCGGTAAAACGCAGAACATAATCGCGAGCCCACGCACGACCTGAGGCCAAAACATTTCATCAAAGTCTGTGGTGACCGTCTGAAAGTAGCTCATTCCCAATCCGCATCCAAAGAGGAGAAATCCAACTGCCGTCAAACGACGCGTGTCGAAACGCTGCGCAAGGACGACAGCCACTGGTGCGGTTGCAAATTGTACGACGCCGGTCACCAGCATGATCTTTCCGACCTCGAGCGCGCTATGTCCTCTCGCGTAGGCTAGAAATACGGGCATGAGATAGACCGACCCAAAAAGACCGATCCCTAAAACAAAGCTGAGTAGACATCCCACTGCAAGCTTTCGGTCGGAGAAAAGCCGGAGATCGACCAATGGCCGCGGTGATCGGATTGTTCGCGTGACAAAAGCCATACCCGTGAGAAAGCTCAAGGCTAGCAGAGCATCCACCAGCGGCGACGCCCAGCTTCGTTGTGGCGCTTCTTTGATTCCAATTTCGAGCGCTGCGAGGGAACATGCCATCAGGCCCAATGAAAGCACGTCGAGATGCCGTGCCAGATCGAAGTTGGGCCGCTCCCTTGGTAAGGAAAAAGTGGCGACGAGAGCCGCCAAAATTCCAGGGAAGACATTGATCAGGAAGAGCCAATGCCAAGAAAACGTCTCAGTGATCCAGCCTCCGACGATAGGCCCAACGGTCGGCGCGAGCACCGCAACGACCCCGGCGATGGTGGTCGCGATTGAATGCAGCCGATATGGAAAAAGCAGAAAGACCGCTGAAAAGACCGCAGGGATCACCGTGCCGCCTGAAAATCCTTGAACCACACGCCAGAATATCAAGGACGAAAAATTATGACTGGCTGCACAGCCGATCGATGCGAGCGTAAACACCGAGACGGCGATGACAAATAGCCAGCGCATGGTCAGCGTTCGAGTCAAAAGCCCAGCCAGCGGAATGGAAATTATCTCTGCGATCAGATACGCGGTTTGAATCCAGCTCATTTGCTCTTGAGCGATAGGCAGCGCTTGCTGGATCGTCGGGAGGGATGTGGCAACCACCTGCACATCGAGAATTGCCATAAACATGCCGAGGCACATCGCGGTGAAACCAGTCCACGTCGCAATGGTGGTGGAATGTGATGCCTGATGGTTGACCGCCGTTTCCAATGGAAGTTCCTGTGCCCGCCGCTCCAATATACCAACACGGCATATGCCGATGTTAATCCACCCAGTTCTTCCAGGTGCTCGTTGCGTTATCACCTTAACGTGGCAAAGAGGAAACTCTTGTCCGGCTGACGGCGAGCCTAAGAACAATGGGCAGGCAGGAAGCCTTTTCGGCAGCAGAAGTTTTCGGGTCTGACTTTCCGCAATTCTGGCAAGTAGAGAAGCCGTTCGTATCGATGTGGCCCTTCGCGACACTTCCCAGCATCGCATCAATTTGGCCGCTTTCCTGGCCACCTCCGATGTGACAGATGTCAGTAGCCTGATTTCGTTTCCGCTTTTGAGGGCACGCCCGACATCAAGGGACATACTGCTGGGCGCGTCCCGGTCAAAAGTAACGCGTAGGAGACATGAGCTTTCCTCTTTCCCGACGATAGTGTGACTCGATACGATGGGGAAAGTGCGGGGTCGGCGAACATGAGACGACGCGAGTTCATTAAAGCTACGGGCGGCGCTTTGGCCGCGTGGCCACTCGCGGTGCGTGCGCAGCAGCCGCAGCCATTGATCGGATATATCAGCGGCCGGTCGGCGCAAAGCGACGCACCTTTCGTGACGGCATTTCGTGCCGGGCTCGGCCAGACCGGTGGCGCGGCCACCGGCGCAAAGATCGAATTTCGCTACGCCGATAACCAGTCAAGTCGACTGGAGGCTCTGGCCAGAGATCTCATTCAACTTAAGCCGTCCGCAATCCTTGCCGGCGGCGGGTCTAGCTCGGCTCAAATCGTCAAGAAGCTGACATCGAGCATCCCGATCGTATTTGTGAATGGTACTGATCCCGTGAAAGCTGGCCTGGTGCAGAGCATCAATCACCCTGAGGCCAACGTGACGGGTGTGAGTTTTCTGGCCACTGCGATCGTTGGCAAACGCTTGGAATTGCTGCTTGCTTTTGTTCCAAACGCGAAATCGATTGCCATTCTTGTCAATCCAAAAAATCCAGACTCTGCATCCATGGCGCAGGATATCGAAGCTGCGGAACATTCCCTCAAGATTCCGCTCCTGACCTACAAGGTTTCTACCGAGGGCGAGATCGATGACGTGCTCTTGAAGCTAACGGATAACCATCCCAGTGCGCTGCTGATCGGCGGTGACGCGTACTTCAATGCGATACGCCGGAAGCTCGCTGCATTTTGCCTGCGGGAGTCGCTGCCCGCGATTTTCGACACGCGGGAGTTCGCCGTAGATGGCGGCTTGATGAGCTATGGAACGAACCAAACGAGCGCTTATCGGCAGGCTGGAGAATATATTCGCCAAATTATCGGCGGGGCGAGGCCGAGCGAATTGCCGGTCGTGCAGTCGACACGGTTCGAGCTGGTCATAAACCGCGCGACCGCAAAGGCCATGAAGCTCCAGATTCCCGATAGGCTGACTGCGCTTGCCGACGAAATAATTGAATGACCCACCGAACGTCGGCTATTGGCCCGTTGCCGACATGCGGCGGCAAACCGTTCCCAACATGAACTTCTAGGTGGTAACGTGGCAACGATGGCCAGCACCCCTTGTTTCGAATGCCGCGCGGAAGTGCCGGAGAACAGCCGGTTCTGTCCGCAATGCGGCGTGGCGCAGGCGCTTGTTTGTGCGTGCGGGCATCTGAGCGCGCCTGGCTCGCGCTTCTGCGCAGAATGCGGCACGAAGCTAGGCGCGCCGGCCGGCGCTGTCACTGCGCCTGCGCCCGTTACGGCATCACCGGCCCGATCCGCCACAGCAGCGGCCGCCTCCAGTGCCGAACGGCGGCAGTTGACCGTAATGTTCTGCGATCTGGTCGGCTCGACCGCGCTGTCCACCCGTCTCGATCCGGAGGACCTGCGCGACATCATCGCAGCGTATCATAAATGCGCGGCCGAGGTGGTGGCGCGC
>NZ_DATEPI010000129.1:0-20167 GCF_035273305.1 Bradyrhizobium sp. | reverse complement strand
GCCGGCGAGGGGTGATTCGGTCCCGAGATCGCTCCCATGCAGGCAAAACCGCCCCTCAAGATCGTGCTTTGTTCGCCACGAGGCTTTTGCGCCGGGGTGGTGCGGGCCATTGACACGGTGGAACGCGCGCTGACGATCTATGGCGCTCCGGTCTATGTCCGGCACGAGATCGTCCATAACCGTTACGTCGTCGACAGCCTGCGCACCAAGGGCGCGATTTTCGTCGAGGAACTCGCTGAAATTCCCGATAACACCAACGCGCCGGTGGTATTTTCGGCCCACGGCGTTCCCAAGTCCGTGCCCGCTGATGCGCAGGCCCGCAATTTCTTTTCGCTGGATGCCACCTGCCCGCTGGTCACCAAGGTGCATCGGGAAGCTGCCATCCATTTCAAGCGCGGCCGCGAGATCCTGCTGATCGGGCATTCGCATCATCCGGAAGTGGTGGGGACGCTCGGGCAGCTCCCGCCCGGGGCGGTGACTTTGATCGAGACCGCGCATGATGCCGCAACCTTCACGCCAAAGGATCCCAACAACCTTGCATTCGTCACCCAGACCACGCTGTCGATTGACGACACGGCCGAGATTGTCGCGATGCTGAAGGAGCGGTTTCCGAATATCTCCGGTCCGCACAAGGAAGACATTTGCTACGCCACTACCAACCGTCAGCTCGCGGTGAAAAAGGTCGCGCCAGTGGTTGATGCGTTGATCGTGGTCGGCGCGCCCAATTCCTCGAATTCGCAACGGCTGCGCGAGGTCGCCGAGCGCGAGGGCTGCCCGATCGCGGTGCTGGCTCAGCGCGCCAGCGATATCGACTGGTTAAGGTTCGACGGTATCAAGACTCTGGGCATCACTGCGGGAGCCTCGGCGCCGGAAGTGATTGTCGAAGAGATCATGGGCGCATTCGCCGAGCGCTACGAGTTGCATGTGGAGACGGTCTCGGCCGCGGAAGAGAACGAATTCTTTCCGTTGCCGCGCTCGCTGCGGCCCGACGCCGCCGAGTAGATGAAATGGCGGTTTACACCGACGTCGCCGCCGACGAGCTTGCGGAATTCCTGAGCCGTTACGACATCGGCGACTTGCTGTCCTACAAGGGGATCGCGGAGGGCGTCGAGAATTCCAATTTCCTGGTTCACACCACTGCCGGATCGTTTTTCCTCACGCTGTACGAAAAGCGGGTGGCAGTGAAGGACCTGCCGTTTTTTCTAGGACTGATGGCGCATCTCGCCGGGCACGGCATTGTCTGTCCGCAACCAGTCAAAACCCTCGACGGGGAAACGCTCGGCACGCTCGCCGGCAAGCCGGCGGCGATCATCGACTTTCTCGAAGGTGTGTGGCCGCGCAAGCCAAATGCGGCGCATTGTGCCGCCGTCGGGCAGGCATTGGCAAAACTGCATCTGGCCGGACGTGATTTCGGGATGAGGCGCGCCAACGCCCTGTCGGTTCCCGGCTGGCGCCCTCTGTTCGACCAAGCGGCATCGCGCGCCGATAACCTGCAACACGGCTTGCGGGCGTTCATGAGCGACGAACTTGATCACCTGGAAAAATTCTGGCCGCGGCATTTGCCGGAAGGGGTCATTCACGCCGATCTGTTTCCGGATAATGTGTTGTTTCTTGGCGAGAAGCTCTCGGGGCTGATCGATTTCTATTTCGCTTGCAACGATATCCTCGCTTACGACGTCGCGATCTGTCTCAACGCCTGGTGTTTTGAGAGCGATCATTCCTTTAATGTCACCAAGGCACGAGCGTTTCTCAACGCATATGGTCGCGAGCGACAACTCTCTACCGGCGAGCAAACAGCGCTGCCCTTGCTCGCGCGTGGCGCGGCGCTGCGGATTTTGCTGACGCGGCTGGTGGATTGGTTCAACGTCCCGCCGGGCGCGATGGTCAAGCCGAAAGACCCGCTGGAATACGTCCGCAAGCTGCGCTTCCAGCAGGGCGTATCCAGCATGCGCGATTACGGTGTTACCCCCTCAGGGGTAGTGGCGTGAGTTCGCATCCGACCGTCACGATTCACACCGACGGCGCTTGCTCGGGCAATCCCGGTCCCGGTGGCTGGGGTGCGATCCTGAAGTTCGGCGACGTCGAAAAGGAATTGAAGGGCGGGGAGGCGCATACCACCAACAACCGCATGGAGTTGATGGCGGCGATCTCCGCCCTGGAGGCTTTGAAAAAGCCCTGCACGGTCGATCTCTACACCGACAGCCAGTATGTGCGACAGGGCATCACCGGCTGGATCAATAGCTGGAAAAAAAATGGCTGGCGCACCGCCGATAAAAAGCCGGTCAAGAACGTGGACTTGTGGCAACGATTGGACGCATCGCTGCACCACCACAAGGTACGCTGGCACTGGGTCAGGGGCCACGCCGGTCACGACGAGAACGAACGCGCCGATCAGTTGGCCCGTGATGGCGTCGCCCTGGCGCGGCTGAAGACCGCAATCGAGAGATGAGGGGTGTTGCCATATCTCGGCCGAGAAGCGGCGTCTTCGCCGCGTCTCGAAGAATGCGAAGGTAGCGTTCCCGTTCGTTGGGAGCGAGGCGAACGCAGCCGGCGATCAGAACGTTTCAGAGCTGCGCCAGAAGTGTATCGCCGCCGGAAACTTCGACCTTGCCGGGCGCCGGCTCGAGATTGAGCTTCTTCACCACGCCGTCGTCCACCAGCATTGAATAGCGCTTGGAGCGGATACCGAGCCCGTTACCGGAAGCGTCGAGCTCCATCCCAATGGCCTTTGTGAATTCGGCGTTACCGTCGGCCAGAAACACGGCCTCGTCACGCTGATCGGTGTCGCGCTTCCACGCATTCATGACAAAGGCGTCGTTGACCGAGACGATTGCGATGCTGTTCACGCCCTTATCCTTGATGGCGTAAGCGTTCAGAAAAATGCTCGGCAGATGCATCTTGTGGCAAGTGCCGGTGTAGGCGCCGGGCACCGCGAACAGCGCGACCTTCTTGCCCTTGAAGATTTCGTCTGTCGTCTTCACCTGCGGACCTTCTGCCGTCATCACGCGGAATTTTGCATCGGGCAGTTTGTCCCCAACCTTGATCGTCATCGTCAACTCTCCTTATTGTGTGCGTGCTTCTTACCTCTCGCGGGGAGGGGGCGCAATGTTCTCGCCACCGGAAAGGGGGATCCGTCGCGCGTTCGCCGGCTAGCTTCGCCTCGGCGGCTCAGGCCGCCACGGCCTTCTTTTCATCCCGCAACTGGCGCCGCAGGATCTTTCCGACATTGGTCTTCGGCAACTCGGTCCTGAACTCGATCTGCTTTGGTATTTTGTAGTTGGTCAGTTGCTGGTGGCAGAACTTGATGATGTCCTCGGGGGTGACATTAGGGTCTTTCTTCACGACAAACGCCTTGACGGCCTCTCCCGAGCGTTCGTCCGGAACGCCGATAACCGCACACTCGAGCACGCCGGGATGGCTCGCGATCACCTCCTCGATCTCATTGGGATAGACGTTGAAGCCGGAGACCAGGATCATATCCTTTTTGCGATCGACGATCTTGGTGTAGCCGTCCGGTGTCATCACGCCGATATCGCCGGTGCGGAAATAACCGTCAGCGGTCATCACCTTGGCGGTTTCATCCGGCCTGTTCCAGTATCCCACCATAATCTGTGGGCCCTTGGCGCAGATCTCTCCGGGCTGGCCGAACGGCAGTTCGTTGCCGTCGTCATCCCGGATCGAGATATAGGTCGAGGGCACGGGAATGCCGATCGATCCGTTGAATTCGGTCACGGTAGCCGGATTGCACGTCAGCGTCGGCGAAGTTTCCGATAAGCCATAGCCTTCGGCGATGCTGCAGCCGGTCAGCTTCTTCCACTGCTCCGCCACCGGGCGTTGCACCGCCATGCCGCCGCCGTTTGAAATCTTGAGCTTCGAGAAATCGATCTTCTTGAAATCGGGATGATGCAACAGCCCGTTGTAGAGCGTATTGACCGCCGGGAAGCTGTTGACCTGATACTTCATCAGCTCCTTGATAAAGCCGGCCATGTCGCGTGGATTGGGGATCAGCAGGTTTACGCCCCCGGCTCGCACCGCCAGCAGGAAGCACGCGGTCAGTGCAAAGATGTGATAGAGCGGCAGCGCGCAAACGATAAAGATTTGCTCGACACGCGGCGGCGCCGCAAGCGCCGGCTGCAGCCAGGCATCGTTCTGCAGCACGTTGGCGAGAATGTTGCGATGAAGCAGCGTCGCTCCCTTGGAAACGCCGGTCGTGCCACCGGTGTATTGCAGGAACGCGACGTCGTCAGGTCCGATCGTGGGCTTGTTCATCTTCATGTTACGGCCGGCGGCAACGGCGTCGTTGAAAGCGACCGCGCCTGGAATCGAATATGCCGGCACCATCTTTTTAACGCGCCGCACTACAAGATTGACCACCAGGCCCTTGAGACCGAGCATATCGCCCATGCTGGCGATGATGACGTGCTTCACGGCGGTCTTGGCCAGTACCTGCTGCACGGTCGTCGCGAAATTCTCGAGAACGATAATCGCTTCGGCGCCGGAATCCTTGAGCTGATGCTCCAGTTCACGTGGTGTATAGAGCGGGTTGACGTTCACCACGGCATAGCCGGCGCGCAGAACGGCGCTGGTAGCGACCGGATATTGCAGCACATTGGGCATCATCAGGGCAACGCGCGCACCCTTCTGCAGGCCCTTGCTTTGCAAGTAGGCGGCCAAAGCCTGCGACATGCGGTCGAGATCGCGGTACGTGATTGCCTTGTCCATGCAGATGAATGCCTTGCGGTCGCTGAACTTCGCAAAGCTTTCTTCCAGCAATTCAACCAGAGATCCGTATTGAGTCACATCGATGTCCGCGGGTACGCCGGCCGGATATTGCTTGAGCCAGATGCGCTCCATGTTTTCCTCCCATTGCCGCCGTTCTTCAGCGAGACCGATTTATTTCAGGCAATATTGGGCAATGCGGCGGCCATGGCAAGCGGCTGCGCGTTTTGAGGATGCATATAGATGAGGACGGCCGGAGACAGCCGCTTTCGAAACCGGCTAACTGTGAGGTGCGGCTGTCTTTTGGTCCAGCGGCGAGGCGTCGCTGCTGGTGCTCTTGGCTCGGCTTGAAGGTTTTGCCACGGCTTTGGGCTTAGCTGATTTTTCCGTGCTGACCGCGGATTTTTCAGAGGCTCTGGCGCCTGCACTGGGCTTGACGCTTGCCCGCCTGATAGCGGCGGGCCTGGCAGCGGGGTTAGTCTCCCCCTTTTTATCGGACTTCCTGTCGGACTTGGCGTCGGCTTTTGACTCGGCCCCGCCATCAGGTCTCTTAGCGGCGACCTGCGTCTTCTTGACGCGATGTCGCGACGTCTGCTTCTCGGAATCTGCGGCAACAGCAGCGATCAGCGCGGCGCCCGTTCGCGTCGGACCCGTGTAAACCGGGATCGGCTCGGATGGCGCGGCCGCTGCGGCAATTAACTCAGATGGCTTCGGCATCGGCGGCTGCATCCCGGCGGCGAAAAACGTAAGGCCGCCTTCGCCGTTGCTCGATCCGTTGCTGGCAATCGTGTCTTCGTCTTCGTCGCTCGCCGGCTTGTGCCGCTTGCCGCTGCACATCTCATCGCGCAAATTCGGCGGCGAGGCCTCGACCGGAACCAGATTTTCGACCGTGCCGAGCGAGGGACGCAGCCATGACAGTGTGCTGTTTGAAAATCCGCGCTCAAGCAACTGGGCCGCCTTCACCGCGCGCGCCTGGCCGGAGGAAGCGCCGAGCACCACCGCGATCAGCCGCTTGCGATCGCGGGTGGCCGAGGCGACCAGATTATAACCCGACGCACAGATGAAGCCGGTCTTGAAGCCATCGGCGCCTGGATAACGTCCGATCAGCTTGTTGAAATTCTGCGTGATCCTGTGGCCAAAGCGGATCGAGGGAATGTGGACGAAGTATTCGTATTCGGGCAAGTCCCGGATGATCGCGCGCGCCAGGATTGCAAGGTCCCTTGCTGAAGTGATCTGACGGTCGTCAGGCAGGCCGTTTGGATTGACATAGTTCGTTTGCGTCATGCCGAGCCGCTGCGCGTTCTCGTTCATCAGCGCGGAAAAACCATCGACCGAGCCGCCGACGCCTTCAGCCAACACCACCGCCATGTCATTGGCTGATTTCACCAGCATCATCTTGAGTGCGTTGTCGACCGTCACCTGAGTGCCCGGCCGCAAGCCCATTTTCGATGGCGACTGCGACGCGGCGATCGGCGATACGGTGAATAGCGTGTCGAGGGTGATGCGGCCCTCCTTCACAGCCTTCAGCGTGACATACGCCGTCATCAGCTTCGTCACCGATGCGGGGTACCAAGGATAGGTGGCGTTCTGTGCTTCCAGCACCTTTCCGGAATCGGCCTCAATGACCAGCAGCGCTTCCGCATGCGCGAGCCGCGGGAGAGCCACGACAAGCGTCGCAATCAGGGCGATCCAACGGAGGGAGGAGTTTCGAAATAACAGGCGAGAAAGATGCACTATCCGATTCCGGTCCTTTGAGACCTGCCTGTGATGAGGAGGTCCTGAGGTGTGAGATTCAGGTTTCAAGCGCGTCCGGGTGCGTCGCTACCGCGAATTCAAACTTATACCGCGCTACCTATCTATAACAAGGTTATGCGATCAAATCGTGGACGAAATGGGTCGAATTTCGAGGGTGCGAGCGATGATGTTCCGCTTGTAGGGGATTCATTCAGGGGTATGGATCAGAAGCGTCTAATCAAATCGGACTGACGCCAGTTGGAAGTAGTTTGCCGGGGAGTTTGTCGTTGACGATCATTGCATCATCCTGAATTGTGCAACGTAGACGGCAGCACCCGCCAAATAGCCGAGCATTGCGACCCACGTGACCCGGCGCATGTACCAGATGAACTGGATCTTCTCGATACCCATCGCGGCTACGCCCGCTGCCGATCCGATGATCAGGATCGAGCCACCGGTTCCTGCGCAATAGGCCATGAATTCCCAGAGGAAACTATCGGTCGGATACTGCGACAGCGAATACATACCCATCGAAGCCGCGACCAGTGGCACATTGTCTACAATTGCGCTTAGCAATCCGAGCAGCAGCACTATGATGTCCTGACGTCCGATTGCGCGATCGAGCCAAGCGGCCAGACTCTCGAGAATCTTGGCGTGTTCGAGCGTTGCCACCGCGAGCAGGATGCCAACGAAGAACAGGAGCGAGCTGTGGTCGATCCGGCTCAGCGCGTGAGCCAGTGTCAGCGGTTGGCGTGCCTCCGGCGGTTTGCCTTTGTGCAGGTTTTCGCCGACGATCCAGAGGATGCCCAGCCCAAACAGAATGCCCATGAAGGGTGGCAAATGCGTGATCTGCTTGAATGCGGGCACCAGCACGAGAGTGCCGAGCCCCAAGGCGAACATCGTGTTGCGCTCGAATACCGGAAAATCAGAACCTTGAAGAGCAGCGCTCGGCGCTTCGTAGGGCTTGCCCCTGACAATGAAGGTCACGACAATCAGCGGGATCAGCAGGTTCATGAGGGAAGCGGGAAACAGTGCCCCGATGGTCCTGAGTGCAGTCACTTGCCCGCCGATCCACAGCATCGTGGTGGTGACGTCACCCATTGGGGACCATGCGCCGCCCGCGTTGGCCGCAATCACGATCACGGAGGCAAATAGCAGCCGGTCCTCGCCGCGGTCGAGCAGCTTCCGGATCAGCGACACCATCACGATGGTGGTGGTTAGATTGTCGAGAATGGCGCTGAGGAAGAACGCCGCCCATGACACGAGCCATAACAGGCCCGTCAGGCGCCGCGTGCGGATACGGGACGTGATGAGCGCAAAGCCCTCGTGTGCATCAATCATCTCGACAATGGTCATCGCGCCCAGCAGAAAGAACGTGATTTGCGCCGTCGCGGTGACGGTCTCGTCGATCTCATGTCCAAGGCGACCTTGATCACCAATCGAAAGCGCGTAGATTGCCCACAGCAATCCAGCGCCAAGCAGCGCGAATGCAGATTTGTTTATTGCGAGTGGGTGCTCCAGTGCGATGGCGGCGTAGATCGCGATAAAGACCAGAACAAGCGCGATGACCAAGCAGGGCTCCTAAGGGAACAAGAACCGACGCAGTCTTATGCGCCTCAACTACGCGCGTGACTATGCGACGACGTGCCTCCAATTCGAAACAAATACTGACTAGGGTTATGGCGCAAAGCTGAGATGCTGCCGACTCAACTGATGTCTGTTTTGCGGACTAAATGGCGGAGGCGCCCGGAACCCGGCGTCGTGGATTTACCCAGACGCGCTAGATGATCTTGGGATGATCTTCAGATGATCTTCGCACCGATCGCGAGCGGTTCATGCGGGAACGCTGGCAGGCGCATTCTCCTGAATCATGAATTGCGCTCTCGCCAGTTCGGCGAAACGGCCGCCTTTCGCCACCAGTTCATCGAAGGTTCCAGTTTCAATCACGTGGCCGCCATCGAACACGAGGATGCGCGTGGCATTGCGTATGGTCGAAAGGCGGTGAGCGATCACGAATGTGGTGCGTCCCTTCATCACCTCGTCGAGCGCGGTGTTGAGCTTGGCTTCGGTAATCGCATCCAACGCGCTGGTCGCCTCGTCGAGAATCAGAATAGGGGGATCTTTCAACAGCGCCCGCGCGATCGAGAGCCGCTGCCGCTCACCGCCCGACAGCATGCGCCCGCGCTCGCCGGCGCTGGTTTGAAATCCCTGGTCGCCACGCTGGATGAATTCCAGCGCCTGCGCTCGCGTCGCCGCAATCCGCAGTTCCTCATCGGTCGCGTCCGGCTTGCCGACCCGCAGATTGTCCGCGATCGAGCGATCGAACAACAGCGCTTCCTGGAATACCACGCCGATGTTCCGCCGCAACGCGGCCAAGGTGAGGCCGCGCACGTCCATGCCGTCGATCTTGATAAAGCCGGCCTGCGGATCGAACGCGCGATGCAACAGAGCAACCGCGGTGGATTTTCCGGCGCCGGTCGGGCCGACCAGAGCGATTGTCTGCCCGGGCAGGGCGGTGAATGAAAGTCCTTCGACGGCCGGCCGCGTGCCGCCGTAGCTGAAGGATACATCGTGGAATTCAACTAACCCTGAAAGCCGGCCGGCGTCGATGGCGTCGGCCGGGTCGCGCACCGCCGGCACCTCATCGAGGACCTTGAAGAATTCCTGCAGCCGCGGCGCCTCCATGAATACATTGTTGATGAACGAGACAACCTGCTCGAGCTTTGCGATCAGCATTGTGGCGAAACTCACGAACATCACGATCTCGCCGATGCTGGTAAGACCCTGCTGATGCAGCGCAATGCCGACCGTGAAGATTGCCAGCACGACGATGGTCGTCGATGCCTTGGTGATGACGCTGACGACCGCCCACCACGACAGCACCGGCATCTGCAACGCCAGCAGCTGGTCGGCGACGAAGCGCAGGCCCTGGACCTCGGCATCGATACGCACAAAGCTTTGCACCAGCGCGACGTTGCCGAGCGCGTCCGATGCGCGCGCGGAAAGATCGGTATAGTGCGCCTCGACTTCGTTCTGCATGCCATGAGTCTTGCGCACGACCAGCGTCGTCAGCACGGTGAACACCACGCACAGAACGAATAGCAGCACCGCCAGTCGCCAGTTGATGTAAAACGAGAGCGGCAGCAGTACCACCAGCGACATGATCGCGGCGAAATGCTCGCGGAAAAATCCGAGCCACAGGCGCCACAGCGAGTCCGTGCCGTTCAGCATGACCTTCATCAGCCGGCCGGAATGGATGCCGGTGTGGAACGTCAGTGGCAATTGCATGACATGCTCGAAATAGTCCGTCAGCACGACCTGGCGCTGTCGATGCGCGAGCCGATCGGCGTGCAGCGCTACCGCCGCGCTGCTTCCGATCGTGAACAGGCCGAACGCCGCCCAGGCGATCAAAAGCTGCCATGCCGAATACGAGCCTGCGGGTGGATTGCCGGACAGGACGTCGACGATGCGGCCGAACAGCACCGGCTCGGCGAACTGCGCGCCAGCCAGCAGCAGGTTGGCGCCGGCCAGGATCCAACCCAGCCGTGCCTCTTTGCCTAATAGCTCGAGGACGCGCGTATAAAGCCGAAAAAGTGACATGCGTTCTGGGATCAAGGGGACCGGTTGCGATGCTGTGCGATGGGTTCTGGGGATGCATTCTAGTCGGGGTCGCCGGCGAGATATAGGGGCGGGTGATGGTTTGCTTAATTGATCAGCCGGCTATCCAGCGGAGGCAGAAATGAATTGTCGAAAATATCGGGCGCGGCAGGGCGTTTGGTAAATTTGAAACCCTCGCCGACCTGATCGATCGAGCGGTCGAGCCGGGCGAGATCCACGGCGCCGATACCATTGCGCTTCACCTCGCTAGTAACAATGTTTTCGGCAATCAGCGTGCGCAGCCGTTCAAGCTCCAGATCGCGCGAGCCTCCCTCCATCCGGCTGACGACTTCATCAATCGCGCGCCCAGGCTGCTTGATGGCAAGATCGGTTCCGGCGATCACCGCGCGCACGAAGCCTTTCACCGCAACGGGTTTGCCGACGGCCAACGCGGGATTGACGATCACAGCGAAACCGTAGGCCTCGCATCCATAGTCGGCGTAGCGAAGCACCGCAAGATCATCTGCCGGAATGCCGCGATCCCTGACATTGACGCCGGACAAATACGAAAACCCGGTCACGGCATCGACCTGGCCCGCCGACAGCATCGGCTCGCGCACGGCGGCGGCGATCTTGGTTTGCTTCACACTATCCAATTTGATTCCGTTCTGGCGCGCCAGCGCCGGCCACAACCTGATCGACAGATCGCGCTCGGCAACGCCGAGCGTCTTGCCATCGAGATCGGCGAGCGCGCGGATGCCTCGGCTCTTGCGTGCGATAACGGCATAAGGTGATCTGTTGAACAGCACGAATATCGCCTTGACCGGCGGCGCATCTGCTTTACCGCGGAACCGTATCAGCTCGTTGATATCGACCAACGCGAAATCACTGCTGCCGCTGGCGACGCGCCCGATTGCATCGGGCGAGCCGCTGGCAATGTTGATGCTGACCGCGAGGCCTTCGGCTCCGAACAAGCCGTTGGAGGCCGCCATCACAAAAGGCGCCGCCGCCGCATCGATCGGACGATCGAGGGAGAATTGGATTGCGATTGGTTGCCGGGCCTGGATTTGCGCCCGAACCTCGCTCGGCCCGAGACCCGCCACGCCGAACAAGCCCGTGAGCAAAGCCAGGACGAATCGGGGAGCGATCGTCGAACGTACACGCATGGCGACTACTTCAAGGCCAGCGCATGAGATTGGCAGCGCGGGCAACGGGCAATGTGGGACATCGAACCTGAACGATCGATGAGCAAACGGCGTAACAGACGCACCGGTTGCGGCATCAGCCGTCAGCTCTAACGCGCTCAAGATCATACAGTTCGATATTCCGGCTGCCTCGACGCGTTTGCGGCCATCCGCCGCGGGCAGCAGGCGATGTCGGTAAGCCTTCGTTCATGGTTTCTGGCGCTGGCCGTTAACACCCTGGCGATGG
This sequence comes from Bradyrhizobium sp., assembly GCF_035273305.1. Classification (GTDB taxonomy): domain Bacteria; phylum Pseudomonadota; class Alphaproteobacteria; order Rhizobiales; family Xanthobacteraceae; genus Bradyrhizobium. The sequence goes on along the minus strand of NZ_DATEPI010000129.1, from coordinate 8,686 downwards.
ATTTGGACTAATTTCGCGCGATGAGTGATTCGCTGGAACGGCTCTACCGAGCGGTGATCGCGGCCAAGGATCTCGATCCGGCAGTTTCGCGAACCGCACGGCTGTTTCAGCGCGGCCCGGCCAAGATGGCCAAGAAACTGGCCGAGGAGGCGATCGAGGTCGCGATCGACGCGGTCAGCGGCAATTCGAACGCCGTCGTCCGGGAGAGCGCCGATCTCTTCTACAATCTTGTCGTGCTGTGGGCGTCGGCCGGGGTGCGGCCGGAGGACGTTTGGCGCGAAATGGCGCGCCGCGAGAATTTGCTTGGCATCGCCGAGAAGATGCCGAAATCGGCCATGAAAATGCCTAAACCTTCCGCGCCTCGGATCGGGCGCGCTACCATCGTCACGCTTCAGGGCCGCCGGCTGCGCAAGCGCCACTGAGAGCGATCGATCCTCAGCCAATCGCGGCATGGACAAATCCGCTCCATGATGGTTCATCGCCTCATGCTGAGACGGATTTACGACTGGTGCATTGATTCCGCCCACAAGCCATACGCGCTCTGGCTGATGGGAGCCGTGGCATTCGCGGAAAGCTCGTTCTTTCCGGTTCCACCGGATGTGATGTTGATCCCGATGTCGCTGGCGCGGCCGCGGCGCGCATGGCTCTACGCTTTGATCTGCACGGCGGCCTCGGTGGTGGGCGGCGTTCTTGGCTATGCGATCGGCGCGCTGCTCTATGATTCGGTCGGACACTGGCTGATCCAGATCTACGGCTACGGCGACAAGGTCGAAGCCTTTCGCGCCGGCTACGCCGAATACGGTGCGTGGATTATTCTGCTGAAGGGCCTCACGCCGATTCCCTACAAGCTCGTGACCATCACGTCGGGCTTTGCCAACTACAACATCTGGCTGTTCATCGCGCTGTCGGTGATTGCGCGCGGCGGTCGGTTTTTCGTCGTGGCGATCCTGCTCAACCGATACGGTGACTGGATCCGCTTGCGCATCGAAAAGCATCTCGGGCTATGGGTGGCATTGGGGGCCGGCGTCCTCTTGCTTGGTTTTATCATCGCGTTTCGCGTTTTTTGAATTTCGAAAGCGCTTTGCGGTTTGTACGCATCAGGCTACGCTTCCTCTCATGATCGCTCGACAGCACATCCTCGCTCAGGCGAGAGCTCATGTGACCGCTGCGATCTTGGCCGCAGCGATGATGCTGACCGCCCCGGCGAGTGGGTGGTCACAAGCAAGCGCGCCACCAACTTCAATTGATGTCCAGGGCCCGGCCCAGCAAATAATCCCGCAGCAGGACGCGCCGGCAACGCCGCAGCCGGCCCGCGAAGAAGAAAATCCGGGATTGTTGAACGAGCTCGGAAAGATGTTTGATAAGCTTCCCACTCTGAAAAGCCCACAGCAGACCATCGAGGACCTGAACGCCCGCGCCCGTGACGCTGCGTCCTGGCTGGCGAAGCCATCCTCGATGGTGAGCGGCCGGATCATCTGTCCGGTTTCGGCGAATGGCGCGGCGGACTGCAAGCTTGGCGCCGACAAGCTCTGTCAGACAAAGGGATTCAAACAGGGCAAGAGCCTGAATGTCGACGCTGCCCAGACTTGCTCGGCCAAAGTACTGATCCCCGGCCGAACGCGAAAGCCGGACGACTGCCACACTGATAATTACGTCACTACTGCGTTGTGCCAGTAGGCCTGCTTTCCAGGGAGCGGTTGCCTTGTTGATATGATGTCTGGCATCTTTCAAAAAACGAAATCATCCTGCCTCGTTCTATATTGAGCCAAAGGAATTTCTCGCATGTCCATGCCTGGCGTGTTCAAGGGCCGGCTCTCGATTCCAGTGATCGGTGCGCCGCTGTTTATTATTTCCGTGCCCGATCTTGTGATCGCGCAATGCAAGGCGGGCGTGGTTGGATCGTTTCCGGCGCTCAACGCGCGGCCGCCGGCGCTGCTCGACGAATGGCTGGTGAGGATCAAGCAAGAGCTTGCGGCCTATGACCGGGCTAATCCCGATCGTCCCTCAGCTCCGTTCGCGGTAAACCAGATCGTGCACCGATCGAACAATCGCCTCGAACATGATCTCGCGATTTGCGAGAAGCACCAGGTGCCGATCATCATCACCTCACTGGGCGCACGTGAAGAGCTCAACCAGGCAGCGCATCGGTGGGGCGGGATCGTCTTCCATGACGTGATCAATCAGAAATTCGCTCACAAGGCGATCGAGAAGGGCGCGGACGGTCTGATCCTGGTGTCCGCGGGTGCTGGCGGCCATGCCGGAGAAATATCGCCATTCGCATTCGTGGCCGAGACCCGGCAATGGTTCGACGGGCCGATTGCGCTCTCGGGCGCGATCGGGACTGGCCGCGCGATCCGCGCCGCCCGGCTGCTCGGGGCCGACTTCGCCTACATCGGTTCGGCCTTCATTGCCACCACCGAGGCCAACGCGGTGGAAGGCTACAAGCAGATGATCACGAGCTCCGGCGCCGAAGACATCGTCTACTCAAACCTGTTTACCGGGGTCCATGGCAATTACCTCAAGCCGTCGATCGTTGCAGCCGGCATGGATCCGGAAAACCTGCCGCAATCGGATGCATCGAAAATGAGTTTTGGCACCGACTCCTCGGGCGAGCGGGCGAAGCCAAAGGCGTGGAAGGAAATCTGGGGCAGTGGCCAGGGCGTCGGCAGCATCGGCAAGATCGTACCGGCGTCCGAATTGATCGCGCGGTTCAAAAAGGAATACGACGAAGCAATTGATCCCGCGTTATAGCCGACGGCGCGCCATGATGACGCCATAAGTGAGCCGAGAAACCAGAGCAAAAGTTCCGCTCGCGCGGAACCGACTGGTGCCATTAGAGTTTGTGTCCCGTCAGGGGTTACATGAACAAGGTCGAAACAACAGCCGGTAAGGCGAAATCCGGGATCTGGGGGCTTGACGATATTTTGTCGGGCGGGTTTAGCCGTGGCCATATCTTCCTTGTCGAAGGTGCACCTGGCACCGGGAAGACGACCGTCGCACTGCAGTTTTTGCTCGAAGGCGCGAGGTCGGGTGAGAAATGTCTCTATGTCACGCTATCCGAAACGGAGCGCGAGTTGCGCGACGGCGCCGCCTCGCACGGCTGGTCGCTCGACAACGGCATTGAAGTGTTCGAATTGTTGCCGCCGGAAAGCCTGCTGGATTCCGAGCAGCAGCAGAGCTTGCTCTATTCGTCTGATCTCGAACTCGGCGAGACCACAAAACAAATTTTCGAAGCCGTCGAACGGGCGCGGCCGGATCGCGTCGTTCTCGACAGCCTTTCCGAAATCAGATTGCTGGCACAAAGCTCGCTCCGTTATCGACGACAGATTCTGGCGATCAAGCACTACTTCGCGAAATACAACACCACGGTGATGATGCTCGACGATCTTACCGCCGAGATTGCCGACAAGACGGTGCACAGCGTCGCTCACGGCGTGCTGCGGCTCGAGGAATTGGCGCCGGCTTATGGTGCCGAGCGACGCCGCATGCGCGTGATCAAGTACCGAGGCGTGAAGTTTCGTGGTGGCTATCACGATGCGACCATTACTACCGGCGGCTTAAACGTGTTTCCCCGACTGGTAGCATCGGAATATCGCACCAATTTTGAGCGCCGGACGATGACGAGCGGTATTCCGGAGTTCGATCAACTGCTCGGCGGCGGCATCGAAACCGGCTCGAGCACATTGGTGCTCGGTCCCGCGGGCACCGGCAAATCGCTTGCCGCCATCGTCTTCATCGTTGCGGCGATCAAGCGAGGCGAAAAGGCCGCGCTGTTCGTGTTCGATGAGGAGCTTGGGCTTCTATTCTCGCGCATGACAGCGCTTGGGATCGATCTCGAAGCCATGCAGCGCAGCGGCGTTCTGTTTGTCGAACAGGTCGATGCCGCGGAACTATCACCTGGCGAGTTTGCCCATCGAGTTCGCAAACGAGTGGACGACGACAAAATCAGGACCGTGGTAATCGATAGTTTGAATGGCTATCAGGCGGCGATGCCGGAAGAGAATTCTCTTATCCTTCATATTCACGAACTGCTGCAATATCTGAACCGGCGCGGTGCGGCAACGTTCATCACCGTGGCGCAGCATGGTCTCGTCGGCGACATGAAGGCGCCTGTAGATGTTACCTATCTGGCTGATACCGTCGTACTGCTGCGCTACTTCGAGGCGCTCGGCTCTGTTCGGCGCGCCATGTCGATCATCAAGAAACGCACCGGCCAGCATGAAGCAACGATCCGGGAATACCGTATCGACGAGCGTGGTCTTACCATCGGCAAGCCGCTGGAGGGATTTCAAGGCGTGCTTCGTGGTGTTCCTGTCTATATCGGCGGAGGACAGCCCTTACTGGAGGAGCAAACGGCGTGAGAGCGGGTGCGTCGTCCGAACGTGCGGTCATCCTCGCTCCGACCGGACGGGATGCCTCGGTGGCCGCGGCCTTGATCACGGAAGCGGGTTACTACGCCACGGTCTGCGCCGATCTCGTGGAACTGATGCACGAAGTCGAGCGTGGCGCCGGTCTCGCGGTTATTGCCGACGAGGCGATCAAGACCGCGGATCTCCGCCGATTGACGCAATGGCTCAACGAGCAGCCGTCATGGTCGGATTTTCCGATCGTGCTGTTGACGCGCCAAGGTGGCGGTCCAGAGCGCAATCCGGACGCGATGCGGCTCGGACAGGCTTTGGGCAACGTCACTTTCATTGAACGGCCGTTTCATCCGACCACGCTGGTAAGCATTGTCGGATCCGCCGTAAGAGGTCGCCGTCGACAATACCAGACACGCGCCATTCTCGAGGATCTCAGGGAGAGCGAGGGCCTATTGCAGACCGCGCTGAACGCCGGTCATCTCGGCGCACTCGAGCTGCACTTACCCGAGTTGGAGCTCGAAGCTTCGGACACCTGCAAGCAATTTTTCGGACGTAGGCCGGATGAGCCGTTCTCATACGAGGACCTGCTGACGTCCGTTCATCCCGACGACCGGGCGCGGCGCAACCGGGTGCTGGAAACGACCATTAAGAGTGGCGGGGACTACAGCATCGAGTACCGCAATATCTGGCCGGACGGCTCGCAGCATTGGGTAGACGTCCGGGCCCGCGCCGTCCGACGCCTGGATGGCAGCATCAAATCCCTTGTCGGCGTGTCGTCCGATATCACGGCGCGCAAGGTCGCGGAAATCGAACGCGAGAACTTGCTGGCGCAGCTCGCCGCTGAACGCACCGCGCTGGCAGAACTGACTGCTACCCTTGAACAGCGCGTCGAGCAGCGCACCGCCGACCTCATGAAGGAAGTCGCCGCGCGTGAAAAGGCGCAGGAGCAATTGCGCCAGGCTCAAAAGATGGAGACCATTGGTCAGCTCACCGGCGGTGTCGCTCACGACTTCAACAACCTTTTGATGGCGGTGATGGGTAATCTCGATCTGCTGCGCAAGCGGATCCCCAGCGATCCGCGGCTGCATCGGCTGATCGATGGGGCGCTGCAGGGCGCGGAGCGCGGCGCCTCACTGACGCAACGCCTGCTGGCATTCGCGCGCCAACAGGATCTACGAGCCGTGCCCGTCGATCTGCGTGGCCTGATCAACGGGATGATCGATCTGCTGGAGCGTTCTTTGGGTCCGCGCGTGCAGCTCCGTTTACAAATCCCGGAGGGATTGCCGCCGGCCCGGGTCGACGCCAACCAGCTTGAACTTGCCATTCTCAATCTTGCAATCAACGCCCGCGACGCCATGCCCGATGGTGGCTCCATCAGGCTCGAAGTCTCCGAAGTGCAGGCGAACAGCGATCCCGCGCTGCGGCCCGGCCGCTACTTGAAGCTCTCCGTAGTCGATAGCGGCAAGGGCATGAGTCCGGACATACTGAAGCGGGCCGTCGAGCCGTTCTTCTCCTCAAAGCCGCTCGGCAAAGGCACTGGCCTCGGCCTGTCGATGGTGCACGGGCTTGCGGTACAGCTTGGTGGCGCGCTGCAGTTGTCGAGCGCGGTGGGAAAAGGAACGACCGCAACGCTGATCCTGCCGGTGGCGACTGCCGTCCCCGAAACCGACAGTCCCGCGCAAAGGTCGCAAAAGGTCAATCGCTCGGCAGTGATCCTGTTCGTCGACGACGATCCGCTGATAGCGCTATCGACCACCGAAATGCTGGAGGACCTCGGCCATCAAGTGATTGGCGCCAGCTCCGGCGTGCACGCACTCGACATCATCAGGAGCGAGCAGCCCCTCGATTTGATGATGACGGATCACGTGATGCCGGGCATGACCGGCATTGAGCTCGCGGCTGCATCGCGTCAGTTGCGGCCGTCATTGCCCATCCTGCTTGCCACCGGCTACGCCGAATTGCCCGAGGGGACCCAGCTAGATCTGCCGAGATTGGCAAAGCCATATCACCAGGATCAGTTGCGGGATCGGCTCGATCAGCTGCTGGGCTAAGCGCGCCCTGGTCGCGCACATGCGTCGATACCTCCGTATCCTCGGTGCAAGCGGCTTTTAACCGGCCATTAACCATCCCACTTGATGAATCGAAGGCGAAGTCGGCCCGTGGCGGGTCGCGCTCAACCGCTGAAAGGGCTGAGTCATGAATTATGCTGCGACGTCTGAAAAAGCGGCCGCGACCATCGACGAGATCAGGCGGCGGGTCGGTAACGCACTCGAGCGGCATCCGTTGTGTCGAAACGTCCAATTCGAAATCGTGTCGACGCCCAGGTCCAGTAAGGGCAGCAACTGGACGATCAGCATGCAGTCCATCGCGCCCGATGCGCTGTGGGAAGCCTCCGCCATTGTTGCCGATATTCAAGACGCCTATGACCTCTCGGCAGCCGCTCAATTTCGATCTCGCTGATCGCTACTAGGCCCAATCCTCATGCGAACGCCGGCCCGGCCAGCAATGGGTTGTGGATGGCGGCTCAGCCCAGCCCCAATTTCGCCCACGCGCGGCACGGTTAAGCCTTAATTGGTGCCCAGTCTTCGGACAATGATTTGGCCGCAAGCCCCGGACGGAGAACCGTTTGACCAGAGCCATTACATTTATCGCGCTGAGCTGTGTGCTCCTCGCCGGCGCCGCGGCCGTCAGCATTCTGGGCCGAGATAGCGTCCCGGCGGCCAAAGCGGATATGAATTCTCCGGTCGTCAAGAGCCCGATCGCCAATCGGGAAAGCAAACAAGACAGGCTCGCGGTCACCAACATCGCGGTGGCGTCGCTTGAGCCCGCGCCGATACAGAAAATTAGCGAGCCCTTGCGGCAGGCCTTTGCGTCGACCGGCTCCGCCGATATCGTGCAGCCAAAGGCAGTGGCCATTCCGGCGCCGCCGAAGCCGAAGCCGGTCGCGAAGCCTGCCGCGGCGAAACCTTACGCGCTGCTCAGCGACGTGCAGATTGCCGGGATCAAGGAGCGCCTCCGCCTCTCGTCCGACCAGGAATATTATTGGCCGGCGGTGGAAAATGCGCTGCGCGCGGTAGCCCGCAAGATTCATTCTACACGTCACGCCGATCCGCATGTCGCAGCTGCGACGCCGATCGATCCTGATTCCGCTGAAGTCCAGCAATTAAAATCGGCAGCGATGCCGCTGTTGTTTCAGTTGCGCGAAGACCAGAAGCAGGAAGTGCGCACGCTCGCACGCCTGATCGGACTCGAAAAGGTCGCGGCGCAGATTTAGGGCGAGCGTCCGCCAACCATTTCTGATGCTGCGTGATGCGTACTCGCGGGTGGATTGGTGATTGCGCAATCCGCCATCCTGTTTATCTTCGACGGCGGAAGGCGCGAGCTTGTAGGCGAGCCAGTAAATGGCTCCGGGTACGCGTGCCGCGGCTCTAGTTTGGGCAGCACCGCGCAGACAATTTGCTTCGCGGGCAATGTTAAAAAGTGAACAGACGAGCCGGGTCGGTTTCCACACAATGCCGCCCATTGCTTAGCTACCGATGTAATTGCTTTGCGACTTCTCCGCCCGGCCTGATGGCCGGGCGTTTTCTTTTCCGACCGGCCGAATGCGGAACTTATCGCGCTTGCACCGTAGCTACTGATTGAGCCGAGCGTTGCGCGATCGGTTGCGCTACTCCCTGCTACCTCGCGCTTTGATTTGCCCGACAGGCTCTGCGGGAAATCACTGTCCAGCCCCATGCGCAAAAACATTTACGTTCTCGCTCGATGCAAATCGGCTCATAAGCGCCGCCGTCTCGTCCCACAGAGGGGCGGCTCGCGATCGTCACGAACGCGGGACGGGATGCAATGGACGTTGACGTGCCGCTGACGAACGGCATGTGATGCGGACGGCGAAGTCGTGTGGTTCTGACGCCTCGACGCTGGCGTCAAGTTGGCGGGAAATATCCCACTGGCGACGGTGACAACAAAGCCCGATCACCGGGAAGAGCGCGATATAAGTCGTAAACCATTGCGCGGGGAATGCCGGGCGTATCCGGCGTGACCGTGGTGACTACACTCGTATGCTTTTTATTTTGCATGCGAGGCTGCGGGTGCATCGAGCGCCCGGCATTCCCTGCGCCCTCTGATGTTTCAGGTGCGCTTCATATCGCCAACTCGCGCGGATCACGCGGCGAGATGGCGGAGGTGTGGGCGGGTCGTCTGGCTGTTTGAAAATTTGGAATTGAGCGCGGCTGCTCTTTCTTATCCCTCCCACTTGTGGGGTCGAGACGAGCAAAGCTCGCTCTGGGGTGGCGCGAAGCGCCGGGTGGGGGCTTCCGCAGGGGACG
>NZ_DATEPI010000128.1:0-9787 GCF_035273305.1 Bradyrhizobium sp. | reverse complement strand
CCATGCAGGGCACCCACACTGAAGCCATGCTTCTGCAGCGATTTGTGCAGCAGCGCCACTTCACGCTTGCGATTGCAGAAGATGATCGCGTTGTTCAGATCTTTGGCATCGCGCAAAAGGCGACGCAGAGTCTCGCGTTTTTCATGAGGCTCGCGGCCAACGCTGACCTGGAACTGAGCCACACCGACCGCCGTCGTCGCCGGCCTCGAGACTTCGATTTTCTCGGGATTGTGCAGGAAAGTTTCAGTGATACGGGCGATTTCGGGAGGCATCGTCGCCGTGAAGAATAGCGTCTGGCGCGTGAACGGGATCATCTTGCAGATGCGTTCAATGTCGGGAATGAATCCCATGTCCAGCATGCGGTCGGCTTCGTCGATCACCAAAAGCTCGACACCAGTGAGGAGCAATCCGCCGCGCTCGGTATGATCGAGCAAGCGGCCCGGGGTTGCGATCAGCACGTCGACGCCGCGAGTCAGCTTGCTGTCCTGATCACCAAATGAAACGCCGCCGATCAGGAGTGCGACGTTGAGCTTCTGGCCGGCTCCGTATTTGTCGAATTGTTCCTTCACCTGAGCGGCAAGCTCGCGTGTCGGTTCGAGGATAAGGGTGCGCGGCATTCGCGCGCGGGCGCGGCCCTTTTCCAGCAACGTGAGCATCGGAAGGACAAAGGCGGCGGTCTTGCCGGTGCCGGTTTGCGCGATCCCGAGAACGTCTCGGCGCGCCAAAACATGGGGAATCGCCTGTTCCTGAATGGGGGTAGGGGTGGTGTAGCCAGTAGCCGCGACGGCGGCGAGCACCTTGTCGGACAAGCCGAGATGGGAAAAGGACATTGAGCCTCTGGTAGAAACCGCCGCTTGGAATCTCGGAAATAACTGTCGCGCTCAACCCCGGAACGGCATGCAATCTTGCACGGGATTTTCGGATACGCAGGCAGGCGGCTTGATCAAGATATCGCGTTTCGATACCGGGCCGCGTTGAGCGGAACATAGGGGCGAATTGGCTAAAGTCAATGGAGCAGACCCGGCAAGCGCCGAAAAAGCTTAATGTTTTGCACAAATGACAGTCGCGACCTTGCGATTGCAGCGCTCCTTGAAGATCATCTTGTGGGAAGCCTCGGGGGACCGTAAAACTCGAGCGCCCGTCTGGCTCCTGCTTACCACTCGTATCTGACGACGCCCTTGCCGGCGTAGCTGCGGGCGACATCGGAGAACTCGCCTTCGAACGTCGCCGCTGAAACACCTTCGATTATCCCATGATCGAGAATCCGCCATCGACGGGAATGGCGGTACCGGTGACGAAATCAGAAGCGTGCGAGGCGAGAAACACGGCGATACCAGCGAAGTCGGCCGATACACCCCAGCGGGCCGCCGGGGTTCGCGCCAGGACCCGTTCGTGCAGCCCATCAATCTGCTCGCGCGCGCGCTTGGTCAGATCGGTGTCGATCCACCCAGGTAATATCGCATTTGTTTGGATATTGTCGGCAGCCCACGCGCAGGCGCAGGAGCGGGTGAACTGAACGATGCCGCCCTTGCTTGCAGCATAGGCCGGCGTGAAACTGGCGCCGAAGATCGACATCATCGAACCGATGTTGATGATCTTGCCGCCGCCCATCTCCTTCATTGTTGGATAGACCGACTGCGAGCACAGGAACGCGCTTGTCAGATTGGTCCTGATCACGCCGTCCCATTCGTCGATATCAAGAACGTGCGGCGGTTTGCGGATGTTGATGCCGGCATTGTTGACGAGAATATCTATGCGGCCAAGCTCACGCAGGGTCTGCCTGGTCATCTCGGCCACGGCTGTCTTGTCGGTAACATCGACAATGATAGAGATCGCTTTGACGCCGCGCATTTTTAGTTCATTGGCTGCCGCCAGGCACTTCCCCTCGTTGCGTCCGACCACAGCAATGTCGGCCCCGGCATCAGCCAGCCCACGTGCCATGCCGAGGCCGATGCCGCCATTGCCGCCCGTGACGATCGCTACCTTCCCCGTCAGATCGAATCGCTCGCTCGCCGTCATTACTGATTCCCCTGGATCGTGCTCAGCGCTTGCTCTGCCAAATCAAGATCAGTCCGAGCGCGGCGACGACAGCGCCGTATCCGGCCCACTTGATCTCGTTGATCATGAAACTTGATTGCGGCCAGTGTATCATGCCGGTGCCCTGACCGATCCAGAGCAGGCCCATTGCGAGTGCGAGGAGCCCGACGGTCAAGAGCAATTGTCGCACGGTGTCATCCTTCTTGGTGCAAGGCGGGGATCTGCCAGCCGATGTCGCCAGCGTGGCGTGCGCGCTTAATTGCAGCAAGAACGGAATGAGGTAGCCCTGGCCGCAATGTGTTTTGTTAGCAAAGATAAAAAAAGCCCCGGACGATGCCGGGGCTTTTCAGTTTCTGGAAGCTCAGGAGAGATCAGTAGCCAGCGGAGATCGGCGCCCCGCCCCAGTTGAAGCGATATACGAGTGATGTGCTGATGGTCTGGACCCAAGGCTTGAACGTGATCGCGCCACCGGCACTGCGACCGCCAACCAAGGTCTCCGGAAGACTGATGCGGTCATAGAAGGCTGAGCGATACTCGGTCTTCATGAACCAGCCAGGTGCCGTAATGCCGAAGATGTTCAGGTTGTTTTCGAAGCCGCCGCCGACAAACCATCCATCGCGATGGAAAGAGGGCGTGGTAAGAACCGTCGGGCCGCCGCCAGCAGCGAGAGTCGACAGGCTGGAGCCGGACCATTCCGAACCGGAGTAACCGGCATTGACGTAGGACAGCACGTTGGGCGCGACGAGATAACCGAGTCTCACGCCAGCGGCATAGCTGGTGCGAAGCTTTTCCCGGCCCTCGATACCAAGATCGGGATCGGCAATCGAACCACGAAGCTCTCCGAATTGTCCGTCACCGAAGATGCCAAGCACCCAGTTGCTAAACTGCCAGTCGAAGCCGGCGCCCACCGTTCCAAACCAGCCGCTGCCGCCCATCCGTTGATCACGAGTGATCGGAAGTCCGCCCGGAAAGGTGTTGACGTTGCTGTCTGCATTCCACAGCCCACCACCGCCACCACCGAAGATGTAAAAACCGGTCCATGAAGGCGCGTAAGCCACCGGCGCCGCCCTCATCGGAGCCTTGGTTGCCATGTCAGCCGCGAGGGCAGGAGCGGTGAACGCCGCAATGGCAGAAAGCGCGAGTACGAATTTCTTCATTGTCAAATCCCCAAATTTAAGCGTTCGAACCCGATCGCGTGACACGAGTGCAAATGCACCGATTCTCAAAGCTCAGTAGGCGAACTATACCCAGTCCCACCCAAAATGCTGTTGCTGCCCGGGCACACCGGCCGGAAAACATCCGTAGAAATACGGGTATTCAATAGCGCAAATCCGGTAGGAGCCTTGGATCCCCCGTATTGCCCATAAATTTGCGGCCAAGGGCTCTCTGGAGCCCGTAAGGCCCCCAGCGCTGGCGCCGCCGAACAATGAAGAGGGACCCCGGCGCATCGAGGAATCCACACCCAAGCAGCAAATCAAGAGTTGTTCGCCGCTCTCGAGCGAGCGGGGGGATGGCCCAGCGCTGAGCAAGCCGGAAGCGCTCCCGAAATAGGGTTAGACCGACTGACGGAGCACAAAAAAAGCCCCGGACCGTGCCGGGGCTTTCAGGACGAGTAGCGCCAGGTCAGATCACTACCTTATGACCGCCGGGTCACCCCAGTTAAAGCGGTACACCAGCGACGTGCTGATCGTTTGCACCCACGGTTTGAAGGTAATTGAATCGGCGGTGGGCAAGCCTGTATCCGCAAAGCTTTCAGGAAGTGTGACACGATCATAGAAAGCCGAACGATATTCGGTCTTCATGAACCAGCCGGGCGCCGAAACACCAAAGATATTGACGTTGTTTTCCACACCGCCGCCCACGAAGAACCCGTTACGATGAAAGGAGGGCGTCGTAGAAACCGCACCACTAAAGGAAGTAAGCGTCAAGGAAGTTGTTGTACCCGACCACTGCGAACCCGAATAGCCAGCGTTAACATAGGACACCACGTTGGGGGCGACCAGATAGCCCAGTCTTATGCCTGCCGCATAGCTGGTCCGGAGCTTTTCGGTACCTTCAAAAATCCGGTCAGCAATCGAGCCGCGAATACTGCCGAATTGCCCGTCAGCGAGGATACCGATTAACCAGCCGCTGTTGACCTGCCAATCATATCCGGCGCCGACCGTTCCGTACCATCCGCTGCCGCCCAGGCGTTGATCACGTGTCAGCGGAACCCCGGTGTCTTGCAGCAATACGTTGTTATCGGCAGCCCAGAGACCGCCACCGGCGCCGCCGAACAGATAAAAACCAGTCCAGTTCGCCGCGATCGTTCGTGGGGGAGCTTTGGTGTAAGCGCCTGGGGTCATGTCCGCTGCGACCACCGATCCCGAGAATGCTGCAAGCACCGCAATAGCGAGTCCGATTTTTTTCATCTGCCGATCCCTGTTGTTCAAATCGTCGGACTCGATCCCGCTCTAGGTGCGTCGGTAAGAATCTCAACCTGAGGTCAGCATAGCAGGCTGCGCTAGCACATGTTGTTACCTCCAAGACACACCTTTCTGAAAAAGGTGTGTCGATCGACTTATACAACCTTAGGGAAGGAAACGCCCAGCGGCGAGAGGCGCAAGGCAGCGTAGCCGGAGTTTCAACGATGCCTTGTGAAAGGCCTTTGCCGCTTTGGATTCCGGGTCGGGCCTACACGTCCAGCAGATCCTCGCTGGCGAATGCGGCCTTGTCGGAAATGAAGGCAAAGCGCGCCTCGGCCTTCGTGCCCATCAGACGCTCGACCGAATCGGCGGTACCCTCGCGGTCGTCGGCCAAAAGTACGACCCGCAGCAGGGAGCGCTTGGACGGGTCCATGGTGGTTTCTTTCAACTGTGCCGGCATCATCTCGCCCAGCCCCTTGAAGCGACCGATATCCACCTTTGCGTTCGCGTTGAATTCGCTCTTCAACAGCGCCTCCTTGTGGATGTCATCGCGGGCATAGATGGTCTTGTCGCCGTGGGTCAGCCGATATAACGGCGGCACAGCCAGATATAGATGACCCTCATCGATCAGCCGCGGCATTTGGCGGTAGAAGAACGTGATCAAGAGCGAGGCGATATGCGCTCCGTCGACGTCGGCGTCGGTCATGATGATGATGCGGGCGTATCGCAGATCCTCCTCGCGATAGTGCGTGCCCGTGCCGCATCCGATCGCCTGGACCAGTTCACTGAGCTGCGCGTTTGCGGTCAGCTTGTCCTTGGTCGCGGACGCGACGTTGAGGATCTTTCCTTTCAACGGCAGAATGGCCTGCGTGTTGCGGTCGCGCGCCTGCTTGGCACTGCCGCCGGCGGAGTCGCCCTCGACGATAAACAACTCCGATCCTTCGGCAGCGGTGCTGGTGCAGTCGGCGAGTTTACCCGGTAATCTCGCTTTCTTTACCGCGGTCTTGCGGGCAATTTCCTTCTCGGCACGGCGCCGCAGCCGCTCGTCCGCGCGCTCGACCACAAAATCAAGCAGCCGGTTGGCCTGCGCCGGGTTGCCCGATAACCAATGATCAAACGGGTCCTTGATCGCCTGCTCTACGATGCGTTGAGCTTCGGCGGTTGCAAGCCGGTCTTTGGTCTGGCCCTGGAATTCAGGCTCGCGCACGAACACCGACAGCATGACGGCGGCTCCAACCATGACGTCTTCGGAGACGACATTGGCGGCGCGTTTGCCTTGACCGACGCGTTCGGCATGATCCTTCAACCCGCGCAGCAGCGCGCTGCGCATGCCGGATTCATGGGTGCCGCCATCTTGCGTCGGCACGGTGTTGCAATAGGAGGATAGGAACCCGTCAGCATCCACCGTCCAGGCAACGGCCCATTCGCAGGCGCCATGTGCGCCGACGCGCCCGGATTTGCCGGAGAAGATATCCGGGTGCACCAGGGTGTCGGCGTGAATGGCGGCGGCGAGAAAATCTTTCAAGCCACCCGGGAAATGAAAACTGTCCTCCGCTGGTACATCCTCGACGCCCTTCAAAAGACTGGGATCGCAATGCCAGCGAATTTCAACGCCGCCGAATAGATACGCCTTTGACCGCGCCATTTTGAACAGGCGTTGTGGTTTGAAAGCCGCCTTGGCGCCGAAGATGTCGTGGTCCGGCTTGAAGCGGATTTTGGTGCCGCGTCGGTTGTTGATCTTGCCGAGATCTTCGAGCTTGCCTTTGGGATGGCCGCGCTCGAATGCCATACGATAGAGTTGCTGACCGCGGGCGACCTCGACTTCGAGCCGCGCTGATAACGCGTTCACCACCGACACGCCAACGCCATGCAAGCCGCCGGAAGTCTCGTAGACCTTGGAATCGAATTTACCGCCCGAGTGCAGCGTGCACATGATGACTTCGAGCGCGGATTTTTTCGGAAACTTCGGATGCGGATCGATCGGAATACCCCGGCCGTTGTCCGTCACGCTTAGAAATCCGTCGGCGCTCAATTCCACTTCAATAAAGGAAGCGTGCCCCGCCAGCGCCTCATCCATGGCGTTGTCGATGACTTCGGCAAACAGGTGATGCAGCGCTTTTTCGTCGGTACCGCCGATATACATGCCGGGCCGGCGTCGTACCGGCTCGAGGCCTTCCAGCACCTCGATATCGCGCGCGGTGTAGCCGGCCTCGGCACTGGAACTCCGCGGGGCGGCCTTGAGAGGCCGGTCTTTGGACGCTGAAGTTCCGAACAGATCGTTGGCTGTCTTGTTTTTAGCGAGCGCTTTGAATGGTTTAGGCATTTTGCTTCATGTGCTGCGCACGGCTACGGCGTGCGAATCAAGGCTCCCGACTATGCCACGGATCACGCTTAAAAAGTGACCGCAGGCACAATCTGGAGCCTGAGTAGAGCTGGTGATCCGATGAGTTCTGGTTTCTCGCGAATAGCTAATGGCTTCCGCTGCATGTGCCAGCGGCAAAATGTGTCATAGCACTCGCTCTAGAACTTGGCCCTCTAGAACTTGGCCCTGGCCGATCGGAACACGATCACCGCAAAAAGGGCCATCGCGGTGATCACTATCAAGGACCCCGCTATCGGTGCGGCGATAAATGACGTGCCCTTCAGCACCACGAGCGCAATGCCTGCCGGAAATACGATCGCGCCAACTATATGGAGCGTTCCTTGCAGCTTCGCCAGGCCAGTGCTGCCGGCCGCGGGCATCAGGCGATAGTACAATCCGAACACGAACAGGAGCACTCCGCCGATCAGGTTCAGGTGCGCGTGCGCTGGGGCCAGCGTAAAATCTTGCTGGATCCCCATGGCGATACCGGCGAGCATGCCGACGAGAAGAAGCAACGTACCTACGCACATCATCAGCGATCCGATCATCCGTTTTTCCTCTGGGTTTTTCGCTTTCAGTTGCAGGGCAGTCGAGGCCTTGGCTCATGGACTGTCGCCGCCCTTGTGACTTGATGTCAGTGATAGAGCTGGCTTACCTGTTTTCAGCCATTGGATCTGCAGAAAAGGTTCAAGGCTCAAAAGGGCATCCCCAAAAAAAGGGCGTTCGGAATGCAAGATCTCGCGCGGGCCATGGCCGACTTCGTCCGCGACCATCAGGCCTGGGCTGCACCGATCGTTCTGGTGCTGGCATTCGGAGAATCGCTCGCTTTTATTTCGCTCCTGGTTCCAGCCTGGGGGGCGCTGATCGCGATCGGTGCGCTGATCGGCGCGAGCGGCATCAGCTTCTGGCCGGTGTGGATCGCCGGTGGGATTGGCGCCGGGCTCGGCGATTGGGTCTCATACTGGTTTGGGTTCAGGTACAAGGAGCAAGTCGCCCAGATCTGGCCGCTATCGCGCTACCCGGAGATACTCCCGCGTGGCGAGGAGTTCGTGAAGAAATGGGGCGTGCCGAGTATTTTCATCGGGCGCTTCTTCGGACCGTTGCGCGCTTCAGTCCCGCTCGCTGCCGGAATTTTTGAAATGCCTTATTGGCCGTTCCAGCTTGCCAATTTCGTGTCGGCGCTAGTTTGGTCGGCGGTGCTGTTGCTGTTCGGTGACGTGCTTGCTGGCGTTGCCGAGTGGATTTGGGGCGTCTTCTGAAGCGTGAAGTCGCCCGGAATAAGCCGTGAATGCCGGGGTTAACCGGCAAGATACCATGTGCCGGTGTTGCAACCTTGTGTAGCGCCGCTGCTAAAAGTAACGTGGTCACGGCACTAGCGCAAAGTGGGCAACCGTCCCGCCGCCGAAATCATAGTCTCACTGGGAGGACATCAGCATGAAACTGACACGACGTCACGCACTGGCCGGAGCCGCCGCGATCACTGCCGCACCGCTGTTGCCACCGCTGCAGGCCAAGGCGGCTGCACCCATGGCAGACAAGCAGGCGCCAAGCTTCTATCGCTATAAGGTGGGCGATATCCAGGTTACCGTTGTTTCCGACGGCAGGAGTACCTTCAAACTTGAAGATTCCTTCATTACCAATGCCAAAAAAGAAGAAGTCAACGCGGCCCTGGAGAAGGCCTTTCTGCCGAAAGACGTCTTCACGATTCACTTCGCGCCGTTGGTGATCAACACCGGAGGCAAGCTGGTCGTCATCGATACGGGCAACGGCCCAGTCGCGAAAACCAACAGCAAGGGCGCAAACGGTCTGTTCGGGGAAAACATGGTTGCGGCGGGCTTCGATCCCAAGGCCGTCGACATGGTGGTCATCTCACATTTTCACGGTGACCATGTGAACGGCCTGCTGACCGCCGACGGTACGCCGGCATTTCCCAACGCCGAAGTGCTGGTGCCCGCTACCGAATGGAAATTCTGGATGGACGACGGCGAAATGAGCCGCGCCCCGGCCGGGCGCATGCAGGGACTCTTCAAAAATAACCGGAATGTCTTCGAGGCCGGCCTCAAGAAAAAGGTCACACCCTATGAGTGGGGCAAAGAGGTCGCCCCCGGCCTGCTTGCCGTCGATACGATCGGCCATACTCCGGGCCACACTTCGTATGTGCTCTCGTCCGGGTCGGGCAAGGTGTATATCCAGTCCGACGTCACGAATAATCCGAACCCCTTTGCGACCAACCCGGGCTGGCACGCGTTCTTCGATCAAGATGCTGAAATGGCGGAAAAGACACGTCGCCGGGTGTACGACATGGTGGTAGCCGAGAAGCTGCAAGTCCAGGGCTTCCATTACCCGTTCCCCGGACTGGGCCATATCGTGAAAGATGGCGCCGGATATCAGGTAATCCCGGCGCCGTGGAATCCGGTGATCTAGCTTGGTGAAATGGCCCGTCGCGTGAATGCGTGTTGGCAGCAGCACGCATCCCGCATCGGGGCTAACAACTTGACGAGCATCGGGCGCGGCCTTATAGACGCGCCCATGCTTAACGCCGTGACCGCTTTCATTGTTCGCCGCCGCCGCACCTCAGCGGTATGGGCGGACATCTGCGTTTAGATATCAGCCTCTGCCGCCGGATGCGTTCCGCGGCCTCCCCACAATACGCGGTCTGATCTGGCGGCTCCTACATCAAGCAGGAGTTTGCAATGTATACGCCTCCCATGTTCAAGCCCGATCGCGCCGCGAGTCTTGCGTGGGCGCGGGCGCGCGGCTTCGGCACGATCACAGCCTGGGATGGAAGCAAGCCCGTTGCATCTCCGCTGCCCTTTCACCTGTCCTATTCCGATGACGGTTCGCCGATTGTCGCATTTCATGTCGCACGCCAAAACCCGCTCGCGAAGCTGGCGGACGGAAAATCGCTCTGGCTGATCGCAGTGACGGGGGCTCACGCCTATGTTTCGGCGGACTGGTATGTCTCTGCCGATCAGGTGCCGAC
>NZ_DATEPI010000127.1:0-21471 GCF_035273305.1 Bradyrhizobium sp. | reverse complement strand
TTATCGAGAAATGCGAGGCCAGTACCACTCGTGAACTGCGCGTGCGCCGTATCCGCGCTGCTAAACGCCAGCAGCACTGCCGCAACAGCCACCAAACTGAGCCGCCTGTCCCACATGTCCGTGCCTTGCCCTAAATCCCCGCCAACACGAGTAGCCGCGTCTTCAAGAGGCCTCCTCTCGGTTTCCAATAGCTTAACAAAGGCGAGATTTTGGTGTCGGAAATTCTGCTTATGGAACCGGGTTTCGACGGCAACGCGAGGTCGGCCGCGCGAGCAGATATATTCGCCGGCTCACAGGGTCGTACGTTCACATCGCGCTTTGTTGGCACATCCAAACAGGTTACCAAGATGCCAGCATATCACGTGCCCATCGCACTCTCTCAAGGCAGCCCGACAATCCCCATGAAGATCCGTAAAGCCGTATTCCCGGTCGCCGGCCTCGGCACCCGCGTCCTGCCCGCCACCAAGGCGATGCCAAAGGAAATGCTGACTATCGTGGACAAGCCGCTGATCCAGTACGTCGTCGACGAAGCCAAGGAGGCCGGCATCGAACATTTCATCTTCGTTACCGGCCGCAACAAGGGGGTGATCGAGGACCATTTCGACCGCATGTACGAGCTTGATACCACCCTTCAGGCCCGCGGCAAGAAGGCTGAGATGGAGATATTGGCGCGCGATCAGCCCGAAGCCGGCGCGATGAGCTTCACCCGACAGCAGTCGCCGCTTGGTCTCGGTCATGCAGTTTGGTGCGCGCGCGATATTGTGGGCAACGAGCCGTTCGCGGTATTGCTGCCGGACGAACTCGTGCTCAACACGCCGGGTTGCCTGAAACAAATGATCCAAGCCGCCGGCAAGCTCGGCGAGCAATCCAACTTGATCGCAGTCGAGGAAGTGCCGCCCGATCGAACGCATCAATACGGAATCTGTGGTGTCGGCAAGCGCGACGGCAACATATTCGAGATCGACGGCATGGTGGAGAAGCCGGCCAAGGGCACCGCGCCCTCAAACCTCTCGATCACCGGCCGCTATATCCTTCAGCCCGAAATCTTCAAAATCCTGGAAAAGCACGAGCGTGGCGCCGGCGGTGAAATCCAGCTTACCGACGCCATGATCGGGCTCGCAAAGCTCCAGAGTTTCTATGGCGTGGAGTTCGAAGGCGAGCGGCACGATTGCGGCTCGAAATCGGGTTTCCTGCGCGCCAACATCGCGTTTGGCATGGCGCGGCCCGATTTACGCGACGAGCTGCGCGAGGAATTAAGAAGATACTCTTCGAAATAGCCCTGCGTCGATCGCTGTATTTCGACGTCGATAAGCGACGGCTTCGGAGCGGTACTTTTGCCGAGGATAAAAGTGAACGACTACGACGCTCTGCGAGATTATCTGAAGAAGCAGAAGCTTCCTGAATTTGTCCTGAGTTTTCAGCAGATCGAGGAGATCATCGACGCTCCGCTACCCCGCGCCGCCCAGCGCGCCTCGTGGTGGGAGACGTTGCGCAGCCCGCAAGAGAAGATGCCACAACGCGAAGCTTGCCTGTCGGGCGGCTATATCGCGACCCGCCAGCCGGACGGCAACGCTGTGCGGTTCAAGAAGATGAAGCCAAGCTAGCGTCCGAGATCCTCATGGCGAGCGCGGCAAGCTTCGCGCGTCTCGAACCGTGGTCATAGGCAAACTCCATCACCACGTCGTCTCCGCGTTGACGGATACGGGAACGCGACCAAAAGCTGCTCACAGTTTGCTCCGGATGAGGCCGGGGCCAGTTGTTTTTCTAAAAGCAAACGGGACCGCGTCGTTGCGATCCCGTTCCTTGTCTCACGATGCTGCAGCGAAATTTCTACTGCTGGACCGATGTCGATGTCTTGGGTTCGCCCGCGCCTGACGTGCCGGGTTTCGGTGAACCGATGCTGATGAAACCTTCGCCAACATCCTTGAGCCCATTGAGGGTGTCCTTGCCGAGTCCCACGACGCCCTTTCCGACATCACTGACGCTGGCGCCCCCTGTCACGCTGCCCGTGTCCGCCGGCTTGGGACCGGGCTTAGGAGCCGGTGCGGGCGGAGCGGCTGTCACGACGTGCGTTGCGGCGAAGCTTCCGTCGGCCAAACGCTTCAACTGCATTCCTTCTCCACCGCCCAGGCTATTGAGAGTGGCGCCCCTAAGAGTCAGCAGGGTGCCGGGCAACGTAACGGACTGGCTGGGATTGCCGTTGGAAACGGTGATGGTGCCGTCCTTGTTCGGCGTGGCAGTCAAGCCGTACGCCGTATTCGGGATGTTGAGTTTAACAAGGCCGTTTGACACGGTGACGTTGTTCGGTGGCAGCTTTTTGCCGCCGCTCATCGCGACCGGTTGGTTTTTGCCCTTTTGCGAGGACTTGTGGCGGTCCGTCCCTTCACTGCTGTGAACTTTGCTGGAATCACGGTGCTTCATTCCGCTGTTATGATCATTGCGATCACTGCTGGCGCGATCGCGATGATCATCGTGTCCATTGTGATCGCTGTGACGGTCACCATCTCGGGCGACGGCGTTCTCAGGTGCGATCACCAGAAGCATTCCGGCAGCCAGTGATGCCATGAGCGTTAAAGCCGGGATTGATCTAATTGTACGCATTTCGTCTCCTGTTGGTTCAGTTCGCATCGCCGATACGGGCTCGTACGCCTTCGCGGATGAATGGGACCTTAATAACAACTGGAGGTTGAGGACCGCTGCTTGGTCGATGATCGTTTTCGATCAACTCGCCGGTTCGAGCCGCTCTTCACTGAGGAGCCGCATCGCAGCATCGGCATCCATCGGCTCGCCGAACGCAAATCCTTGGGCGTATTCGCAGCCAAGGTGATAAAGTTCCACCGCGTCGGAATCGGTTTCCGCGCCTTCCGCCACCACATCCATCCCGAGATCATGCGCCATCGCAATGATCGATTTCAGGATCACCGGCCGGGTGCCGCGGCTGGTGGTGCGCACGAACGATTGGTCAATCTTGATGGTGTCGAAGGGAAAGCGTTGCAGATAGGCCAGTGAGGAATGGCCGGTGCCGAAGTCATCAAGTGAGAGACCGGTGCCGAGTTCGCGAATCCGGGTCAGCATCTGCGCCGCGTGTTCCGGATTCTCCATTACCAGCGATTCCGTCAATTCAAGCTTCAGCGTGCCCCGCGCCACTGACGAGCGCGACAATACAGTGCGGACGTCATGGATCAAGTCGTGCCGCAGCAACTGCCGCGAAGATACGTTGACGCTTGCAAAGATCGGCTCCCGCGAACGCATCGCGCGTTGCCAGATCGCGAGCTGCCGGGCGGTGCGGTCCAGCACGAACATGCCGAGATCGACGATCAGGCCGATTTCCTCGGCGATCGCGATAAATTCAACCGGAGACATTCGCCCGAGCTTGGGATGATCCCAGCGCGCCAAGGCCTCGAATCCCGCGATCGAACGATCCTCCAGCCGGACGATCGGTTGATACAGGATCGTGATTTCCTCCCGCTCGATGGCGCGGCGCAATTCCGATTCCAGGGTCAGCCGATCGGTCTTGCGCGCGCGCATCACCGGCTTGTAGACGTCGATGCGATCGCCGCCGATCCGCTTGGAATGATACATCGCAAGCTCGGCGTCTTTGATGATCTCGTCGGAGAGTTGAGCCTGCGGATCGCTGAGCGCCAGCCCGATCGAGGCGGTCAGGAAAATTTCGCGATCGTTGAAGGCGATTGGCGCGCGGATGGTCTTGCGTATCGTCTCGGCGAAAGCGGTGATGCGCCCGGGATCCTGTTCCGACATCAGGATCAGGCCGAACTGGTCGCCTGCGAGCCGTGCCAGCGTGTCCTGCGGCTTGAGGATGCGGGTGAGCCGGCGCGCCAGCGTCAGCAGGATTGAATCGCCGACCGCTATGCCGACGGAGTCGTTGACCTGCTTGAAACGGTCGAGGTCGATCACCATCAGCGTCGGGCGCAGGTTCGGCATCGTTTTCGAAAAATTGGCCACCGCGCCAAGGCGATCCATAAACAATTTTCGGTTCGGCAGACCGGTGAGATTGTCATGCACCGAATCGTGCAGCATGCGCTCTTCGGCGTTCTTGATTTCGGTGACGTCGGTCAGGGTGCCGACCACGCGGGAGACCTCTCCGTCAGAGCCAACCACCGGACGTGCTTTCAGCGCAAACCACATGAAGTGGCCGTCGGGCGTGCGCAGCCGGAAGTCCTGCACCAGTCGGCCGCGGCGCTGGTCGAGTACGCTGTCGAGTGCGGCCCGGAAGCGGTCCTGATCGAGCGGATGCAGCACCTCGAGCCATTTGGCGGCTGGCCCTTCCAGCGCGCCGCGCTTCAAGCCGAGCAGGCTTTCGGTCTCTGGGCTGGTAAACACCTTGTCCGCCGAGACGTCCCAGTCCCAGATCAGATCGCCGGAGCCGGTCAGCGCCAGCGCTCGGCGCTCGATATCGGAGACCACCCCGGTAGTCGCACCGCCACCAGCAAAGGCGTGCTGCATCACGGTGAAGCCGATCAGCATCACAATCAGCACCAGGCCACCGAGCAAGGCCGGGCCGACGATATCGTTGGTGACGCTGCCCGCGACCGTCAGTCCGGCTGCAATCACCCAGACCACAAGCAAAAACCAGGTCGGGATCAAAAGCACCGCGCGATCGAAACCGTGAGTGGAGAGATAGACGATCAGTGCGAAACCGGCGAACGCGATCAACACCAGCGAGATGCGGGCAATGCCCGAAGCTACCGCGGGATCGAACAATGCTAGCGCCACCAGCGAACCGAGAAACGCGAGCCACCCGACCGTGATGTGAGAATAACGTACGTGCCAGCGGCTGAGATTGAGATAAGCGAACAGGAACACCAACAGCGTTGCGGCCAAGATCGCTTCACCGCCGGCGCGCCACACGCGCTCGGCGTTGTTCGACATGTCGAGCACCTTGCCCCAGAACCCGAAATCGACGCCGATATAAACCAGCACAGCCCATGCCAGCGCGGCGGCGGCGGGAAACATGATGCTGCCCTTGACCACGAACAGGATGGTCAGCACCAACGCCAACAATCCGGAAATTCCGATCACGATGCCTTGGTACAGCGTGAACGAATTGACCTTGTCCTTGTAGGCGTCCGGCTCCCAAAGATAGAGCTGCGGCAACTTATCCGTCCGCAATTCGGCAACAAAAGTGATGACGGCGCCGGGATCAAGGGTGATGCGGAAGATGTCAGCGGTTGCGCTGTCCTGGCGCTCCGGCCGATCGCCGCTGGAGGGCGTGATGGTCGAAATACGCGACATCCCGAGATCGGGCCACAGAAGTCCCGAGGACACGATACGGTAATGCGGTGCGACGATCAGTCGATCGAGCTGGTCGTCAGTGTTGTTCGCGAGCGCGAATACCACCCAGTTCTGTCCGCCTTCGCGCGCGCGGACCTCGATGCGGCGAACGATACCGTCGGTGCCGGGCGCGGTGGATACCTGGATACGGTCCGTTTCGCTGCGTTGGTGATCAAGCACAGCAGTGAGGTCGATGGCGGGCGCGTCGCTGCGGACGCTGACGGCGTCGATCGCGCGCGCCGGCTGCGCCGCGGAAAAAATCACGAGGCCCAGCGCGAGCAGCGCAAGGCACCTGATCAGACGCAATGTCGGTTCTCCGCAATCGCCAACGTTTCCGGACGAAGCAGAATCCGGTGGTCGGATAAATGACATGAAAGCGAAGCAATTCAAAGGGTTTCCGCCCGCGCTTCGCTCGCGAGCGTTAAACTGCTAACACAATTTTGCCAATATGTTCGCTGGTCTCCATCCGCCGGTGCGCGTCGGCCGCTTTTTGAAGCGGGAATGTACTGTCCATCAGGGGCTTTACGCGTCCCTCGCGCAACAGCGGCATCACCTTGGCTTCGATCGCGGCGACCATCGCGGCCTTGTCCGCATTACTACGGGGCCGCAGCGTCGAACCCGTGTGGTGGAGCCTTTTCATCATCAGCTTGGCAAAATTGACGTTTGCCTTTGGCCCTCCAAGCAGCGCGATCTGAACGACGCGGCCATCGACCGCCGCCGCGTCGTAATTGCGCTCGATGTAATCGCCGCCGACCATGTCGAGAACGACCTCGACGCCGATGCCGCCGGTTGCGGTTTTTACTTCCGCGACGAAGTCTTGCGTCTTGTAGTTGATGGCGCGATCAGCCCCGAGCTTCAGGCAGGCATCGGCCTTCTGCTGCGAGCCCACCGTGACGATCACCTTCGAGCCGAACGCTTTGGCGAGCTGGATGGCCATGGTGCCAATTCCGGATGATCCGCCATGGATCAGAAGCGTCTCCCCGGGCTTCAGCGCGCCGCGCTCGAACACATTGTGCCAGACCGTCATCAGCGTTTCAGGAATCGCGCCTGCTTCCAACATTGACAGCGTCGGGGGTACTGCCATCGCCTGGGCATCCTGGGCGATGCAATATTGGGCGTAGCCGCCGCCTGCGACCAGCGACATCACCTTGTCGCCGAGCTTGTGCCTGACCGTCCCCGTGCCGAGTGCGACAACTTCGCCCGCCACCTCGAGGCCTGGCAAATCGCTGGCGCCGGGCGGCGGCGGATAGGAGCCGGACCGCTGCGCCACATCCGGGCGATTGACGCCGCCGGCTGCGACCTTGATGAGGATTTCTCCCGCGCCGGGCGTTGGCACGGGACGGGTTTCCGGCACAAGAACCTCGGGGCCGCCCGGCTTGCTGATGCCGATGACGGTCATTTGCGCGGGCAGCTTTTCCATGGTTTGTCCTTGCGAAACGCGGGAACGAAGAGCCATCTGATTAGCCAGCGGCGCTCGCGCTGGCAACCGCCTCTGGAGCCCTCGAGGACCAAGGAGCACGCATGGCGATTGAGGATGACGATAAACCGAGGAAAAAAGTCACTCACGAGATCGGGCAGGATCTGTCGCTACTCTCGGTCGAGGAACTTGCCGAACGGATCGCGCTGATGACGTCGGAGATCGAGCGACTGCAGGCGGCGATGAGCAAGAAGCGCGCTTCAAAGGACGCGGCGAACAGCTTTTTCAAAACGTAAGCGATGCCAGACGATCTTTCGCGGGACGCGCCCGAAGAGTCTGCCGTCAAGGCGGGCTGTGTTCATGAGCTAGCAATATGAACGAGAGTGCATCGACGCCGACTCGGCCAGTGGCCGACATGGCAAACGAAAACTGAAAAAGTTGATTCATTTACCATCCATTAAGCTTTCCCTTCTATGACCTGTATTGTCCTCGTTTGGACACCGAGTGGCTCCTGTCACTCTGTTTGACGCCTCCCTGTTATCAACTTTTAAAAGCCGCCGGTAACGGCGGCTCTTTTTTTGGGCGTCACCTCACCCGGCTGGAAACCATATTCAAGGTTGCGGCTGGACTCTCCCGCCGCCGCGCGCAATGATTTGTTCATCATAAGCCCGCGCGTTCACAACGCGTGGGCTGCGTAAACAGTGGCGTGAGGCCTTAAACCATGTCGGATCGCTCGCAAGGCGAAACAGCCCTCGTGCAATTCAGCGAACGGCTTACCAATTCCGCGGCGTTCGGCAGTTTGTTCCGGGAGGGCATGGACCTCGTTGAAGAAACCGCCGCCTATCTGGACGGGGCGGGACGCACCGACGCCAAGGCGCTGGAGCGATCCGTCAGCCTCATTTACGCGACCGAAAGCATGCGGCTGACCACCCGGCTGATGCAACTGGCGTCCTGGCTGCTGCTTCATCGTGCCGTCAAGGAAGGTGAGATGACGCTGACCCAGGCCAATCGTGAAAAGACCAAGGTCAGGCTGAGCGCCGCCGATCCCGGCCCGGAAGAAATGATCGAGAAGCTCCCGCTGCAATTGCAGAAGCTGATTGCGCGGTCGATGATCTTGCAAGGCAAGGTCCGTCGCCTCGATACCACCATCCACGCGCCGGTGACCGAACGCGCGGCGATCGGCAATCCGCTGGTGCCGCAGCTCAACCGCCTCAAGGCGGCGTTCGAGCGATAATATCACCCCTTGATCGCTCCGCGCCGCCGGTTAAGGGCGGGCGCATGAAACCGGCATCAAGGTCATTGGCGATGGTCCGGCCTTGCTGACGCCTTTCTCCATCCTGCTGGTACTTTCAGCCGCGTTCCTGCACGCGAGCTGGAACGCATTGCTGCGCGGCGGCGTCGATCGTGGCCAATCGATGCTGATCATGAACATCACGGTCGGTGTCGCGGGCCTTGCGATGATGGCCATCGCGGGCCTGCCGTCATCGGCCACGGCCTACGTGATCGCCTCGGGTCTCGTTCATCTGGTCTATAACGCGCTGCTGGTGCGCATGTATCGCAGCGGCGATCTCGGCGAGACCTATCCAGTCGCGCGCGGGTCTTCGCCGGCGCTGGTCGCGCTCGGCGGCAGCTTGTTTGCGGCCGAATGGATGGACGTGCTCGGCTCCATCGGTATCGGCCTGGTGTCGATTGGCATTTTCATGTTGGCGTTGGCGAAGGGCCGCCTGCACGCGATGAACTTGCCCTGGGCATTGGCGACCGGCATCAGCATTGCCTCTTACACCGTGATCGACGGCATCGGAGTGCGGGCCTCCGGCAACTGGATCGCATATACCGGCGGCATGTTCGCGTTCTTTCTTCTGCTCCCGCTTTGCTATTCGGTCCGCGGCAAGCGGGCAATTTTCGCGCTGCCGATTGCCGAAGCGGTCAAGGCTGCCAGTGGCGGTCTGATCTCGCTCGCAGCTTACGGCGCCATCATCTGGGCGATGCAGGCAAACGCCATGGGCGCGATCTCGGCGTTACGCGAAACCAGCGTCGTATTCGCGGCACTGCTCGGAGCCCTCTTTCTCAACGAGCGCCTGACCCGGCTTCGGATCGCGGCCTGCTGCATCATCGGCGTCGGCGCCGCTTGCGTCGGTTGGCGCGCGTGACCACATCTGGCGTTCAAACCAAACCATGTCGCGCAAACGAAAAACGCCCCGAAAGGGAGGCGTTTGCAGATCGCGCACGAACCGCCAAACAGGCGTTAATCCTTTTTAAGAAAGCCCGAAAACTTCTTCTGGAACCGCGACACGCGGCCGCCTCGATCGAGCAGCTGCTGGGCGCCACCAATCCAGGCCGGATGTGACTTGGAGTCGATATCGAGGTTCAGCTTGTCGCCTTCCTTGCCCCATGTCGAGCGCGTCTGGTATTCGGTGCCATCGGTCATTACGACCGTAATCGTATGATAATTAGGATGAATTTCAGGCTTCATGGCATATCCTTCGGCGCGCCGACGCCTCTGCGTCAATGTATCGGGGACGGATTTGGGCGCTCTATAACGCAGCAGGGCATCCGAAACAAGCCAGCTGACTGCCGGAATTAGCCGCAGATTCCAAGGATTTGCCTCTCCCGGCGGCGCGGCCTATCTGGGGAGGGGCGGAGCGATTGGTCGAGATCTCATGAGCGCAGTGGAGCGGCTTGAACAGCGGGCTGACAAAGAGCTTGCCGGTGACGGCGTGGAGTCAGCGCAGACATCCTCGATCGAAACGCCGTTGTTGGAATCGCCGCTCAAGCGCGCGCGGCTTCGACCGCTATTGGCGCTCGCGCCCTACGTCGCCCGTTACCGCGGCCGCGCGATACTAGCCCTCATCGCACTGACGATCGCGGCGCTCACGACGCTGATCGTACCGGTCGCGGTGCGTCGCATGATCGACTTCGGGTTCTCTCCCGAAGGCATCGCCATGATCAACCGCTACTTCAGCGTGATGATCGCCGTGGTGGCTGTGCTGGCAGGTGCCAGCGCCGCGCGATACTATCTGGTCATGACCATCGGCGAGCGCATCGTCGCCGATCTTCGGCGCGACGTGTTCGCGCATCTCATGTCGCTGTCGCCGGCGTTCTTCGACTCAGCGCGCAGCGGTGAATTGATTTCGCGGCTGACCGCCGACACCACCCAGATCAAGTCCGCTGTCGGCGCGTCGGTCTCCATCGCGCTCCGCAATCTGATGCTGTTCATCGGCGCGACTGGGATGATGGTGTTCACGAGCCCCCGCCTTTCGGGATTCGTGCTGCTCGCAATTCCCGTGATCGTGATTCCGCTGGTCGCATTCGGGCGCTGGGTCAGGCGACTGTCACGCAATGCGCAGGACACGCTGGCGGATGCAACCGCCTATGCTTCGGAATTGGTCGGCGCCATCCGCACGGTTCAGGCCTACACCGGCGAACGGCTGGCGAACGCGCGCTTCGGCGGGGAGGTCGAGCAGGCCTATGAGGCCGCACGCACCTCTACCCGCGCTCGCGCCGTGCTGACAGCGGTGATCATCTTCATCGTGTTTGCGAGCGTGGTGGCGATCCTGTGGGTCGGATCCAATGACGTACTGAGCGGGTCCATGACGCCCGGCCGTCTCGGGCAGTTCATCCTGTATGCGGCATTCGCCGCCGCGGGCCTTGGCCAGCTCAGCGAGGTTTGGGGCGAGGTATCGGCCGCGTCGGGTGCCGCCGAGCGGCTGTTCGAAATTTTGCAGGTGAAATCTGCTATCGCGCCCCCACCAGCGCCGGTGATGATGCCGGTGTCCGCCCGAGGCGACGTGAGCTTCGAGAATGTCAGCTTCGCCTATCCGACGCGTCCGGATGTGCGGGCGGTCGAGGGCGTTTCGCTTTCAGTGCGCGCCGGCGAGAAGGTCGCGATCGTCGGACCATCCGGCGCGGGCAAGAGCACGTTGTTTCATCTGCTGCTGCGTTTTTACGATCCTTCGGGCGGCGTGATATCGCTCGATGGCATTCCGATCAACGCCGCCGATCCGCGCGAGGTTCGGGCACGGATCGCATTGGTGCCGCAGGACTCGGTGGTGTTCGCCGCGAGCGCGCGCGACAACATCCGGTTCGGTCGGCCTGACGCGAGCGATGACGAGGTGGAGCGCGCCGCTGATCTTGCGCATGCCAGTGAATTCATCCGCCGCTTGCCCGCCGGCTTCGAGACGCAGCTCGGCGAGCGCGGTGTGACGCTGTCCGGCGGCCAGCGCCAGCGGATCGCGATTGCGCGGGCGATCCTTCGGGACGCGCCGCTGTTGCTGCTCGATGAAGCGACGTCGTCACTCGATGCGGAAAGCGAAACGCTGGTGCAAACCGCGCTGGAGGAATTGATGAAGCATCGCACCACGCTCGTCATTGCTCATCGGCTGGCTACGGTGTTGTCCTGCGATCGGATCATGGTGTTGGACCAGGGCCGGATCGTCGAGCAGGGCACCCACGCTTCCCTGGCCGCCGCCAACGGTCTCTATGCCAGATTGGCGCGATTGCAATTCGAAGGCGTGTGAATTGCGGAACGCTAGATCGTGGGTAGATTCTTCTTTTGACCCGTTTTCTTCGCGCGAACCGGCATCCACTTAGCTCGAAATCCTATTCCGCGCTGCCGTTCCATTCCATTTTCAGCACCGGCCGCCCGGAAGCGGGATTCACATCCTGGCCGGCATGCGAGAAACCGTTGCGCTCGTAAAAGCGGATGGCTCGGGAGTTGTCGGTGTTGACCAGCAGCGTAATTCTATCGGGCGAGGCGCGCTTGGCCTCATCAACCAGCCGGTCGGCAATCTCCGATCCCCAGTGATCGGGCGCGACCACCAACTGATCGAGATAGCCTGATGCGTCGATGGTGACGAATCCGACGGGGACACCCTCCTGCTCAGCCACGATAATGGCTGCATTGGGCACCAGTTCATCACGCCAGCGCGCCCGCCACCAGGCCACACGCGCCGCAAAGTCGATCGAAGGATAGGCTTGCTGCCAGGTCCGCTGCCACAGGGTTATGGTCGCGTCCTCGTCGTCCGAACGATATGGGCGCAACTGAACGCGGGCGTTCATACCGACGCGTCCGCGTCCGATGTCATCGCCTTCATCGTTCCGTCAGCTTCAGCTCGATGCGGCGGTTGCGCTTATACGCTTCTTCGGTCTGTGCGGTGTCGAGCGGCTGGAATTCGGCAAAGCCGGCGGCAACCAGCCGCTGCGCCGGTACTCCGAGCGAGATCAGGTACTGCACCACCGAGATTGCGCGTGCCGACGACAACTCCCAGTTCGACTTGAATACAGGGCTACTGATCGGCCGTACGTCGGTGTGTCCGTCCACCCGCAGCACCCAGGGGATTTCAGCCGGGATCTGGTGGTCGAGATCGATCAGCGCGGTCGCCAGCTTGTCGAGCTCGGCGCGGCCTTCGGGCAGCAACTGCGCTTGTCCCGTGTCGAAGAAGACCTCGGACTGGAACACGAAGCGATCGCCGACGATGCGAATATCCGGGCGGTTGCCCAGAATGGCGCGGAGACGGCCGAAGAATTCCGACCGATACCGCGACAATTCCTGCACCCTTTGTGCAAGCGCCACGTTCAGCCGCTGCCCGAGATCGGCGATTTTGCTCTGCGATTGCTTGTCTCGCTTCTCCGATGCGTCCAGCGCTTCCTCAAGCGCTGCGAGCTGCCGGCGCAACGCGCTGATCTGCTGCGTCAGGACCTCGATCTGCGCGAGCGCGCGAGATGATACCTGCTTTTCGGAATCCAGCGCCTTGTTCAGTTCGTTGGCGCGTCCGGCAGCATCATTGCCGGCGCCGGCAAGCCCTTCATAGAGGCCCTTGACGCGATCGCGCTCGGCCTCCGCCGAAGCCAGCCCGGCGCGCAGCTGCGAAACCTGGTCGTCGAGATTGATCTTGCCAAGTTTCTCCAGCGACAGCAGGTCGTTCAGCTGCGCGATCTTGGCATTGAGCTGTTCGAGTGCCTTGTCTTTGCCCGTGACTTCCTGGGAGAGGAAAAACTGCACCACCAGAAATACCGACAGGAGGAATACGATCGAGAGCACCAGGGTCGAGAGCGCATCGACGAAGCCCGGCCAGTAATTGAACGCGGATTCGTTGCGGCGTGCACGAGCAAGGGCCATTGATGTCTCCGCTATCGCAATTCGTGGTCAGCTTTTCTCGGGCTGGCGCGCGAGCCGATCAAGCAACTTCTTGATTTCCCGGTTCTGCTCGCCCTGACCGTCGGCCCACTCCCGGATCATCTGCTGCTCGGTCCGCATATGCGCGACCAGACCCTGAATCGCTTCGGCGAGATTGGCCATTGCTGTACTGGTGCCGCGGCTCCCGCCACCTTCCTCCAGTGCAAGCCGCAACCGCTCGACCGCCGCCTGAATTTCGCCGCCTGAGGCCTGGGGAACGGTCTCGCCGGAATATTCGCGCACCGTGGAGGCGAGCCAGTCTTCGAGGTCGGTATAGAACCGGTTCTGTGCCTGGCTCGACTGCAGATCCAGAAAACCGAGAATGAGCGAACCGGCGAGGCCGAACAGCGAAGACGAGAATGAAATGCCCATGCCACCGAGCGGCGCGGCAAGGCCTTCCTTCAGGGTGTCGAACAACGCGCCGGCGTCACCGCCGACTTTCAGGCCGTCAATGACCTTGCCGACCGAGCCTACGGTCTCGATCAGGCCCCAGAAAGTCCCAAGCAGCCCGAGGAAAACAAGCAAGCCGGTCATGTAGCGGGAAATATCGCGGGCTTCATCCAGCCGCGTGGCGATGGAGTCGAGCAAATGTCGCATGGTCTGCTGCGAAATCGACATGCGGCCGGTGCGTTCTTTGCCGAGGATCGCAGCCATCGGCGCCAGTAGGGTGGGGTACCGTTCGATCGCAAGGCCGGGATCGGCGATGCGGAAATTGTTGACCCATGCGACTTCCGGATAGAGCCGGATCACCTGTCGAAACGACAAGATGGTGCCAATCAGCAGGACTGCGCCGATCAGCGCGTTAAGTCCGGGATTGGCGAAAAATGCGATGACGATCTGTTTGTAGAGGACGATCGTGACCAGCGC
This sequence comes from Bradyrhizobium sp., assembly GCF_035273305.1. Lineage (GTDB taxonomy): Bacteria > Pseudomonadota > Alphaproteobacteria > Rhizobiales > Xanthobacteraceae > Bradyrhizobium. The sequence continues at coordinate 7,720 of NZ_DATEPI010000127.1, read as the reverse complement.
GCACAACACCAGAAACACCAGCATCCTCACCAGAAAAATCCGGGGCGAGGATAGCTTGTTCAGTTCGATCTCCATCTTGGAGCTCGCAGAGGGGGCTGAATGCATGCCGGGGTCATCCGTCGCGAGGAGCCGCACTGAGTCCCCAATATGACACAGCGGCGGCGAGAAAAAAGATCAGATACGCCACGATTCGTGTGTTGACCGGAACCTGTGACCGAAACCGGGCACCGAGACGATTAAATTGGGCCTAGCTGCTGTTTGTCGCGGCTGCCTTCAGATTAGATGAGCGTTGTGGATTTCGGGCCGCGCTCCACGAAGCCGGACTAGCCACAGCTCAAGAACCGATTGCGATCGGATTCGAGGCGGGCCGTCTTGGCAGCCTACTTGGCCAATGGCTTGAGGATCTTCATGAGCTCGTCATGGATGAACTCGTTGCCGCAGATCACGTTGCCGGTCTTGAGCGCGTCGTCATTGCCTGTGATGCCGGTGAAGATGCCGCCGGCTTCGCGGACGATGATTTGCCCGGCGGCGATGTCCCACGGCTGCAGGTCGCGTTCCCAATAGCCATCGAAACGGCCGGCGGCGAGGAAAGCCATATCCAGCGAGGCCGCGCCGAACCGGCGCAATCCAGCGACATTGGCCTGGATTTCGACCATCTCGGCGCGCGCGAGTTCGAGATCGCCGCGCCCCATATGGGGTAGGCCGCACGCGATGACGCATTCGCTCAGTTTGCGCCGCCCCGCGACCCGCAGCCGCTGATCGTTAAGGAAGGCTCCTTTGCCGCGTTCGGCGATGTAAAGTTCCTCGTTGGCGGGATTATAGATCACGCCCGCGATGACCGTATCCTCGCGCTGCAAGGCGATCGAAATCGCAAATTGCGGAATTCCGTGCAGGAAGTTGGTGGTGCCGTCGAGCGGGTCGACAATCCAGGTGTGGGTCTTGTCGTCGCCCTGCCGCGTGCCGCCTTCTTCGCCGATAAAGCCATAACCCGGGCGAGCCTTGGTGAGGTCGCTGTGCAGCATCTCCTCCGCGCGCCTGTCGGCCATGGTGACAAAGTTGGCCGGTCCCTTCAGCGAAACCTGCAGGTTCTCGATCTCGCCGAGGTCTCGTTTGAGGCTGCGGCCGGCGCGTCGGGCGGCTTTGACCATGACGTTGATAAGGGCAGAATGCAGCATGATCTCGGCTCAAGACGACCTGAGCATCAGGTCAGCTATGGGAGGGGAATTCCGGGTTCAACGAGCGTGTCGGGCATGCCGGCGCGCTCTGAGTGGGTTGCCCTGCGGTTGTTGTGGCGTCAAGGGCGGATCACTTGCTGCCGAGCCATCTGCGCGCCGCCGCTTCCGCCTTGGCGCGATCCTCGGGGCTGATATGGGCAAGCGCCTCGTCGAGATCGGGGTCACCCTTGCCGGCGGTTTTTGCGACCAGGTGCCATTTGAATCCCTCGATGATGTCCGTCGGTACGCCTTGGCCGCTCACCAGCACGCGCGCCAGGCGGTTTTGCGCGATCGGGCTGTTTTGTTTTGCGGCCTTGCGCAGCAGGGCGACCGCGGCCGGTTCGTTCTTTGGGGTGCCGGTGCCATTATAGAGCGCGATCGCATATTCGACTTCGGCATCGACATTGCCGGCGAGAGAAGCCGCCTGCAACAGCCGCACTGACTTGTCGATGTCTTTCGGAACGCCGGTGCCCTCCTTGTAGAAGGTGGCGAGCGCGTATTGCGCTTCGGGGTTACCGGCATCCGCGGCGACCCGAAACAGTTCCGCCGCGCGTTTGACGTCTTGCGGCAAGCTTTGTCCATCAAGATAAAGCAGCGCCAGATTGTAAGCCGCCTTCGGATTGCCGAGTTTGGCGGAGGAGGCCAGCAACTTCGCTGCTTCCTCATGATTCACTGGGCCGCCGCGTCCAGCGAGGCGCAACATCGCTAGCGCGAACATGGCTTCGCGGTCGCCAGCGGCCGCGGCGCGCTTGTACCAATCGGCGGCCATTGCTTCGTCGCGCTTGACCCCCAGCGCATTGGCATAGAGCTCGCCCAGCATGGTCATGGCTTTTGGATCGCCGGTCTCCTGGACCCGCTTGGTCGCGAGATCGAATGCGGTCTTGTACATGCCGCGCTGATAGGCGCCGAACACGAGATCTGCGCCCGCATCATCGGGAGCGGGGGCCGTCGTTACGGTCGGAGCTGGTCGGCCCGGCATGGCGGTTGTTTTTGGACTTGCGCCAGCAGCGACAGGCTTCTTTGGCGCATGCGGCTTGGCTTTCGGCTTTACGGCCGACGGCGCGGGGGACGTTGCCGCGACCGGAGGCGTCAACGGAACTTGGGCCGCGGCGCTTGCCGTCCACATCAGGCAAAACAGAACCGACAGCGCGCGCAGGGTTTTCATGTTGCGCTGCTACCCCGGTTCAGCATGTGCTTTTCCCGGCATCGCGGCATGCGCCTGACGAATCGCCTGCTCCGCCTCGCTCAACGCCTCCGTCGCGCCTCGCGGATGCTCCCAGATGAAATCGCCGACCAGAACGAAATCCGCCCCCGCCGCAGCAAATTCGTAGGCTTGCTCACGAGATGCCGCGAAACCGACGCAGGGAGGCTCGAACAGCTCGGCCCACCACTCCAGACGTTCTGCAATCGCCTCGGCCGAAGGCCGCTGCCCCCTCGCATCGGGCTCGCCGAACAGCACGTAATCCGCACCGGCTTCGCCTGCGGCCATCGAGTCATGCCGCGTCGCCAATCCACCGACGCCTGCTATACGGTCCGGCTTGAGCGACGGAAGCGCCTCCTGCATCGCTTCGATGCCGGTGAGGTGCGCGCCATCCGCGCCGGCGCGGGCGACCAGTTCGACATGACCATCAAGCAGCAACGCTGCATTGTTATTCTGGATCGCTGGCGCCAAAGCCTTGATACGCGCGATCATTGTGCGCTGGTCGGTTTGTTTCAGCCGCACCAGCACCGCGGCGACATCGACCGCTGCAAGTAAGGCAGGGAGCGTTTCGATCAAGGAGGCCGGATCGTCCACAACCGGTGTCGCGAGATAAAGCCGCGGCACCGGGCGCAGTGGGGCAGGTTTGGTGACCAACCTATGCCGCCTTTCTTTCCAGATCGGCCTTCCATTCGCCCGAGGTCGCGAGCGAGTTCATCCGGGCGCGGTGCGCAAAGGCCCGCTGACCTGCTGCAACGTTTTCAGCTTTGCCAGACCATGCCTTTTGCGGCGCGGCTTGCAAGGCGCGGCCATAGGAGAAAGTGAGCCGCCAGGGCAAGCCGCCGATCCGGTTCATCGCATCCAGATGCGCGGTGGCCTCCTCGTCGGATTGCCCGCCGGACAGAAAGGCAATGCCGGGCACTGCCGCAGGCACGCAAGCTTTCAGCATGCGGACGGTCTTCTCCGCAACTTCTTCGACCGAGACTTGCTTACTGCTTTTCTTGCCGGGAACGGCCATGTTGGGTTTCAGGATCATGCCCTCGAGCGCGACTCGCTGAATTCGCAGTTCCTGAAATGTCTTGTTGAGCACCCGCTGAGTGACTTCGTAGCAGCGGTCGATGTCATGATCACCGTCCATCAGGACTTCCGGTTCAACGATCGGAACGATCTGCGCGGCCTGGCACAGCGCCGCATAACGCGCAAGCGCATGGGCATTGACGTGAATCGCGGTCATCGATGGAATCGGCCTCGCGCCACCGCCGATGTCGATCACAGCGCGCCATTTCGCGAAACGTGCGCCGCGCTCGTAATACTTCTTCAGACGATCGGCGAGCTTGTCGAGTCCAACGGTCACCAGTTCACCCGGACATTCCGGCAACGCCTGCGTTCCTTCGTCGACCTTGATGCCGGGAATCGCGCCCGCTTGCTCGATGAGCTTTACCAGCGGCGTGCCGTCTTTTGCATTCTGCCAGATGGTCTCGTCATAAAGGATGACGCCGGAAATGTATCGGCTCATGGCTTCGCTGCTTCGAAACAGCATTTCGCGATAATCACGGCGGTTCTCCTCGGTGGAGACGACGTTGATCGCGTCGAAGCGCTTCTTGATGGTGCCGGTGGACTCGTCGGCGGCGAGGATGCCCTTGCCCGGCGCGACCATGGCGAGAGCGACTTTGTTTAGATCAGCGAGGTTCATCGGGGGTTTCCTTCAGCAAACGATTGCAAGTCAAACCAGGCGGTTATCGGACCATATACCGAAGAAAACCGCCCAAGAAAACTTGCAAGAAAACCCGCGAAGAAAACTTGCGAAGTAACCTTGCCATTGCCCGGCGCCGTTCGTTCTCTGGATGTCGCTCCTCCAGGAGGCCAAGCATCACCCGGCCCGAACACCCAAGTGCCGAGGCTGGTTTTGGCGTGTCAGGCGAGCTTCGGATCGAGCTCGCCCTTGACGTACCGCCTGGCCATCTCGGCCGGGGTCAGAACTTTCTTGATCTTGCTGGCTTGGCCAGCCGTATTGAATTCCTGAAGCCGCTGTTTGCATAACTTGGCCATCGCATCCATTGCGGGCTTGAGATATTTGCGCGGATCGAATTCTTCCGGATTGTCCTTCAGCACCTTGCGGATCTGTCCGGTCATTGCCATGCGGTTGTCGGTATCGATGTTGATCTTGCGCACCCCGTTCTTGATGCCGCGTTGAATCTCCGAAACCGGTACGCCCCAGGTCGGCTTCATCTTGCCGCCATTGGCATTGATGATCTCCTGCAGCTCCTGCGGCACCGACGACGAACCGTGCATCACCAGATGCATGTTGGGCAGCTTGCGGTGAATCTCCTCGATCACATTCATCGCGAGAATATCGCCGTCGGGCTTGCGCGTGAATTTGTAGGCGCCGTGCGAGGTCCCCATCGCAATCGCCAGCGCGTCGACCTTGGTCTCCTTGACGAATTTGACCGCCTCATCCGGATTGGTGAGGAGCTGATCGTGCGAGAGTTTGCCCTCGGCACCGTGGCCATCCTCCTTGTCGCCCATGCCGGTTTCAAGTGAACCAAGCACGCCGAGCTCGCCTTCCACCGAAATGCCGCCGAGATGGGCCATGTCGGTGACCTTCCTGGTGACGCCGACGTTGTAATCCCAGTCGCCCGGCGTCTTGCCGTCGGCCTTCAATGATCCGTCCATCATGACCGAAGTGAAGCCGGCCTGGATCGCGGTCATGCACGTGGCCGGCTCGTTGCCGTGATCGAGATGTACGCAAACCGGAATCTGCGGGTATATTTCGGTGATCGCATCCATCATGTGCTTGAGCATCACGTCATTGGCGTAGGACCGCGCGCCACGCGAGGCCTGGATGATGACCGGCGCGTCGACGCTGGAGGCCGCGTCCATGATGGCAAGCGCCTGTTCCATGTTGTTGATGTTGAAGGCGGGCACGCCGTAATCGTGTTCCGCCGCGTGGTCCAGCAATTGACGCAACGTGATACGAGCCATCTCTATTCTATCTCCGCGTTGGGCTTTGGCACCCTCTGTGTTGCATCCAACAATTCGTTGGGGCTAACGGTTGCGCAGGACCTGGACGCCCGGCAGCGACTTGCCTTCCATCCATTCGAGAAAGGCGCCGCCCGCGGTCGAAACATAGGTGAAATCGCCGGCCACGCCTGCCTGGTTCAGCGCCGCCACGGTGTCGCCGCCGCCGGCCACCGAAACCAGCTTCTTTGCTTTGGTACGCTTAGCCGCGTGTCTCGCGGCGGCCACAGTGCCGTGGTCGAACGGGGTCATCTCGAAAGCGCCGAGCGGACCGTTCCAGACCAGCGTTGCGGCGTCATCAATCGCGGCGTGTATCCGTGCGATCGATTGCGGGCCGACGTCGAGGATCATGCCATCTGCCGGGATCGCATCGAGGCCATATGCATGCGACGGCGCGTTGGCCGAGAAATGATAGGCGACCACGGCGTCCACCGGCAGGATGATCGCGCAATTGGCCGCATCCGCCTTCTCTATTATTCGCAGCGCCGTCGCAGCCAACTCCTTTTCCGCCAGCGACTTCCCAATGCCGACGCCCTGCGCATGCAGGAAGGTGTTGGCCATCCCGCCGCCGATCACCAGCGCATCGACCTTGCTGACCAGGTTTTGCAGAAGATCAATCTTGGTGGAGACCTTGGCGCCCCCGATGATCGCAATCACCGGCTTGGTTGGAGACTCCAGCGCTTTTCCGAGTGCGTCGAGCTCGGCCTGCATCGTCCGCCCCGCATAGGCCGGCAATCTGTGGCCGAGGCCTTCGGTCGAGGCGTGCGCGCGATGCGCCGCCGAGAAAGCATCGTTGACCCAGATGTCGCCGAGCTTCGCCAGCTCATTGACGAATGCCGGGTCGTTCTTTTCTTCTTCCTTGTGGAAACGGGTATTTTCCAGGCAGAGAATGTCCCCATCCTTCATGGCGGCGACAGCCTTTTGGGCGACGTCGCCGACGCAATCTTCGGCAAACCAAACCGGCTTTCCGATGACGTCCGAAAGAGCGTCAGCCACAGGCTTCAGCGAATCTTTTGCCTCGCGTCCCTTGGGCCGGCCGAAATGCGCCAGCAATATCACCTTGCCGCCTTTGCCGGAGATCTCGGTAATGGTCGGGCTCACGCGTTCGAGCCTGGTGGCGTCGGTGACGCGGCCATTTTCCATCGGCACGTTCAGATCGACGCGCAGCAAGACGCGTTTGCCCTTCACGTCGACATCATCGAGGGTGCGGAATGCCTGGGTCATTGACGATCTCGCAAACTCATCGAACACGCCGCGTTAGCGCGGCGCCCGCAGGATGAGATTTTTCGCCACCATAAGAAGCGCGCCTCTTTCAAGCGCTTCGTCGGCGCTTGAGAGGTGGCGAAATCAGAGCAATTTCCCCATCGCCACGGCGGTGTCCGCCATCCGGTTGGAGAAGCCCCATTCATTGTCGTACCACGACATTACTCGCACCAGTGTGCCGTTCTGCACCTTGGTCTGGTCCATGTGCAGCGTGGAGGAATGCGGGTCGTGATTGAAATCGATCGAGACGTTGGGCGCGGTGGTATAGGCCAGGATGCCCTTGAGTTGCTGCTCTGACGCCCGCTTCATTGCCTCATTGATCTCGTCCTTGTCGGTCTTGCGCGAAGCCACAATCTTTAGATCGACCACCGAGACGTTCGGCGTGGGTACGCGAATGGCGACGCCATCGAGCTTGCCCTTCAATTCCGGCAGCACCAGGCCGACCGCCCGGGCCGCCCCGGTGCTGGTCGGGATCGAGCTGATCGCGGCGGCGCGGGCCCGGTGCAGGTCCTTGTGCAGCGTGTCGACCGTGTTCTGGTCGCCGGTATAGGCGTGGATGGTGACCATGTAGCCGCGCTGGATACCGAAATTGTCGTGCAGCACCTTTGCCACCGGAGCGAGGCAGTTGGTGGTGCAGGACGCGTTCGAGATGACCGTCATCTCCTTGGTCAGCACGTTGTGGTTCACGCCGTAGACGATGGTCGCGTCCACGTCTTCACCGCCCGGAGCCGAGATGATGACGCGCTTGGCGCCGCCCTTGAGGTGCGCGCCCGCCTTCGCCTTGCTCGTGAAGAGGCCCGTGCACTCGAGCACGGTGTCCACGCCGAGATCGCCCCACGGCAGCTGCGCCGGATCGCGCACGGCGAGCACCTTGATGCGATGGCCATCGACGACCATCGAGTCGCCGTCGACCTTCACTTCGCCGCGGAACTTGCCGTGGGCAGTGTCGTACTGCGTGAGATGGGCATTGGTCTTTGCGTCGCCGAGGTCATTGATGGCGACAATCTCGATCTCTCCCGTGCGCTTC